>PWNH01000133.1 GCA_003557905.1 Methanomassiliicoccaceae archaeon | reverse complement strand
GAAGAGCGTCTGATACCTATCCTCCGCTGCCCTCTGATGGTTTATGTTCCTGCTGATCCCCATCAGACCGATGACCTCGCCCATCTCATCCATGAGTCTCGATATTATTGACTGATACCAGTAGTAGTTGTCATCGGCGTGCCTTATCCGGACAACAATCGTTGCGTTGTAACCATCCGAGCTAACTATCCTATCGAATTCCTTAAGGTAAATATCATGTTCATCAGGATGGAGGTAACTGAAAATCCCTGATTTCATGAAATCTAGGACTTCATGACCGGTGATGTTTTTCAGGGATGGTGAGAGATATGTGAATTCGCCGTTCAGATCCATCATCCATATCACATCGAGACTATTCTCGATCATGAGCCGGTACATCTCCTCCCTGTTGCGGAGTTCCTGCTCCATCATCTTACGGTCATGGATGTATTTGCTGGAACCTACCAGGCCTGTGAACACACCGGTATCGTTCAAAATAGGTTTGAACATCGTATTGAACCATCTGTATCCCGCTGATGTTGACAATCTGACATCCAGATATTCGAACTCCCCCGTCATAATCACCCTTTCGATGTTCATCTCAACGGCCAATCTATCATCGGGATGTACCGGAATGAGGAAAGGTTTTCCAATAAGATCGCTTTGTTTAAAACCTAAAACCCTCTCCACGGATGGCGATAATGAGTCCAACAACAGATTCGAGTCTGTGGTATATACTATATCATCAGCATAATCCAAGTATATCTTGTAAATGTCCTCAGAATTCCTCAGAGCTTGTTCCATCTTCAAACGCGGGTTTATGTCGCGGACGAACTCCAAAACACCGATAAGATTCCCATCATCATCATGAACGGGATTCGCGAAGAGTTCTAATTTTTCGATATTTCGACCTTTTCCTCCGGGAATCACATTTGAATTCTGACAGTTCGTCCTGATAGCTTCAACCGATGGACAGAAATCACATATCTCATCTTTGCCATGATAGAATTCATAGCACTTCTTTCCGATCGCTTCTTCCTTAGGGCCGTACCATTCCTCCATCGTCGGATTGATGTACTGGATGTTGAAATCGGTGTCCAGAAGGGATATCCCATCCTTGACGGCACTGTAGACGTTTGCAAGGAAACGATTGGTCTTTTTCAACTCCTTCTTGTTCCATGAGGCATCTGCGGCTGCGTTTATCTTGCCTATCAGCTCCGAGAACTGAGCCTTCGACTGTCCTCCCTTCTGCAAATAATATGTGGCTCCGGCGTTCAGTGCCTCTATGACCACTTCCTCCCTGCTTCTTCCGGTGAAAATGATGAAGGGCGTTTCATCGCCTTGGGAACGGATCTGTTTCAAAAGCTCTATCCCGTTCATACCTGACATCTCATAGTCTGAGACTATGACATCATAGGATTTTTTGTTAAGAATATCAATAGCTTCTGCTCCAGACAATACCGTATCGACTTGAAAGTCCCCTTTCTTCTCCAAATAAATCTTGCCGAGTTCCAAAAGCGAACTTTCATCATCCACAAACAGGATTGACGGCATATGACGTAAACTGAATCTCAAATGAATTAATGGTTTGTATTTTATTTGCAGGATTTGCGAATGTTGCTGGCATCATTGTTTCCTATATGATTGGGAATATTCAATCGATGGAAGACAAGATCATTAGGATTCCAATTACGCGTATTTTGCCGATGATGACAGATACGGCCAAATCAACGGGCGATTTATTGATGTGAAAAGGGGATTTGGAATATGGATCCAAGAGGGTCGGCTTTCGAATTATGCATTCCGTGAATTACCTCCATTCACTGTTTCAACTCAAAACCCGCAACCTTTGCCAGGCGTTATGATGTTTATTGATTTATCCAATCCGTCGGTGACCTTGGTGGCCAACTGATGAACTCTGTCCTTTCCAGCTGTGAGGTCATAGTCCTTGTCCACGCCCATCTCCGTCAATATCATCGAGTCCGGGATGAGGCCTTTGCCCTCCAGAACCTTCCTGGCGCAAGCCACCCCACAACCGTCTATCACGAGGAGTGAGTCGGCGGCCTTGGCGTTCTGCACCATCGTTGAGACATTGGCCGCCAATCCTACCAGGCATCCCATCCTACCTTCACCGCGTCGTGTCAGTTCCACTGCGACATCATTAGAGAGCTGTCCCACGTTGGAGGCCCCCGCGCAGGCGTATATTATCCGCACATTACCTTCCCCCTTGCAAAAGCAATCCTTTCCATCGACCAATCAGACCGCCTCGTTGATCATACCCACAAGCTCATCCTTTGACGGGATGCGTCCGGCGGAGACCGCCTCCCCGTTTATGTACAGGGCGGGAGTGATCATCACCCCGCGGTCCATCATTGCCTGGAGGTCCTCCACCTTTACCACCTCGGCATCCACGCCGATATCCTTGATGGTATCGACGACCAGCTTGTACAGTTTCTTGCATTTCACGCAACCGGTTCCCATTATCTCTATCTTCATCACTTCACCTCCATTCCTCATCATCCGACAATCATGCCGAAGGCCAAACCGGCGATGGTCGCCATCATGATGACCAGCACCCAGTATACCATGGTCCTCTTCAAGCCCATGACGCGGTATAAAACTATCAACGCCGGCAAGCTGGTTGTGGGCCCCGCCAACAGAAGGGCCAACGCCGGCCCCGATGCCATAACGCCGGTGCTGTACCCCAAGGTACCTCCAACAATCGGCACCTCGAGAAGAGTTGGCATGTACAGCAATGCCCCCAGCAACGATGCCAATAGTATCGATCCGAGGTCGTTCTCTCCGAGGTACGGCCTGAATGTCTCCGGCGGCACGAAATATGCGAACACGCCGACAAAGAAGGTACCGATCAGGAGTATGGGGAATATCTTCTTGGTCAGGTCCCATGTCTCCAGCCCCCAATCAATGGCCTCATCCTTAGTGAAATACCGTATCATCAGATATGCCACAGCGATTATCAACGCAAAGACAACGGTCAACTTGGTTATGATGTCTATACCCGATGCCCCGAAGACCAGGATGCCTATCAGAGCCACGAAGAACAACGGTATCACCCAGGATGGTTTAGGGTTCTCCTCTGGACCCGTTGGTATGTTTTTCAATTTCTCCCTGTTCTTGTCATCATCCGATTTGAACAGATAGGCCATGGTGATACCGACCATGATCGACATTATGACTGCGAAAAATGCCCTGGCGGCACCGAGTTCAAGACCGAGGACCTGGGCGGTGTATATCACTGCCAAAAGATTGATCGCGGGTCCGGCGAAAAGGAATGTGGTCGCCGGGCCTAGACCGCTGCCCTTTTTGAATATCCCTGCGAACAATGGCAGAATGGTGCAACTACAGACTGCCAGCACGGTACCGGACACAGACGCGACGGAGTAAGATTTGTACTTCTTCACATCGGGTCCGAAATATTTCAATATGGCATCCTTGCGGACGAGTGCGGCTATCGCACCCGCGATGAAGAATGCCGGTACGAGACAATTTATAGTGTGCTGTACCAGATAGTCAAGAACAGCGGCCAGGCCGCTGTCCATCGCGCCTAGGAATGTTTCTATCATTTGATTCACGACATGATTTCAATTTAATTTGAAATAGAATACCAGGTATATTAATTTGATTGATGGGACAATATCATTCCATTGAATTGTTCTCAACTTGAAACAAGCAGAGGATATTGACCTGGATACAGTACCCATATGTCTGTGAAATCCCATCCCAGGAATGTAGCAGACTGTTTCATTTGTGAGGTCGTCTTGCCCGTACCTCCGGAACTCACCAGGGTGTTGGATGTCTGTGTGTCCCAGTATGATGATAGGATCTGCCCATTCACAGCGTTACTTCCAATAAGGCCACCCACATCTGCCGTACCGCTGACAACTCCCACGGAGTAACAATTGGTTATCCTGGCATTGTTCGAATTCAGACCCACGAGGCCGCCCACTGTACTACCGCCTGTAACGGTACCGGTCGCATAGCTATTCAAGATGAGCTGGTTTTGTCTGTTCTCCCCGACGAGACCGCCGATGATTGAACCGGAGGCTGTGACGTCAGCGTTGGAGTGAGATCTCTCAACGATCCTCCAGTTGGCACCGACCAGGCCGCCAACCCTATCCTGACCTGTTACAGTTCCGCTGGTCGAACATTCCAAAATAGTTCCTGTGCTTCTGCCTGCTAGAATGCCGACGTTGTTTCCGCCTATGACCTCGGCATCGATAATATTTATGTTCCTGACATCGGCATCCGCTGCGATCCAAGAGAAAAAGCCGACCTGATTGGATGACGGGCGGTTGATGTACAATCCCGTTATGTTGTGATGATTGCCATCGAAGGAGCCGCGAAAACTGTTTCCAAGGCCGAACATAGGCTCAAATCCAGCACCATCGTTCAGAAACCTCGTCGAAGATGCGTCAATGTCGCTTGCAAGGGCGTAATGAGAATCCCTGTCATTGACAAGATCAATTATTTCCCCGATTGATCGCAATAAGTAAGGATCTTCAGGAGTTCCGGATCCGGTGGGCAACGGTGTCGATCCGCTGTCTGGAACTTGGCCACCGTCATCTGTCATATTGGCTATTTCGAGGACGAGGACGAAAAGGACCGAAGACAGGATGACTGTGACAGCGACCATCATTATGGTGGCGACGACCGGCGATACAGCGTCCCCTCCTCTGATACGTAATTTTGAAGGAGAGGTTCGAACGGGTTTCATAAAAAGGATATTCCATTATGATGATAAAAACTGTGGGCTTTCTTGGAGAATTGAATTATATCCTAAAAGGGATACTCACGTATGCGCAAATGGTTGTCCTTTACCATCTTGATGTTGGTACTTCTGACCATTTTTCCAATCAGTGTTGAGGCCCATGCTCCAAAATTCCCGATGGGCAATGAAGCAGCTGACAGTGCTTATGTCGTTGATGATGTTTCAAAATCATCAGTCATCTACAACAGACTGGGGGACGATTCAGCTCATTATTATGCTCTCAAAGTGGATGATGAGAGGCTTCTGATACAATTATTGGTTCCAGTATATGATTTTGACCGAGGCTTCCGTCCGCACATAGCCCTTATGGTACCAGATTGGAGTGAGGGAGCGCCGCTTCCATCATATGTTGTCGTTCCTGATGGTTTCGGGTATGAGGTCCTTGAAACGGAAGTGGCCGAAAACGCGGAATACGAGGGATTCACCGCCACATCCTTCTACGTCATCGTAGATTTTGATGAGCTAACAACCGAGCTATACGAGGGAGAGTTGACGTTGCTCATAGCCGTATTCCATAGCTCCGGTATGTCGGGTAATTATGCCATCGTGGTAGGTTATGAGGAGTCATTCACATCAACGGAGTTGCTGATGGTGCCATTCGATTTATTGCGAATATATCAGTGGCAAGGTAGCGATATGCTTCTTGTTATGACTCCGATACTACTGATCCTACTGATGGGCGCCATATTGATGATGACCATGAGGAACAACGGAGAGTTGGACCTGAGTGCTTTCCTGGGTATATCGGGGGGATCGCTTATGATCGGGACTGCGGCGACCGCTACAGTCCAGATGCTTATCGCACTTTCGAACAGCGGCCTTTCTACCGGTATTGTCATAACATCCCTACTGGTGATTATGGGGCTGGCCGGTGGAGCCTCCTCGATCCTTTTGAACCTTCAAGAAATCCAAACCCGGAAAAAGAGGATTGTGGTTGTCTTCTCTGCGTTGTTGGGCATCCTATCCTTCAACGGATTGGTCCTGGGCCCGATACTGGTGATTCTTTCTGCTTTGAGATGAACCCTAGGTCGTGCGGATTTTCACTTCAAATCCATATTACCTTATTCCATCCATGGTGTCAAGTTGATGAAAAGGAGGTTGATTGATGTCTGTCAGGCGAATCTTTCAAACCTCTCCCTGCCCGCCATGCATATAGGGCATTTTCCCGGAGGGTTCTCACGGGCGCATAGGTAGCCGCAGACCTTACATCGGTGCACAGGGTGGCTGAAACCACCCCGGACCGGCTCCGATTTCTCGCGTTCATCCAATGGAGGCCTCCGCTCCGGCACTGGACCTACTTCCCTCTCACCCTTGAAAACCTCCTCGCTCACATAAAGCGCACAATAGCAGGCGTCGTAATCATCAAGGTCGGCATCGCGGTAATCTCAGGGGCATATGATGTCCAGGTCGTCCTCCTTCTCCCCGAAGGAGAGTCTGCAGGG
>PWNH01000089.1 GCA_003557905.1 Methanomassiliicoccaceae archaeon | reverse complement strand
GACTATAGCCTGGTCATATCCCTAAGAACAAGACAGTAGTTAAGTTGGGCGTAGAATACGGAAATCGATCTTATAAGAAAAGGAGATGAGAAAAGATGTCTTTTGACAGGGATAGACCCCCTAGGGAGTTCCACAAGGCCACTTGCAGCGACTGCAAACAGGAGTGCGAAGTGCCTTTCAAGCCCACCCAGGGAAAACCCGTCTATTGCAGGGACTGCTTCAGAAAGCACGCACCCCCGCGACGTGACAGGTTCTAGGACTGTACTGCTTCCGCAGTGACCAAACCACTTCAACGCTTTATCTATCTGAATTTTTCAATGCCTTGTTTCCATTGTGAAGCCTATTCTTGAACCGGTTCCAGATTTTACCACACCGCGGGGACAGGGGGTTTAATATGTGCTTGACGAAACGGGTCTATGAGCAAGGTCATCTACCACGAGATCCAGAATGACAAACCTCGGTTCATCTATCTTGTTTGCGCGGTACTGGTTCTGTTTGCGGTGTCGGTCCCTATCATCGAAATGGGGTTCGGCATCCCGGTGAGCAACAATCCTCTCCCCGACTGGGGGATGCTGTTGATGTCGGCTTTCATCGGCCTAGGTGTTCCCGCCCTGCTGCTTTACAGCAGGATGACCCTGACGGTCTATGACTTTGGCGTGGAGGTTGACTACAGACCTTTCATCAAAAGGAGGATATTCGCAGGTGAGATAACATCTGCGGACATGGTTGATTACCGTGGTCTGGCGGAATACGGTGGCTGGGGGATCCGGTTCCGTCTGCTGTCCTATCGTAACAAGGCATACACCATGAGCGGCCATCAGGGTGTCATGTTGAAGACCATCTACGGTAACGAGATATTGTTGGGAACGGACAGGGGCGATGAACTACTCCGTGCCATCCAGAGCATCATAGGATGAACGGGAACACTTCTCACGGGAGACCTTGTCAAGCCAGCAGTCGCACTCCCTCATGTCGGTGAGAATCTGATATCGCATTTCCACGAAATGACCTGTGGACTGAAGGCGCCGTCGAATGTCATGGATCTCGACCATGTTCTTGGCCCAGATGTTTATAAAAACGAATTCCGGCCGCTTGGAGAAGGAACCGATACCGATCACCGAGGGCATGAAATCCTTATGCACACGGTGAAGGGTCTCAGTAGCGTTGTCCAGTTCCTTAAGATTCGCGGTCACAACGCAGAAGAAATCCCCGGTCATCAACGGAGACCATATCAGCCTCATCCATATGAGGCTCTCATCCATCATCCTCCTGACACGCTTCTTCACGGTCTTGAGACTTATTCCGGTGATGTCGGAGACCTCTTGAAGAGGGCGTCTTGAGTCTCCCTGTAAGGCGGTTATGATGCAGTGGTCCTTCTCATCCAATGGTTCCTCGGGGGCGGGGAGTTTGATTTCATCGAAGAACACGTCGTACAATCTGCAGTCATCCTGTATGCTCTCCACGACATCCTCGAAATCCTCTCCAGGCAGGGGGATCATCATCACAAAAAGATAATCCCCCGAACTGGCGTAGATGGTCAGTACCCTCTCGTCCGATGTCAGGCGCTCATAAACGCATTCCTCGTCTAGAGGGTCGAACCTTGCCAAGAGCATGCATATCGATGAGCCCATCGCCGCCGGTGAAGGATGCACAGTGAGACGGTTTATTATTCCTTGGTCCTGAAGGGACCTGAAACGCTTATGGACGGCGTTGACCGAGAGGCCTAGTTTCTTGGCAAGGTCTCTGAACGTGGCCCTAGGGTCCATCGTCAACTCTATGGCCAATCTCATGTCTATGTCGTCCATCCGCATGTTATAATTTTTATTATTATTAATATATTAGTATGAACCGATATCGTTCCTATCAGTTTGACACAATTGGTTTCTCCGATAGAGATATCGTATCCCGCCTCCATTGCGTATATATGAACGAGCAGAGGTCACAGTACTCAAGGCCCGTCGGGGAGGACGGGGACAATGTGATGAGGTCGATGAACGAACATCATAGAGACCTGACGGAGTGGGGCCTCTCCAAATTGTGCGATGAACTGCCTTTGAGCATCCTTGATGTGGGCTGTGGAGGGGGTGGCGGACTCAGGGTCGCCCATCAACTCTGGCCCGGAGCCTCCTTGACCGGACTGGACATTTCCCAGGACGCATTGGCTTTCTGCAGACGTGAGCATAAGGACCTTGTCGAAAAAGGCTTGGAACTTGTAGAGGGATCGGCAACGGACCTACCATTCGACGATATGTCTTTCGACCTTGTCATGAGTTTCGAGAGTTTCTTCTTCTGGGATGATATCGGGTCAGGTATAGGGGAGATGGCAAGGGTGACCCGACAGGGGGGGTCTGTTTTGATCTGTTCAGAGGCCTATCCGCATCCGGATTTCAAGGAACGCAACGAGGAGAACGCCCGTCTTCATGGATTCACGCTCCATAGCCCGGAGGATTTGATCGCGATGGCCCCACATGGGTCCATCCCCCGAACATATCTGATTGAGGAACGTAATTGGATGACGGTCATTCTCAGAAAATTGTGACCGGGGATAAAAGAACAGTTTTTACCGATACACTACAATACCAAAGCATGGTCTCAGAGAGGGGGAGGGATATGGCGCTTCTGATCGGCGCCGCCGCCTTAGGCAACTTCCTAATCGCCTTCGATGTGAACATGCTCAACATCGCACTCCCTACCATCACCTCGGAATTCGGGCTTGACATCGCCACATCGACATGGTTGGTTATTGTGCATGGTATCATTCTTTGCAGCCTGCTCCTTCCCTTCGGGAGAGCGGGGGATGTGATCGGGCATAGACGCCTGTTCATTGTCGGCATATCCATCTTCGGATTGGCAAACCTTGCCGCGGGCATAAGCATCATCTTCCAAGACTTCATCATCTTGGTGGTACTGCGTTCATTCTCTGCCATCGGGGCAGCGATGATGCTATCGGTGAACTTCGCCATAATAACCACGAACCTGCCGATGGGGCTGAGAGGAAGGGGGCTGGGCTATTCCGCTGTCTTCGGCTCCTTGGGATTCATGACCGGACCGATTGTATCCGGCCTTTTGCTCACCTTCTTCCAATGGAATTCGTTGTTCATCCTTCTGGCAGCCATAGCATCCATAGGACTTCTGTTGGGATTGAAGGTGATACCGGAGAGTGGCGGGGAGGGGATTCCGGCCGATATCATCCAGACCATTGCATTCTTCCTCACGGTTCTGTTCCTGGTTTTGACCATCAACCGGTACCTGATCGATGGCCCTTCCACGTTGGTGAGTCTCTCAGCCATCATCGCGGTATCGGCAGCGATTGTCGTTGTTTGGAGGGAGAAGGCGTCCAGCAACCCATTGTTGGATCCGAAGTTGGTCTTCGAACCACGGGTGATGCTGCCTCTGATATCCATGTCGCTTCTCTTCATGTGCTTCTCAGGGACAATGGTGCTGCTACCGTTCTATCTGGAATACGTCAGGGGGCTGGAGACGGCGGCGATAGGCATGTTGTTCATCATCCCCGCGATCATCATAACATTCCTGGGGCCTGCATCGGGGAGGGCCTCCGATCTACATGGGTCGTACAAACTGACACTGATTGCCGCAGGCGTGATGGTCGTATCCATGTTGTTCTTCCTCAGTATAAAACGCTTCGACCTGACGGCCATTGCCCTGGTCGGTCTTGTTTTGATGGGGGTCAGCTACGGGGGTTTCAATGCCCCTAACAACCGCAGGGTATTCTGCTCTGTCAGTGTGGACAGGATGGGGGCGGCATCAGGGATGCATCAGACCATGCGCCATATCGGCAACGTCCTGGGGGCCGCGACAATGCCGGCAGTATACCATGTCGTGGCCGGACCATCCCCTGACATGGGAATGATGGTGGATGGTTTCCAGGCGAGTTTCATCATCGGCCTGGGATTCGCTCTGATGGCCTTGATCGTAAGTGCTTCGATACGGAAGGAATGCAGGATTTGAAGGACCGCAATTTTTAGGTCTTGACTGTATTCAGGGCAGCATGGTTGATGACGGTCGAAGGCAGATGCTTATCGTCAGTTCAGCGGCGATGAGCCTTTTCCTCATTTCCTTCGACATAAACATGGTCAACATCGCCCTTCCGACCATAACCGCTCATTTCAATCTCGATGTCGCCACGTCCGCATGGTTGGTGATATTGTTCGGGGTCGTACTGTGCGGGCTTCTGCTTCCTTTCGGAAAGGCGGGGGACGTGATAGGGCATCGCAGGCTTTACATCCTCGGAATGGGCATTTTCTCAGTGGGGAATTTCTCTTCTGGATTCAGTTACCATCTCAACGATTTTCTGGCACTCGTGGTGTTGCGTGGGATCTCGGCGACCGGCGCGGCAATGATGGTGTCCGTGAACTTTGCCATAGTGTCATTGAACCTCCCGGAGGATGTCAGGGGGAGGGGGTTGGGTTACTTCTCGATATTCGGGGCATTGGGATTCATGCTCGGACCCCTGTCCTCGGGATTATTGATCGATGCACTCCAATGGAATTGGATCTTCTACCTCAGCGGCAGCATCGGTATTGTCGGACTGGTGATGTCGGTGGCATTTATCCCTGAGAGCGGGGGGATGGGGAAGCCGGCTGACATGCAGCAGACCATAGCGATGTTCCTTCTTCTGCTGTTCGGAATACTCGCTCTCAACCGCTATCTGGTCGAGGGGATGAGCGATGTGGTCGTCATTTCCGCCATCATAGCGTTGACAGCCGCATTCCTCGCATACAGACGTCAATCAAAGGCGGAGAACCCTTTGATGGAACGGGCTATAATCAAGAGAAGGGACATCATGCTTCCTTTGTTCTGCATGTCATTGATCTACATGTGCTACTCTGGATCCATGGTGCTGCTTCCTTTCTACCTGGAATACACCAAGGGCCTAAGCCCAGCGGCCACCGGCATGTTGTTCTTGCTCCCCGCATTTTTCGTCATCGTCCTCGGACCCATATCGGGCGGGTTCGCGGACCGGCGCGGATCCTACTCGATAACCCTGGTGGCGACCGCGGTTATGGTCGTTGCTATGTTGGTGTTCGTTGCAATGGGCAGGTTGGATTGGATAATATTCACATCCATAGGATTGATACTGATGGGTGTCAGTCATGGACTGTTCAATGCCCCTAACAACCGCAGGGTCTTCTGCAATGTCCCGATGCCGCATATCGGAACCGCCTCAGGCATGCATCAGATGATACGCCAGATCGGGAACCTGGTTGGGGCAGCCACGATGCCGGCGGTTTATCAGATGTTCGCTGGGACCGAACCGTCGTTATCGATGATGCAGACTGGTTTCGAATGGGGTTTCGGCCTGGGTCTGATATTCGCTCTTCTAGCTATGATTTTAAGCATTTCAATGAGGAATGTTTGCCGTGGATGAAAAACGGTTAAATGGTTTACGTAGGGGTTTCAGAACTCACGCCTCTTGAATTTGAAGGCAGCAATAGCCGTCGTCAAGATCGCCCATCCAGCAAGAACCGGTGCGGCCGAGCTCAGTTTCGGAACATAGGTGGTGAATCCGAAATCGCTATTGGTCTCCGCATCGGTAAGCGCATAGTACACTGAATCGCCATTGTACGTCAGGCTGAAAACTGGCTCGATGTCAGCGAACATGAACACGACATCGATGATCGGGAAGATCATCAACAAGCAGGCGAAAAGCAGTATGGCGGCGGTGTTCCCACGGGCCATGAATGCGCTGAAGAGGAAACCTAGCCCTGTTGCAGCTAGTATGTACAGCATCGCCATTCCCAGAGACGTGTACCCTTTAGACGTGACTTCACCGGTGACTGCGAACGATATAACGAACACAGACACATAGAATATCAGTATCATTATCGCGGATACGAGATAGCTGGCGATGAATTTGCCTGCGAACATAACCTCCCTTTTGATCGGGCGGGGCAAAAGAAGGAGACCTGTGCGGTGCTCGAACTCTGACGCCAACGAGTCGGCTGCGAACAGTGTCACAGCAAGGATTATCAAGATCATGATGAAGGCCATGTACCAGATCATCAGTTCACCGGCATCCGTAGGCAATCCTGCTCTTTCACCCAGAAGGTAGGGCATTGCGGTGAAAAGAACCATAATCAGTGTGATCAGGCCTAGGAACACCAGGAGCTTCTTGCCACGCAGATACTTCAGTATCTCATACTTCACCACGGTCATGGCCTGGTTGAGATCGCTAGGTAGTGTTGTTGTCATCGGGATCACCTCGTCTCCTTGACGAGCTCCATGTAGAGCTTCTCCAGGTCTGCGCCTTGGCTGCTGACGTTGTAGACCCCTAGGTCCATGGCATGCATCTTGCTCATAAGGGCAGCCTGCTCGCTGTCGCCGCCGTTGAGCTTGATCTGCATCTGATGGTTCGTCAGCCGGGTGATGCTGTCCACTTCGGACCATGACGATATCGTATCAAGATGAGCATCGGTTATGTCCTTCAAGGTGGTCACCTCGATGTGCCTCATGCCGTTCGTTGCCAACAGATCCTTGACATCTCCATCGGCGATGATCTTTCCGCGCTCGATGATGGCCACATGGTCGCAGAGGTAGGAGACCTCCTGCATTATGTGGGAGGACATGAAGATCGTGAGTCCGCTGGTGCTGAGGCCCTTGAGTATCTCACGCATCTCCACCATGCCTCGGGGGTCGAGACCGGACGTCGGCTCATCAAGAATGATGATCTCCGGATCCACCAGGAGGGCTTGGCCGAGGGCGACCCTCTGCTTCATGCCCTTGGAGAACTCACCGATGCGTTTGTCAGCGTTCTCGGTCATCTTCAGGAACTCGAGTATCTCGTCACCACGGGCAGTGATGCTCTCCTTGGACATCCCATTCAGCTCGCCTATGTAGTTAAAGGTCTCATGTGGAGTCAGATAGGGATAGAACTCAGGGGTCTCCACGACCACACCCACGTTGGCCAATGCGCCTTTGAAGTCTTTTGTCACGTCTATCCCGTTCAGATATGCGGACCCGGAGGTCGCTTTGGTCAGATTCGTGAGGATCTTCAAGGTGGTGCTCTTGCCGGCACCGTTCGGTCCGAGGAAACCGGTGAAGCTGTTCTTCTTCACCTTCATGTCCACGGAGTCAACGGCGACGAAATCGCCGTACGCCTTGGTCAGACCCTCCAATACTATGGGATCGCCCATTTTTAATACACCTCTGTTTCGCCTATCTTGATTGTTTATAAAAATGGTTGTCAACCGAGAGGTTGAAGGACATACCCGATCAAATGGGATGTATCAACAAAATGATTGGTTTTTTATGTGGACTGTCATGAACAAAATCGTGGAACAGACAATCATTCATCGTTGCTCATTGATTTGATGTCTTTCTCCAGCAGAAGAACATGTCCCTTACCGCCAAAAAGGAAAAGGAACGCACCGACCATAAATGACACTGCCCCGAGTATTAATGATACATCTGATAACATCATCCAACCGCCTATTACAGACAATGCAAACCCCGTAACGGCAATTTTTCTCAATGTCGGAGCATTAAGTTTCATCCGTACCATAATATGACTGGAATATCTAATCGTTTTCCCATTTATGCAGAAGATATTATAATCACCCATACACCTATCCCTAATGAGGGCCTGTATGCTGGATAAACTGATTGACGAAAACCGTAAAGAGATCCTTAAGCTATCCGTCCCGGCATTTGCTCTTTTTTTCGCAGTTGTTTTCCAGATCTGGTTTTCAAGAGATGGTTTGGAGGATTACATGCAGGTCTACCTGAGCCTGTATTACCTCCCCATGATACTCGTTTCCTATTATTACCCTAAATACGGACCGTTCCAGGCTTTGTTGATCGGGTCTGTACCTTTCATGGTTGCTTATATCGCCTTCATACCAGGCGTCGACTACGCCATATCTTTGTTGCTTTGGCTAATTTTCTTCGTCATAATCGGATGGCTGATATCATTCCTGGTCATCAAGACTGAACAGAACCGCTCCGAGCTGGAGGATATGACAAAGGACCTCCAGGATAGCAAGGAGTTATTGGGTACCGCCCTATGGGGAGCGGGGTTGGGGGTCTGGGAAAAGGATCTTCTGGAGGGTCAAGAAAGTGGTGACGCGAGATGGAGGGCCCTTATGGGATACAGTCCGAAGGACGACCTGCCCCGCGACATGTTCCAGACCCATATACATCCTGAATTCCTGCAGAAATACCAGGAAACCGAGGCCCTTTTAACGAAAGGCGGTCTGGACAACAGCAAGATGGAGCTCAAACTCTACCGTAAGAACGGAGAGGAGATGTGGGCGAGGATTTTCTTGAACGTTAAGCACTCCAAGGACGGCCAGGTATCGAAGATAGTCGGTATATTGGAGGACATCACATCCAGCATAGTCCAGCAGATGGCCGTTGTATCCGCCAATGAGAAACTTAACATCCTGTCCAGTATAACCCGCCATGATATCCAGAATGAGATTACGGCCGTACAGGGATACCTGGGACTGATTGACCTAGACGGTTACATCCTTCCTGATACCAAATCGTATGATTATCTCAAAAGGGTCAATGATTCGATTGAGAACATTCTGAGACAGATGGAATTCACCAGGCAGTACCAGGATATCGGTGCCAAGGCCCCGGAGTGGCACAACATCCCGGAGAAGGTCAAGAAGATGGCCGTTAGGCCTGAATTCCAGGAATTGGAGGTCACTGTGGATTGTCCAATAGAGGTCCTTGGCGACCCTCTGTTCATGAACGTCTTCTACAACCTGTTCGAGAACAGTATCAAACACGGCGGCCAAGTGAAGAAGGTTGACATCAGCTACGGCCACGGACAGAAAGAGGCGGTAATCGCCTATCAGGATAACGGAACCGGCATACCTGATTCAATGAAGGAGAAGATATTCGAGCGCGGATATGGAAAGGGCACCGGTTACGGTCTGTTCGTCAGCAAGGAGATATTGGAACTGACGAATATGAAGATCAAGGAAGTGGGTGTCGAAGGGAAAGGAGCGCGCTTTGAGATCTCGATACCTCTGGCCAACATACGCCATTTGAAGTAAAAATAATGATTGAAGATGTTTAAGCCTAGGCCAGTTTGGTCCCCGCCTCCGGACTGGCGCTCTCATTCCAAACACCGGTGGGTGTGAATGTCCAGACTCCGCGGGCGGTGAGGCCGTGCTTTGCCAACTGCTCGTTCATCTTGTCCACCATCGGGCCATCGGTTATGAGCCCGGGATCCTCAGCCGTCACGAGATAAGCCTCCGTTCCTTTGACAACAGTAATCGCTGCCTTTCCGGTGGCCTTGAAGTTGGCACTGGTAGTTTTCATCAACACCTCTCCTGCAACTATGAGATCAGGGGAGGGTGACATGCAACTACCTACAACGATGGCATGGGGCATTCCCTCAGCAGACACACTTGCCAATACCTTTGTGGCGGCGGGGTCGTTCAACAATGCTCTTACGTTCTCTGGTATGACTGTCATTTTACCACATTAGTCATAGGATGGTCGAGGATATTTAATATTTTATTATATTAATATATATTAATATATTACAGTATCACAAAACGGATAAATCTGGCATTGGCATGCATAACATTTAGTTTTCAAGTTCTGACATAAAAACTAAGAAACGAACAAAATGGGAACAGTGGTTTTTATGTCAACCTTGGCCAGAACGAAGGCCGACCGTAGTTATTTTAAGTGATTGTTTCCGTTGCTCAGCGCTTGCGGTTCAATAGGAATATGCCTATTATCGTTGCCGAGGCAGCCAACAACAAAGGTAGCAAATCAATTAGTTCCAGCTTCATCTGAATGTCCTCTGAGCAGCTAAAGGTCAAGATTATATTTATTCATGACGAAAATGGTCATTCGATGAGTCTTAGATGCTGTACCACCATGGTGACCTTGCCCTCCTCATCCTCGATCGGAGTGCTTGTGCATTCATAGTACTTGCCTGTCTTCGGAATGAACTTATTGAACTTGTTTACGTTGTTCAACTTATTCACTGCCGGCGTCCCACAATCCTCACAGGGAGACCCGCGACCCATCAAGGCATAGCATCTCTTACCCAGAACGTCATCGATCTGCTTGTCACAGGCCTTTAATCCAGCCTGATTCATCCATACAACTGTGTGCTCTGAATCATGGATTATTATGATGTCTTGCACCACATCCATGATGATGTTAAGAAGGACCTCGCAATAGTCAGACAACCTTTCCTTCTTCATCTCCCTTCCTCGTTGATTAGATTTGGAAGAGGAGTATTTAATGCTATTCTGATAATACCAGGAAGCAACGAATATTCCATGACCGCTGACCTTAGATATAAATAATAATGAAATGGATTGACTGAAACATGTCCCCGAGTGAGGCTGAGGGTTTGGATACTTTCTTCGCCATGGTAGGCTTCTTCCTCATGGTAGTCGGTTTCATCGGTGCGATTATCCTAATGATCGTCGGCCTGGCATTGCATATCGCATATGGGGACATAAGTGTTCTCGGACAGAACATGTTCATACTCGTGGGTTTCGCCTTCGGCGGAATGGCTTTTGTGGGGATCGGTCTGTTCATGGCTCAGTTTTACCTTCATCGCCTAAGATTCCAGAGGGCATGGGAGGATGAGGACGATCAGTGAACGGTCGGACTAAATAGGAAAATTACCTTTCAGTTATATGGTTCAGAAACGGATTTGCCGTGATGCCGATCAACATCTGCGCCTACGTTTCAGACAGGACCGTCTGCTCATCAAGATCTTCTATGTCCTTCTATCAATATCGGTGATAATCTCAACCATACAGTTGCTGTTCTATGGCGACAGTCCGAGTTTGGCATACTTCCTCTTCATACTCGTTCAGATACTCATGGCTATGTTCTTCCTCATCGGCATAATCGCCTACATAATGAGATTCAGTCGCGGTTACTTCAGAAGTCTGAGCACCGCGGCTGGAGCGGCATTGTTGTGTATTTTACTGGCGGCAGTCCTGGTGGAGTTGGATCGTTATGGCTATGGAGTACGATTCATATTCCAGCCCACCATGGGCGATGGTGCTGCCTTATTCAATATATGGAGCGTCTTTCTGACGATAAGTGCTAACCTTCTATGGGCTTATCTCGTTTGCTTCGGAGTAATTGCAGTCACATGCGCCTTTTTGAGAAGGGACATACCTCGGCTTCTCGCCTTCATCGGTCATATGGATGTAACGGTGAAATCACTGAGGAACCGCATTGTCATAACGGCGTTCTCCATCCCGACCATCATCGACATCAAGAGGGTCGATATCGGTCCAGTACCCGCTAGCCAGACCTTTCCATATGATAACCTTAAACGCAATTTCCTTTTGATAATGTATTTCGCGGTACTCATCCCTTCGTATATCCTGCTCAATCCTCTTTTCCTGCAACAGTCAGGAACGGTCGACCTTGTTTCTCTTGCCATAGGGACCTCCTTGTTCATACCGGTGGCCATATTCCCATTCTCCAGTGTCATCGATTCAAAGGCCCGTGCAGTCAATCAGGGTAGGGATTTCGAACTCGGGATGGGGTTCAGAAGAACCGTGATGGGACTGTTGGGATGGAGCACCCTCATTCTTCTTTTCCTTCTGACAGTGCAGATGAGATCGCTCGGGGAGATTGCCGCGATGTACATCTTCTATCTGCTGGTGGCGGTCTGCATAGCCCTGATTTACATCTACATCTACTATAATTATTTCCAGAATGACCTGGTTAACGACATCGTCAAGATATTCAGTAAACTGGATTGAAGACCGGTCAGGGCATCCAATCTCCACTTGGGACTTTCCTGCAACCTTTCCTGGCGCCTTCGCAGACGAAGATCATCGCTTTGACCTTTTCGCCATCATCCAATGAAACGGAACATTCCTCGATCCTGTAACCTGCGCTCAATTCCATTACGGATATCCTTTTGGCAGTCTCAGGATCCATGCTGAATACCTCAACAACGACGGATTCATCGGCATCGTGGAATGCTCTTGGGAACCATTCATCAAGACACACCATCATCGCATAACCATCCACCTTACCTTTGCCGATGCATTGAGAACGATGGACAAGGTATGATTCATGGAGGCTCCCGCCACTACGGAGCGTCCCATATAGAGCCAAGAGTACCTTGTTTTCTTTCATATGTCCTGCAACGGATAGGTGTAACCGCCGGGCAGAGGCGTTCCCTGCTCATAGGCCTTCAGATATTGGCCGCAGTTGCTGCCGATGAGGTTCTCCTCCTCCTCTCCGATGCTGACGATGACCTCGAATCCAGCCTGCTCAAGGTTGGATGCCACCGATTTGTCGTCGAGTTTTGATGATATGTTGTTGGACATCGCTTGGAAGGTGGGATTCACCGGCGTTAATTTGATTATGAAATCATGAGGATCGAAA
This sequence comes from Methanomassiliicoccaceae archaeon, assembly GCA_003557905.1. Taxonomy (GTDB): domain Archaea; phylum Thermoplasmatota; class Thermoplasmata; order Methanomassiliicoccales; family Methanomethylophilaceae; genus PWHV01. Next base: position 46,876 of record PWNH01000089.1, on the reverse strand, counting down.
TGATGGAGCAGCACATCGGGATCGAGGGGCATATCATCTCCGATGGCGAAATTCAATACGACCTTGCGTTCATCCCCCCGACGCATTTCCGTTCCGTAGGCGGCCATCTCCTCCATGCCCCATGTACGCGAGGGTATCAGCCACCTCCTCTTCTCCTCATCGGTGGTGTGGAGCGAGAACTGGAATTGGAAACGACCTTGGTAACGGTCACGTTTGATGTCGAGGAGTCTGTCGAAGAATTTTTCCCGGCCGCTGGGAGCGATTGTTGACAAGGACAGCAGCAGTCCATCGGAATCATATCTTGATGGGAGTTCCTCCATGACGTCAAGCACGGCGTCGTTATAGGCCGGCTCCCCCATCCTGGCGAACTGTATCTTGAACTTTTTCGATGGGACCCTGCCATCGGGATAGCGGGACAGCACCATGTGGTCCAACTGTCCCAAAAGGTCCTCACGGGAGACCTTACCGGAATATGATCCGCCGGCATCGCAGAAACGGCAACCGACCGGACACCCGTAAAGGGTGGATATTATCAACACCCATTTCTCATCCCTTGACAGCGGCGGTTGGATCGATTCCACGAATTCCAATCGATTGCCATCGGTGCCCTCGGCCACATAAACCTTGGCGATGTCCTCTCTGCCCGTTGAAGCCAGCAGCCTGATCATCTTTCCTTCGCCTCCCGAGCCGACATGGCGGCACGTATCCCATCGGCGGCCGCTATCGCTGCCTGCCTGCGGTCCCCGTTCACCACGTCTCCCGCCATATACAATAATCCATTATTCATAAGTGATTCTAATGACCCCGTTAATGAGTCCCCGATCATCAATAGGTTCGGGACCCTGCCTATTGCAAGCAGCAAAGCATCGAATTCCAGAGACTCCTCTTCGCCATTGTGTGACATGACCAACGTAACAGAACCCTCGGCTTTTATGCTCCGTAAAACCGTCCGGCCTTCCAGGAAACCGATTGAAGGATTGTCTAACGCCCTCTGCTGCAGAAGTGGAAGACATCTTGGCGGCCCACGGCTTATGATGGTCACACTGTTTTTCTCTGCAAGTCGCAATGAGTAGTCATAGGCCGCATCACCGCCGCCTATCACCGCCACCGAGAGTCCTTCTACCCCTGCTAGATGATTTATGGAATCGAACACCCTGCGATTATCCGCGCCAAGTCCGAGTCTGGCTGCAGCAGGAAGTGTGCCAGTGGCTATCGTCAACATCCTGGAGCGGTATTGACCCAAGGGAGTGACGAGGATGAATGACTCTCCATCATGCTCTATCAGCATGACCTCTTCCCTACGGACCTCGACACCCTGTACAATCACATGTTCCTGGAAGATGTTGCATAAATCATCACCGGGAATACCTCCCGGGAAACCAAGATAGTTCTCGACCAGATTCGCCTCCCTTAGCAGGCCGCCGAGACGGTCCTTCTCGAATAGCACCGCCCCTATGCCCGCCCGGCGGCATTGGACTGCGGCAGCCATACCCGCGGGTCCAGCACCGACCACGGCCATTTCAATCATGGATGGTCTCCAACTTGGTCAATATGTTGTCGCTGGAATCGATATGAGCGAAACCATGGGACATGTTGAGTAGGGAAGCCCGGTGGTGTTCGCGGTCATGACAGGCCGTACCGTCTGATGGGACTATCACCTGGAAACCATGGCAGAAGGCTGAACGGACGGTCGATTCCACACAGAGATGTGTGCATACCCCGCCGATGACGATGCTCTCGACCTTCATATCTTTCAGCAGTCTCCCCAAGGATCCATTGTGGAAGGCATCGTAGACATCCTTCATCAAAATGCTCTCGGAATCCAGGGGCTGAAGCGCCAATTCCTGGGTCCATTCATCGTTCATCCCTCTTCCCCACCATCTTTCCATCGGACCTCCCCCGTCCTTATGCACAGTGAATATCACAGGAAGACCGGCGGACCGGAAACCGTCGATGAGTCTGCGTAACCTTGTCACGATTGTGGGTGCTGAAGGCAGGAATGCCGGTGAGCAGTCATCAGTGAAGAAGGACTGCATATCCATCACCAAGAGTGCGGGCCTGCCATGGAATGACCAGGGTTTGAGACCTTTGCCTCCCAAACCATCTGTCAAATTCGAATGGTCGTCATCACCGTCCATATAGGCATCTCTCATGTCTAGCCCTCTGAATCAAATGGAAAAATGGGGTAAAGGGTTGATAAGTGGTTTGGGAGGGGTTTTACTGAGCTTCCTCCTCTAGCTTACGGGAGGCGGCCATGGCTATCTGAGTCGATTCCTTCATCTCCTCCTCCAAGCTCTCACTGAGATTCTCCATCTCGGTGCGTAGCTCCTCGACCTTGGGCACTGGACCCAGCATGTCCTCGGGGAGTCCCAAGGCATCGATCAGGTCCTTGAGGTTGGAAACCTGCCTCTCAGGAACGGAGGTGCCGGTACCCATGTACTCGGACATTCCCTGGGCTAGACGTGTCAGCTCCATGGGGAAGAAGAACTTGGTCGCCTCTCCCTGTCCGAGCTCACGCAGCGTGTCGAGTGAGAGCACGGTTATGGCCTTGGAATCCAAAGTGGATGCTCCCAGGGACAGTATACGCAACTTCTGGGCCTCTCCCTGCGACTGCAGGATGATGGCCGTCCTCTCTCCCTCAGCCTCGAGTATCTGCGATTGACGCAGCCCCTCGGCCTCCAGGATGCGGGCCCTCTTCTTACCCTCGGCCTCGAGGATGGCGGCCCTCTTCTTACCGTCGGCCTCCAGGATGGCGGCGCGCCTCTTCCTCTCTGCCGAGGTCTGCTCCTCCATGGACTCCTTGACACGAGCGGCGGGGTCGACCTCACGGATCTCCACGGCCTCCACCTTGACGCCCCACTTATCAGTGCTTTCGTCAAGTGTGTCACGGAGCTGGAGGTTGATGCTCTCCCTGCTGGAGAATATCTGATCCAGCTCCATCTCGCCGATGACGGACCTCAGGGTCGTCTGGGCGAGGTACAGTGTTGCAGTACGGTAGTTCGTGACCTCGAAGAACGACTTTACGGGGTCGATCACCTTGATGTAGATGATAGCGTCCACGAAGACTGGCGAGTTGTCCTTGGTTATGACTTCCTGCCGGGGAACGTCCAGGACCTGGGTCCTGAGGTCGAGCTTGACGACCTCGTTTATCAACGGTGTAACGACGTTGAAACCCTGGTCCAAGGTCTTTATGTATTTTCCTAACCTCATATATATGGCCTGTTCATAAGGCTGCACGATCTTCACACCGCTTATCAGTATGATCAGAACGGCCAGTATTATGAAAATGACCAGGCCTATTATTGCTGCTGCCATTTCAATTATCCTCCTCTATCAGCGGTTCCACCTTGATGTGGACGCCTTCACTGCCAAAGATTTTGACTTTGGTTCCTACCTCGATCTCGCTCTGGGATGTGGCGCTCCAGGTATCGCTACCCACCCTCACCTTCCCTCTCAAATTACCAGGTATGACCTTTACCGTGACCGTGCCAGTTCGTCCGATTAAGGATGTTGAAACGGTCGTGGTAGGAGGAATCGGAGTTCCCAGTTTCTGATAGAATTTGATCGTGAGAATGGTTGTGGGTATCATCACTAACCCGGCTATCAATGGGGACCACCAGCTCAAAAGTATCTCGGGGAAGACTAGTCCTATGGCTCCAAGGATCAGAAGCACGGTCCCTGGAACGACCAAAAAGGTCCCGGGACTGACCGCTTCGGTTATTAGAAGCAGTATGCCAATGATCACAAAAGCCAAGGCAAGGCTGGTTGCCAGGTCTGACATGTTTATACTATCTGTTCTTTAGTATATCATGGTTGTGAAAACACGGTTTTTTCCTAGGTAAAAATTGAGAAAGATGTTTATAAAGAATATCTTACTTTTTTGGTATGATATCGTACAACGGGACACGGGTTCCGAGCTCGTTGTCGAGCATTATCAGACCCTGCACGTAGTCGCCCATCTTCTTCATGCGCGACAATATCGAGGAGACGGTGCTCTCCTCCTCCACCTGCTCGGTTACGAACCAGGCGAGGAACTGATGGGTGGCATGGTCCTTCTCATCAATGGCTATGTCGACCAGGTCGTTAATCATGCCGGTGACCTTCCTCTCATGATCCAGGACGCTGTCCATCAGATGCAGTGGGGAATCCCATTCCGACGGCGGGGCCTCTATGGCGCCCATGGAGGCCTTGGAGCCCCTTTCCATGATGTAGGCGAATATCTTGGCGGCGTGTGAGAGCTCCTCTTTGGCCTGACACTCCATCCAATGACCCATACCCGGATAGTCCTGATCGTGCAGATAGGCGGCCATCGACCAATAAAGATAAGCAGAGTAGGTCTCCGCCACCATCTGATCGTTGAGGCCTTTCTCCATTTTGGTTGACAACATTTTCAATCCTCGGGGATTCGATTGGGGGCTGGCGATTTAATCTTTTCCTGACTACGGGATCCGAACCATTAATGATCGGGAGCTGAAAGGTTGCTTGTGCCAACCGGATAAAATTATTATATGTTGTATCGGTTGGACGAACAATGATTAGGGACATCATCATAATCGGCGCTGGCCCCGCGGGACTGACCGCGGGGATCTACACCAGGTCGAGGAAGATGAGTACCCTTATTCTCGATGCTGTATCCGCTGGCGGGCAATTGATATCACTATACCCTGACAAAGGGATACACAACTACCCCGGGTTCGCGGAGATACAGGCCAAGAAACTCTCCGAGAGACTCATGGCTCACGCTGAATCAATGGGTTGTGAGATACGGGAGTCATTCCGTGCCATGCGTATAGAGCAAGGTGATGGGTGTTTCATAGTCAGAGGGGAAAAGGAGGAGTTCCGATCCCGTTCAGTCATCGTCGCCATAGGTATGGGGCTGTTCAAACCACGTAAACTCGAAGTACCGGGCGAGGAACGTCTCCACGGAAGGGGCGTGGATTACGTCCTCCCTGAGAAGGACAGTCTGGTGGATAAGCACGTGGTCATGATCGGAGGTGGCAACAGCGCATTGGAGATGGCCATAATCGCAGATAGTGTGGCCGATACCACCCTGGTACATCGCCGTGACTGTTTCCGTGCTGATGAGAGCGTCGTGGAGGCTTTGGACAGGAGTGGCGTCAGACGGTTTCTGGAGACCAACACTGTTTCCATCAATGGCGAGAACGCGGTTGAATCAGTTACCGTGGACTGCGGAGGGGAACTCGTTGACCTGCCTGCCGACTTCGTGATAATCAACATAGGCACCACGCCTGACCTCGAGGACCTCAAGGAATGGGGATTGGAACTGGATCCCGATGGGCTTCTCATTGTTGACAGCGACATGAGAACATCACGTCCCGGTGTTTTCGGCTGCGGTGATGTCGTGATATATCCCGGCAAGTACCGTCAGATCGTAACCGCCTGTGGCGAGGCGGCCACGGCTGCCAACAGCGCCTACAAGTTCGTCAAGAAGCCCTATTGGGCATGAATCTGCGACCCTTGATCGCAATGTTTTGAAAAATTGTGAAAAGAGGGGTTTTTAAGTGGTTTTCTGCGACGTGATCACTCGGTGATAGCGTCAGAGGGGCACTCGTCGATGCAGGCTAGGCAGTCGATGCATTTGTCAGCATCGACAACAGCGACATCATCAACGGTTATGGCGTCCTCTGGGCAGACATCGGCGCAGGCGCCGCAGGCGACGCACTCTTCCTCTATTATCTTAACTACCATTTTGAAACCTCAGCGGTTAAACCTAGTAATGATATTTTAACGTTTTCTCAGCGACCGTTCTTCCTATCCAGCATCCTTTTGTATTCCTTGTCTACGGACTTGTCGTACTCATCGACGGCGAAGAACGCCTCGATGAAGTGGGCTGCCAAACCTATTCCCCAAAAGAAGGATATGAATGCGGGCCAGGGGAATCCACCGCCGCCGTTCCAGAAATAGACAGTCCAGAACAGTCCATTGACAAGAATGTATGCTGCAAGATGTATGAAGAAGCTCCTCTTCTCCTCCACACGTTTGATGGCCAACTGGTATAGCCTCTCATCCCGTTCCATGTTGCGAATATTTGGAACGGGGGACATAAACCTTTTCCTTGGTTTTTAGTGACTGGTACCATATATATAATCGTAAGTGATATGTTTTTATGTGATATACATCGCCGGTCAGATTCTCAGAGGTTCCACGTTCGAAGAGGGGTACCTGGGCATCGATAGGGGCATCATAGTGGAGACCGGATCCGGCAGATCTCCCGAACGTCCGGCGATTGAGGGTATTGTTGTACCCTCTTACGTCAATTGTCACACTCATGTCGGTGATGCCGCCGTCTCATTGGACCTCGGTCTCAGCCTCGAGGAACTGGTGGCACCACCGGATGGTTTGAAGCACCGGGCGCTCGCCGCGATGTCTGGCGACATGCTGAGATCGTCAATCCTTAGCGCGACAGGTATGATGCTGGACACCGGTACCTCACATTTCATAGATTTCCGCGAGGGCGGTATCATGGGTACGGAGGCATTGGCGGGATTGTCGCCACCGCCCCACGCCACGATCATGGGGAGGCCTTCGGACCTCCGCTACGATGAGGAGGAGGTCTCCTCGATAATCGATATCGCCCATGGAATCGGCATTTCATCCATTTCAGACTGGGAGAGGTCCGAACTGGATGCGTTGGCTGACCACCTCCATCGCGAGAAGGTGCCCTTCGCCATGCATGCATCGGAGGGAAGGAGGGAGGACATAGATAGGATACTATCCTTGGAGCCCTCTTTCATCGTCCACATGTGCGAGGCCACGGATGTGGACATGCGCCGTGTCGGTGAAGAGGGGGTTCCAACCGTGATCTGTCCCCGGAGCAACCTGTTCATGGGCAAGACCCCTCCGTTGTCCCGGATGATCGAAGCGGGTATGGAGCTGTGCATCGGGACCGATAACTTCATGAACGCCGATGGGGACATGAGGGCAGAAATGGAGATGATGGCCAGACTGCTGAGGTCCCAAGGTTCCGATGCTCGTCTGGCGATTGATGCCGCATTCATTTCATCGAGAAAGCTATTAAATCTTGATGCGGAGTTACCGTTCACTGAAGGAAGGGCCGCCAACTTGGTGGTCTATAAGGGCCGGGGAACCGAACCGGCATGCGATCTGCTGTTCCGTTCTGGCAACGGTATGGGCATGGTCTGCATAAGATGAGGAGGAGATGGGCAAAATGGCATTCAAGAAAATTATGATACCCACCGACGGTAGCGAATACACCAAACAGGCCGTCAAGAAGGGTCTGATGCTGGCCAAGGCCCTGGACGCCAAGGTCAGCGCTTACTACATCCTAGATCAGACCGCGTTCGTAAACGTGCCTATGGACGCCACCACCTTGAGCATATACTCTCTGCTAGAGGACGAGGGCAAGGAAGCTGTGGACTACGTCAAGAGAATGGGAGAAGAGATGGGGGTCGAAGTCGAAATGAAAATCGATGAGGGATCCCCGGTCAAGAAGATCATCGATGCATCCAAGGACTTCGACCTCATAGTGATGGGGACCCTGGGAAGAGGGGGCCTCTCCAAGCTTATGATGGGCAGTGTGGCGGAGAAGGTTGTCCGCCACGCATCCTGTCCAGTTATGGTGGTCAGAGCCAAGGAGGATGCGGCTTAATGACAAAAGTCTCTGATGTGATGGTCAGTAACCCAATTGTCGCCATCGTACCAGGCAGCCGAAGCGAGGTCTTGACCATGATGGTCAAGCACAACCTAACCGGAATGCCAGTGGTCAGGGCTAGCGATGGGCGCCTGGCAGGGATAATATCCCGTAAGGACATCTACAATAACCCCGAAGAGGACCAATTGTCCCTTCTGATGAAGAAGGACGTCCTGGTCATCGGACCCGATGCCGAAATCGAGGAGGCCGCCCGCATCCTGGTGGATAACAACATCCACCGTCTGCCGGTGGTTGACGACGGTATGTTGGTTGGCATAGTCACACCCACCGACCTTCTCAAAGAGGTCAAAAAAAGGAATCTGCAGATTCCGGTGGAGAATCTCATAAGAAAGACCTGTGTGCCACTTTGGGAGGGGGACCCCCTGAAATACGTTCAGACGGTCTTCCGCCTCACCAATATGAATGCTTTACCGGTCTTGAACTCCAACGGGGACATCGTAGGCCTCATCACCGACAGGGATCTTTTCAACAAGGCTCTGATAAAGGACAAGGTCGCAAAATCCGAACTGGGCATAGGGCCTGACGAGGACGAATGGTCGTGGGAGGGCCTGAGGAACGTCATGCCCCTCTTCTACGAGGTCTCCAAGGTGGACCTGCCGGATGCGTTCGTCCGCGACCTTATGGTCAAGGATCCGTCGACGTTGTTCAAGAAGAGTTCGGTCTCGGAAGCTGCGGGCATAATGAAGAGGAACGACTTCGGTCAGCTCCCCATCCGCGACAACAAGGACCGGTTACTGGGCATGATCTATGACCTTGATGTCATAAACGCCCTTCTGATGGATTGAACGGGGCCTTACAGATGAATGCAGGTGAACTCCTTTCACTGTGTAAGAGACGTGGCTTCATCTGGCCCTCCTTCGAGATCTACGGCGGAGTGGCCGGTATGTACGACTACGGCCCATTGGGCACCGTGCTCAAGGACAACATCATCTCGATGTGGCGCGACGCCTACAAGAGAGGCGAGGGCTTCGTGGAGATAGACTCCGAAACGGTGAACCCTGAGCCGGTCTTCAAAGCATCCGGGCACATCGACGAGTTCTCGGACTTCGTCGTCTACTGCCAAGGTTGCAAGGAACCATTCCGCGCTGACCATCTGGTCGGTGACCTCCATCCCAACCCTGACACGCTTGACGCTGAAGGTTTGAAATCACTGTTCGTGGAGAACGGCGTACTGTGTCCGGACTGCGATGGTGAACTCGGCGAGGTCGAGGAGTTCAATCTGATGTTCAAGACCACCATCGGTCCGGGGTCATCACGGGTCGGCTATCTTCGTCCCGAGACGGCGCAAGGGATATTCGTCAACTTCCCCCATCTTTACCGCTACAACCGCGAGAAGCTCCCCTTGGGAGTGATCCAGCACGGACGCGGATACCGCAATGAGATATCCCCGCGACAGGGGATAATCAGACTCAGGGAGTTCAACATGATGGAGGTTGAACTGTTCGTTGATCCCGAGGACAAGGGATGGGTCCGTTATCCTGCCATCAGGGATGAGATGTTGCGCTTGGTGCCTGAGGACGGGCGGGAACGTTCCATCACTGTGGATGAGGCGGTTTCCGGAGGTATAATAGCCAACGAGGTCCTGGCCTATTTCATCTGGTTCACCAAGGACCTGTTGACGAGACTGGGAGTGGATGGCGAAAGACTGCGGTTCCGGCAGCACCTCCGTGACGAGATGGCCCATTATGCCATGGACTGTTGGGACGCAGAGGTCCTCCTGTCATATGGTTGGACGGAGATAGTCGGTATTGCGGACCGGGGATGCTGGGACCTAACCCAGCATGCCAAATGGTCTAAGCAGGAGATGAGTCATTTCAAGCGTTTCGATGAGCCCAAGGAGGTCGAGCGGGAGGCCATCAAGGCCAAGTACCGTGAACTCGGACCCCTGTTCAAAGGCGATGCCAAGGAGATAGCCCGCCTTATAGAGGAACGGACTCCCGCGGATATCGAGAACAGCGTGCTCAAGGTGGATTTCAATGGTCGCACACTCGATATCACGGACAACCTCTTCGAGGCTGTGACGATCAACGAGAAGGTCTCGGGTGAGAAGGTCGTTCCTCATGTCATCGAACCATCCCATGGGCTTGACCGGATATTCTACACCATATTGGAGCATGCGTACAGACGTGACGATGAATACACAGTGCTGTCATTGAGGCCGGAGGTCGCCCCGATCAAGGTGGGCGTCTTCCCATTGATGACACGTGACGGACTGGACACTAAGGCGCGGGAGTTATTCCGTACGCTGAACGATGCCGGCATCGACGCCTACTACGATGACTCGGGTTCGATCGGTAAACGGTATGCACGCATGGACGAGGTCGGCACCCCCTGGTGTGTCACGGTTGATTATGAGACCTTAGAGGACGACAGGGGTTTGAAGGACACGGTCACCATCCGTGACCGCGACAGTTCCGAACAACGGAGGATTCCGATAGACGATATCATCGATGTTGTGCAAAAACTCATCAAAGGTGTGGATTTCGCATCTCTTTGACCGTTTCAATACGAATATCATGATTTATTTATTGAATCGCTCATTCGATAAGGTACATAAACCCTTCGTAGGACTGTTCGAGGAACGGCTGGAAAAACAGTCGTTTCATAAGATTGTCCTATGGCGGTCATGTGTTACGGCTCATCGGCCCGTTTCACCCATTACCGTTAAGAACCTGTACGATGAATAGTAATTAGAAAGGTGTTATCAGATGGGAGCCATGGATCTAGAGGACCTTAAGCAACTGTCGATTCTGCGCTCGCAGATCGACTCCAAGACGGTTGAAGAGAACATGGATGGGAACTTCGAGGCGGTTAAGCCCGAAGATGAATTGGTCGACATCCTGTCGATCATGCGCGCTTCGAAGCTCCACGAGATACCCGTGATTGACGGGGGGAAGTTCCTGGGGATGGTCTCCTACGGGAATGTGATGAAGAGGAAGAGCCTCTCATTGGAGACCAAGGCCAAGACGTTGATGACAAGCGTCCCGACCATTGAACTCAGCACACCGCTGACGGAGGTTGCGGAGCACATGATGTCCAGCAACGCCCGGCAACTTCCGGTCGTCAAGGGCAACCGCGTCATCGGCATCATTTCCCGGGCTGATCTGGTCAAGTGGGTGGCGACGATTCGCCAGCTCAAGGAGATCAAGGTCTGGGAGATAATGAGCAACGTCGTTGACGCTGTATATCCCGGTGACAAGCTGGAGGACGCCATGGACATCATGAGGCGTCTTGACATCAGGACCATCCCTGTTCTCGACGAGAACGATGGGGTCTTCGGCATTATCGGCATGAGGGAGGTCATCGACTACAACTACCGCGAGAAGAACCGCCAGACGGTCGGTGAGTTGACAGGCATCAAGACGCCTGTCGAACTAAAGGTGGAGTCCCTGTGTGTTGAGAACCCCATGACGATAGGATGGGAGGACGACCTCGGGAAGGCCGCCACCCTGATGGCCGATAACGACATATCTACATTGCCGGTCGTGGAGGAAGGTAGGCTCGTGGGCATCATCACCCGCTACGACATAATCGAGCTGATGGCCGCCTGCCGTGAGAGGGATGTCGTCTTCGTGCAGATAACTGGCCTGGAGGACGAGGACCGTTACTTCATGCCCGCCCTGGACAAGGAGATAGGGAACGAGCTGGCGAAGATTGCCAGGATCTACCAGCCCCAGACCTTCGTCATGCATGTTTCGAAGTACAACTCCGAGGGTTCATCGGCAAAGTACAGCCTCGCGGGCCGTCTCACCGCCGGGGGTAAGCTGTTCAGCGCCAAGGCTGTCGATTGGGACCTGGTCCGCACCACCGAGGAGCTGATGAAGAAGCTCATGGGCATGGTGAACGACACCAAGGAACAGCGGATAGACCACCGCAAGCGGACACGCTGACCCTCACAACCTTTTTTAATCTTTTTTATATTCTCCACGATGTCATGTCGCAATATGATTCCCTATCCACCGAGAGGAATTGGCAGGGGAAATGGAAGGAATGGGAGATACACCATTTCGACCAGGACTCCGACCGCCCTATTTACAGTATAGACAATCCTCCCCGTTACACCTCCGGCTCATTGCATCTCGGCCATGCGACCGGTTACTCACTGATCGATTTCGCCGCCCGCTATCACCGGATGAAGGGTTACAACGTCTTCTACCCCCTTTGCTTCGATGTCAACGGTACACCCACGGAGGTAAAGGTTGAGAAGAAGCACGGGATCACCAAACTCGACCTCCCCCGGGGCGAGTACCGCCGCTTATGCTCGGAATACGCCAACGGCTTCATTGAGGAGATGACGCACCATTTCGAGATATTGGGTCAGAGTATGGACCCTAGCATCTACTATCAGACTGACGCCCCCTATTACCGCAGGATAACCCAGATATCATTCCTCAGGCTGCTCAAGATGGGATTGGCCTACAAAGGGGACTATCCGGTCAATTGGTGCCCCCGTTGCATGACCGCTCTTGCCGACGCTGAGGTCGAGTACCGCGACAACGTCACCAAGCTGAACTACATACGCTTCGGCGTGGACGGCGAGGACCGCCATGTGATGATAGCCACAACGAGACCGGAACTGATATGCACCTGTCAGGCCGTCGCCGTTCATCCCAAGGATGCATCCAAGGCCGACCTGGTGGGCAAGGAGCTGGTCACACCTCTGTACGGTAAGAAGGTCAAGGTCATCGCCGACGAGAAGGTCGACCCTGAATACGGAACCGGGACGGTCATGATATGCACCATCGGCGACAAGGTGGACCTGGAATGGGTGATGAAGTACAACCTCCCATTGGAGAAGGGTATCGACGAGGGAGGGCGTATGACCGATATCGCTGGACCTTACAGCGGCATGACCGTGAAAGAGGCCCGTTCGGCTGTCATCACCGACTTGGGAGCGGACGGGAAACTCGATTCCCAGGAAGCACAGGACCAGAACCTCTCCGTATGCTGGCGTTGTCATGAGACCATCGAGTACCTACAGGTGCCCCAATGGTTCCTGAAGACCCTGGAGTTCAAGGAGGAGGTCCTCAAACGTGCTGATGATGTCGATTGGTTCCCGGAGTTCATGAAGATCAGACTGAAGGACTGGGTGGACTCACTGGAATGGGATTGGGTCATATCGCGACAGCGCATATTCGCCACCCCCATCCCCATATGGGAGTGCGTGGGTTGCGGCCATGTTGTCGCGGCTGAGGAGGACCAGTGCTACGTTGACCCGACCGTGGATGAACCGCCCCAGAGCTCATGCCCTGATTGCGGCGGGGAGCTGGTGGGATGCGAGGATGTCTTCGACACCTGGATGGATTCCTCCGGATCGGCCATGTACAACTGTTTCTGGGAGAGGGACGAGGAGCTCTTCAAGAAACTGTACCCGATGTCCATGCGTCCGCAGTCCCATGACATCATACGGACATGGGCCTTCTACACCCTTCTGCGTTCGCATCAGCTCACAGACAGCATACCCTGGAAGGACATAATGGTCCATGGTTTCATCATGTCCCCCGACGGAACACCCATGCACTCCTCGCTGGGCAACGTCATCGACCCCATGCCGATATTGGAGGAGTACGGTGCCGATGCCATGCGTTATTACGCCTGCACCTGCTCCCTGGGGGTGGACCATGCCTTCCGCGAGAAGGATGTCAAACGCGGAAAGAGGCTCATCAACAAGATATTCAACATGGGTAATTTTGTGGCCCGTAAGATAGATAGCAGACCGCAACGCCCCGCAGAGCTGCCAGCTGCCGACCGTTGGATCCTGAGTCGTTTCAGCGAGACTGCGGATAACGTCGACCGCATGTTCGCATCATATCAGTTCGACAAGGCCATGCGTGAGATCGAGAACTTCGCTTGGCACGAATTCGCGGACCATTACATAGAGATGGTCAAGCACCGGGATGACGATGCGGTACGGTACACCCTCTACACCGCCTATCTGGGATTGATCAAGATATTGGCGCCGTTCATGCCCCATGTGACCGAGGAGGCCTTCCAGACCCATTTCCAGGTCCATGAGGGACACCGCAGCATCCATATCAGCCCCTGGCCGGAGACCTACCCCCTCGACCCTGAGGCGGTGGAGATCGGTGAGATGATGAGGGACATCATCTCGTCTGTCCGCAGCTGGAAGGCCAACAACAAGATGCCGCTCAACCAGGAGATAGCGTCTTTGGAACTCATCGGTGAGAAGGCTTCCGTGCTCATAGGACATGAGGCTGATGTCATGGGTACACTGAAGGCCAAGGATCTGCGTGTCGTAACCGCCGCTGAGCTGGAGGAGAGGGTCGTGGCCGCAAAACCGGTACATTCCCGAATCGGCCCGGAGTTCAAGGCGGACGCGAAGAAGGTCGTCGAGGCCATCAAGAGTATGGACCCCCAGACACTGGCCGAATCCCTTTCAAAGGGAAAGGTGAGCATCGACGGCCTGGAGATAGGTCCAGAGCACGTCGAGCTCGAGAAGAGTCTCATGCTGCACGGCCGCGAGGTCGAGACCGTGCAGGTAGGAGATGTTTTGGTGGCTATAGAGCTCTGATCAGCGAGGTACGGTCTCTACCTTCAAACTCTTTCCATTGTATTTCATCTTCGGCATCTCTTTGGCCATCCGCTGGGCGAATTCCTTGTGCACCTCCACGGTGCTGGTGGATTCGCCTATTTTGACCTTGCCGATCGAATGGTCCTTGATGCGCAACTCACGTATCAGGGTCTCGACGATCTCATTCTTCTTGACACCGTCGTTGTCCCCGAGGTTGATCCTGAACACCACCATGCCGAAGATGTCTGAAAGCTGGTCATAATCCATGACCTCGCGGACCGTGTCCCTTCCCTCCGTCTCGGGGGGGACCATCTCCATTATCTCCATGCCGGTGTAGGCGGTTATGCTGCGAAGATAGTATTTCTCGTCCTTGGTGACGAAACTGATGGCCACACCAGCCTTGCCGGCACGTCCCGTCCTTCCTATGCGGTGGACGTAGACATCCGGGTGTTCAGGTATGTCGTAGTTGATGACATAGTTGACATCGTCGATGTCCAGGCCGCGGGCGGCAACGTCTGTGGCCACCATGAGGTCTATCTTGTCGCTCTTGAACTGCTTTATGACCTTCTCCCTCTTCGATTGGGTCATATCGCCATGTATGGCCTCGGCCTTGTAATCCAGACCTTGGAGCTTCTCGACCAACATGTCGACCATGCGCTTCGTGTGACAGAATATTATGGCTTTGGGCCTCTCCGCATCCAGGACACGGCACAAGGCCCACAGTTTGTTGCGGCGGCCGACCTGTATGTAGAACTGCTTGGTGAGGTCCAGGACCATCTCGTCCTTGGAGACGGTTATCTCCTTGGGGTCATTCATGTATTCATAAGCCAGTTTCCTGACCCCTTCCGGCAAAGTGGCGGAATAGAGAAGGGTCTGACGGGCTTTGGGGGTTCTACGGAGGATATCCTCGATATCCTCTATGAAACCCATGTCAAGCATACGGTCCGCCTCATCTAGGACGGCAATCTGGACCTTGCTCAGGTTCAACGTGCCGCGATTGATGTGGTCCTTAACCCTCCCGGGGGTCCCGATGATTATGTCAACACCCTTCTTCAGGGCCCTGAACTGACGTTCGATGTCGGTACCGCCATAAACTGGCAGACAGACATGGCCTGAATACTTGGATAGTTTCTCAAGTTCCTCCGAAACCTGTATGGCGAGTTCGCGTGTAGGCGCCAATATCAGGGCGGAGGGTATTTTCATGCGTGGCTTGATTTTCTCGAGTATAATACCGCCGAAGGCACCGGTCTTACCCGTACCGGTCTGAGCCTGGGCAAGGACATCTCTGCCTTCCAGACCATACGGTATTGATTCGACCTGGATCGGGGTCGGGCTCTTCCAGCCCATTTCCTCGATCGCCTTCTCAACTTCATTCCCGATGCCTAATGGTTTGAATTCTGAATCCATTGTAATCACTGATTCGTAACGAATATAGAAAACCCTATTCCCTCCTATGATTTATTACCTACCCATGCTAAGCCTTTTGGAACATGCCGTTTTTTGATAAAAAACAGCTGCCTTGAGCCATATTCCATCGTGATTCAAGCTGGGAGACGATAAAGTTTATATGGGGAAAATTGTTCCCCTGGATTGAAGCGGACGTAGTGTAGCTGGTTATCACTTGAGCTTGCCAAGCTTAGAACTCGGGTTCAAATCCCGGCGTCCGCACCATCCATTTCTCCTCAACTCTTCCAAAATTGGCTGCAGATTGTGTTTACCTATCCTTGCCCCTCTACGCGGCAAAGCCAAAGCACCTCTTTTCTCCAGAGTCTTGAACAAAGATTCTGAGGTGACGAATATCATCCCTGTCATACTCCCCTCCCACCTTTCCAATATCAATTCCGTATATGCTCTGGGCAGGAATAACAGGATGATGTCATAACTTCTGTGAATCTCCATCAATGAACCTGTGAATGATGTTCGGTCGTCAAGACGGACAACGTCCCTCCTCCCTTCCGCCGCGCATTGATAGGGAAGGACTTCTTTTTCTGAATCCATCAAACCATGCCTACTGGAGATTATTCCCAGTCCAGACCCTTCAATCGATTTATGGAAGCGTCTGACCTCAGTAAAACGTCCGCCTAACGCCTCCCCTAACGCCATCTTATAATGCTCAAGGGACGGGTCCATGATTTCAGGGGTGTTGCAATCAGGTACATCATATCCGATTTTCGTTAGGGCATCGACATAAGCAGCGTGGTCTTGGGGCCTCAGACCCCGTTCGTTCCTCACATCGTGAAATATGAACATCTCGGAATCATTGCTTACACAGTATACCCTCATCGAGCAACGATATGCCGTAACGATTATTTGCTTTCCCACCCACACCAGTAATTAATTTTACCAAACAGGCTAAATATCCTTGCCGGCAATACCTAACAAGGTATATGCATGGTAGAACTTAACATTGATAAAACAAAGATCGACCCCATTGTGGGGGAGATCAAAGAGAAATACCTTCAGCACCTGATAGCTGCTGCTGTGATCGCTCTGGTTCTTTGGTACATCACCCCGAATAGATACGGCAACTACAATGCCATGATGGCCAATTTCGAATTCGTCCTGGTATTCTTATTGGTGACCATGGTTATTTCCTACATGATACTGGTCATAGCTAGCAGTGATGGTCTGATGTCTATTCTGAAGGATGCTGGCTACTTCGAATCGCTGAATGGGAAATTGACCATCGCAACAATACTGTCGATAGTGGGATATTTCCTGATTGTGATAGCCACCACATATTTCAGTTGGGTTAACAATAACTTCTGGCCGATAAATCAGGCAATGACCAGCCACGAATTGATGTTCATATTTGTGCTGTTCGTCATATCGCTTGCAGTGGTGTTCTTCGTCAGTGTCCTTATGTCATTGATGAAGATATCCGAGCTGCGGACTGCGTAAGAAGGCTTCCGAAACCTTTTACCTAACTCTATTTTTTCAACGTTGCAGACTGCTGTAACGGAAGGCGATGTTGCAGCTACCCTCGCGGGAAACCATACATGGGCCCTTGGGGCTGTTGGGATCGCATGCCCTGCCGAACATAGGACATTCCTCAGAGCGGATTATCCCTCGCAGGACCTCGCCACAGCGGCATCCCTTGGGCTCCTCATCCATGGCCGGGAGGTCTTTCAGAATCCCCTCATGCACCAATTTGGCATCGTGGGCTGAATATTCCTCCCTGAGGCCGAGGGCGCTCAACGGTATTACGGGGAACCCTCTCCAGGCCCGGTCCTCCTCTTTGAACACCTGGGCCATCATAGCCCGTGCCTTGGGATTGCCCTCTTTCCGGACCAGGCGGCGATACTCGTTCTCCACTTCTGCCCTGCCATCGGCCAATTGCCGTACCAGCATGTGGCATGCCATAAGAATGTCCAGAGGCTCGAATCCGGCAACCACCTGAGGCATGTTGTACTTCTGAGAGAAGGGTTCGTACATCTCGGTACCGGTTATGGCGCTCACATGTCCCGGCTGTATGAAGCCATCGACACTGACCTCACCCATCTGGAATATCGCCTCCAGGGCGGGAGGGACTATCCTGTGACAGCTGTAGACGCTGAAGTTCTCAGGCACTCCGCGTATCAGCGGCACGGCGGTTGTGGGGGCTGTCGTCTCGAAGCCCACGGCCATGAAAACGAACTCCTTCTCCTCTTTTTTTGCCATCTCCACCGCATCGGTTATCGAATAGACGATGCGCACGTCGGCCCCGCGGGAACGGGCGTCCGCCAAGGACCCCATGGGAGTGGGGACGTTCAACATATCGCCGAACACACAGACGGCGATACCGGCTTCAGCCAATGCTATGCCGGCGCCGATCTCGGTACCGGTGGTGACACAGACCGGACAACCAGGTCCCTGTCTTATCTCAATGCCCACATCCTGCAGCAACTCCTCAAGCCCGAAATGCACCATGGTGTCCTGATGTGTGCCGCAGACGTGCATGAATTTGTAATCCACTTCATACTTTGATATCGAATCGAGGATCTCCTTGGCCGTCCCACCGTCCCTGAGTTTGAAAACACTCATTCCAACACCTTCAACGATTTTACCATGCATGACTTGCCCTTGATGACTTCGACGGGCTTTGAACAATCCGGACAGCTCAGCACCGGTATGTTATGGCTGAAACCGTCATCCTCCAAACGTCCAGCAGGACCTTCGAAGGAACAATTCGGGCATCTTATCTCGATCGGTTCCTCGATTATGCTCAGGCTGGACCCTTCCAGAATAGTGCCTTTGGAGACAATTTCGAAAGCGAACTCCATCTGTTCCCTGCCGAGGCGGGTGAGTTCACCCAGAATTAGCTCGACCTCCTCTACCTTGCTCACCTGGTGCTTCTCAAGTTCCCTTAACACCGATTCGACGATGCTCGCCATGACTGAGACCTCATGCATCCTGGCTCAAAACACGAAAAGAGTATTTATTATCTGTCTGCTGAGGAACCGTGGTCACAACAACCTATGACAGGACATTCCTGGCACTTCGGCCTCCGGGGCAGACAGGTGACCTGGCCGTGCCTGACCATCAAGGCGTTTATGTCCCTCCAAAGGTTTTCAGGAACGGTCTCCCTTAGTTGGATCTCGGTCTCATCCGGATTCCTGGAACTGACCATGCCAATGAGGTTGGATATCCGGTGCACGTGGGTGTCGACGCATATGGCCGGCACACCGAAGGCATAGGCCAAAACGCAGTTGGCGGTCTTCCGGCCCACCATGGGCATGCTGAGGAGGGCGTCCATGTCTGTAGGAAGAATGCCTCCGTGATCCTCAAGAACGATCCTCGCTATACTCTTGATGGCCTTGGCCTTCTGCACCGGGAAACCGGCTTTCCTTATCAGAAGCTCGATCGTTTCTGTATCCGCCCCCGCAATGGCCTCGATCGTCGGTAGAGCCTTGAACAGGTTGTCTGATGCCTCCCTGGTGTTCTCATCACGGGTGCGTTGTGAGAGTACAGTGGCTATCAGCACATTGAAGGGGATGTCCATCCAATCCGGTCTGGATCTTTTGTCGGACCTTCCGGGGTAAACACCCTCCCCGTAGAGAGGCCGCAGACGGTCGAGTATCAGGACGGGGTCCTTTTCGCCAACCATCTGAGTGCATCCCCTGCGGTGTAGAGGGATCCCGTCACAAGAACCGTCTCTCCCATCTCAAGATTATCATACGCTAACCGTATGGCGTCCCCCACCTTCTCCTCCACCGTCACATCCTCACAGTGGTGCATGAAAGCGCGACCCACGGCATCGGCGGCCATCCCTCTGTCGCTGTCCGGTTCTGTTGCCACAATCTTTCGGAACACCGGACCTAAGGCTGAGGCTAGTCCGTTGACATCCTTGTCCAACAGAACCCCTATAACCAGTATGTTGCCCGGACCGTATACGGAGGGGAAATCCTTGGCCAATGACTTCGCCCCCATTGTGGTGTGTGTTACATCCACCACGGTCGGGGGGTCGTTCCCAACCAACTGCATCCGACAGGGCCAATTGCAATCAGCCAACCCTTTCCGGATATCCTTTTCTCCGATCCTATCATCGCCCAGTACCTCCATGGCCAATATTGCCGTGGCAGCGTTACCGGCCTGGATGGAGCCACTTATACCTACCTCATATTCCTTACCGGCATAATTGAGGACAATCCCTTCCCGACCCATGGAGACCAGGGAATATACGTCATCCTCAAGATAATGGACCATCGAACCTAGGTCGGCAGCGCGGGCCGAAACGACTTCCCTGACCTCATCGCCGGAATTGGCCACCACGGGAGTATCGGGCTTGATTATCCCTGCTTTCTCAGATGCTATCTCTCGCAGGGTACGTCCCAGATACTCGCTGTGTTCAATGCTTATCGGAGTGATCACACTCAGAGCCGGATTCACGACATTAGTGGAATCTAGACGTCCGCCCATTCCCGTCTCGACGACGACGTACTCAACCTGCTTCTCGGAGAAATGGAGGAAGGCCATTGCGGTGGTTATCTCGAAGAAGGTCAACTCCATCCCTTCGGCGGCCATCGCTTCAGCGATTGGACGGCATCTGTCAATCAATTCGGATAATTCATAATCATCGATCTGTTCATCACCTATCCTCATCCTCTCGTTGAACCTTAGCAGATGGGGTGACGTGTAAAGGCCCGCCCGTATACCGGCCTGTGACATAATGGAGTGGATGAGGGCGCAGACCGATCCTTTTCCGTTGGAGCCTGCGACGTGTATCGATTTGAAATCATTCTGTGGATCACCGAGCCTCCTCAGTAGTTCACGGGTGTTGTCCAAACCCAGTTTCATACCCCTGGCGTTAAGTGAGAACAGCCATGCCAGACTCTGTTGGAGATGATTCATGGTACTTCCTCGTTCATACCTGCTATGAGGGCTCGTACAGTTAGGCCTTGCCTACGGGCATTGGCCTTCAATGAGCGCATGGCTCCGCTACCGTACTGAGCGGCTTTCTTCTTCCTCTCCGCCAGGAAACCAGCGCCTAGCATCCTGCCCACTTCACGCAAAAGCTCCTTCGACGTCTCGAAGCCTACCCTTCTTTCCAATGGAATGCCGTTTACCGCCTCCACCGAAGACATATGGAGAAATGGGTAACGAAGGTCCTTGCCTCCGGAGGACGCCACCTTCTGCTCCTGATGCAGGGTGTCCTCCATGAGTTTCGCCATATCGGTCTCCATCTGCCTTCCCTTCTCCTCCACACTCATCACCGAGTAGCGGGCATAACCGGCGAAGAGCTCGTCCGCCCCTTGTCCGCTGACGAGAAGGTGTTCCTTGGCATGACGGGAAACGAAATACATGGGAATCTGAAAGGACAGGCTAACCGGGTTGCGGCTGCCAGTGAGCTTCACCATCTCACTTACTGCTTGAACTACCTGGTCCTCGTTGATGATTATCGGCTCCCATCTCAATCCCAGCTCGTCAGCGGCACTCCTCCCTGCCTCGAGATCGTGTGAACCCTCCACACCCACGGAATAAAGGGTGACTTCGGAAATCTCGGATGCCAATATTGCTATGATCGTACTGTCGAGACCTCCAGAGAAAAGTACGCCGACTTCCTGCTCATCTATAGTTGCCGCTGTCGCTGCACGGAATGCATCGACCAGAATCTGAGCATCTTTCAATGATCCATCTCCATGCGAAGCTATGATTTCGACTATAATAACCTGTTCGATAATTGTTCTCTCATTCCTGTAGCATCCTCAACCATGTAAAACCATTTTAACATCTATCGGGATACGTGGATTGTATGGACAACGTAACGCGTATAGGAGTATCACTGGAGCCCGACCTGCTGGAGAGATTCGACAGGTCCTTGGAGAAGAAGGGCTACGGTAGCAGGTCCGAGGGGATCAGAGACCTTATCCGCGATGCTTTGGCGGAGGAGGAGTGGAAGAACCCGGAACAATTCATGGTAGGGACCATCACTCTGATTTACGACCATGAGACCGGTAGCGTCAAAGAAAAGCTGACCTCGATCCAGCATGAGAAACATGACCATGTAAGCACCACCATACACATACATCTGGATCATGACCGTTGTATGGAGATCCTATTGGTGAGTGGCACATTGAAAGAGCTGCAGGACTTCTCCAACGAGTTGATGAGCATAAAGGGTGTTTTGAGGTCTAAATTGACCATGGCGTCACCATCCAGCACACATATGCATCATATAGGCCCCCGTCATTACAAGTGAGCTGACATTCGAGCCACAGTTTTTATATCCTTGAATTATTGGTCGAGGTCGATGAAGCGGCTAGTGATAACGGAGAAGGCCAACGCCGCCCGCAGGATCTCCACCATACTATCAGACGAGAAACAGGAGACCACCAAGGTGGATGGGGCCACTGTCATCACCTTCACCCGCGGAGGGGATGAATTCTCCGTCATCGGGCTCAGAGGACATATCATAGAACTTGATTATCCGGAGCATTACAACAATTGGTCCAGCGTCCCTCCGGAGGAATTGATCAACGCTCCACAGGAGAAGCTGGTCAAAGCCAAGAACATCCTCAGCGCCATACGTACCCTTTCGGCCGAGGCGGATCAGATAATCATCGCCACTGACTACGACAGGGAGGGAGAGTTGATTGGTCTCGAGACCGTTCGTCTGGCGGCCGTCAATATGGAGACTGTCCGCCGTGCGCGCTTCAGCGCTTTGACCAAGGGAGAGGTTGAGAACGCCTTTGAGAATCTTACGATACCGGACGCCAAACTGGCAGACGCCGCTGAGGCAAGACAGATAATAGATCTGACCTGGGGAGCGGTGCTCACCCGGATGATATCGATATACTCCGGACAACTGGGCAGGAACTTCCTTTCCGTTGGCAGGGTCCAAAGTCCCACCCTCAGACTGCTGATAGACCGTCACCAGGAGATAGAGGATTTCGTTCCCGAACCGTTCTGGCTGATCAAAGGCAGTTTTGCCGAAGAAGGATTCCAGGGAGAACATTCCGAAAATCCGTTCTGGAATAAGGCCGAGGCGGAGAAGAGGATGGTCGGCTGTGGTGGCGTTGATAAGGCCAAGGTGCTCTCGTTCAGCGTCGAGGAGAGGGATGATTTCCCGCCATCACCCTTCAGTACCACAATATTGCTCACTGAGGCCAACCGAATCGGCATACCTCCGGGTTTGGCGATGAAATTGGCCGAGGACCTTTACACCAGTGGTTTCATATCATACCCGAGGACGGACAATACGGTTTACCCTAAGAGCCTCAGCCTCAAAGGTGTTCTGAACCGTCTTGCGGATTCCGAATTCTCCAAGGAGGTCGCCGAGATCCTCGACCAGGAGACCATAAGACCTTCGAGGGGTAAGCGGATGACCACGGACCACCCTCCGATATACCCTACAGGGGTTGCATCTTCCAAGAAGATCAAAGGCGACAAGTGGAAGATCTACGAGCTGGTTGTCAGGCGTTTCCTCGCCACCGTCGCTCCTTCAGGCAGAGTGGAGGAGAAATCCTGCACACTGGATGTCGGAGGTGAGACCTTCGAGGCCAAGGGGCAGAAGCTACTGTTCGAGGGTTGGAGAAGGTATTATCCCCATTATAGATTCACAGAGAACCTCATCCCGAATTTGGAGGAGGGGAGTATGGTGGACGTCAAGGACTTGGCAATGGAACAGGACGAGACGCGTCCACCGTACAGGTTCAACCAGGGCTCCATCATCCAAGAGATGGAGAACCTGAATCTAGGGACCAAGAGCACCAGGCATGACATTGTCGGTAAACTGTACTCCCGTAACTACGTACAGGGAAAGAACCTCATACCCACCCCCAGCGGAATGGCCTTGGTGAAGGCGCTGCAGAAGTATGGCGGCCAGATCACGGATGTGGAGATGACCGCACGGCTGGAGGAGGACATGGGGGAGATCGCTGACGGCGAGAAATCACTGGAATTCGTTGTGAAGGAGTCCCAGCAGATGCTCTCCGCTGCGGTTGATGTGATGAAGGCCAACCGCAACGAGATAGGCGAGGAGATACGCAAGGCTCTGCATGAGCAGTCCCATATCGGAAAGTGCGCCGAGTGCGGTGGTAACATCACCATCAAGAGGTCGCGCAAAGGTAACTTCATAGGTTGCGATTCATACCCTGACTGCAACAAGGCGTTCCCTATGCCCCGGTCGGCAATGATCCAGCCCACGGAGGAGGGATGTGCTGAATGCGGCATGCCCGTTCTACGTGTGATCAGACGCGGTCAGCCCCCTCAGGAGCAATGCGTCGATCCGGATTGCATCACCAACAAGCAGATGAACGACCTTGGGAAATGTCCCAAATGCGGCGAGGGGACAGTGAGGATGCTGTTCTCCCGTGCCGGTAAAAGGTTCGCTGGATGTTCGTCATGGCCGGACTGCGACCAGACCTATCCCCTCCCTCTGAGGGGAAAGATCGACGTCTTGAGCGAGCAATGCGGCGAGTGTGGATCTCCGGTCATTGGTCTCGGGGAGAGGCAACAGTGCATCAACCCCGAATGCCCGACCAGACCGAAGAAGGCGGCCAAAAAACCCAAGGCCGCCACCGCTAAGAAGAAAAAGACGGTCAAGAAGACCGTTTGAACTTAGCAACGGTCACAGTCGCAATCGTCCTCGTGGACGTGTTCGGGACGGCGGCAGAAGGGATCGAAGCATTCGGGGTCGTCGCATCCTTCAGCGTGATAGACATTGACCTTGCTACCCGGCATTATGGATTCCACCTTTTCCAAGAGCATAGTCTCAAGGTCTTCCACATCCGGCCCGAAAACAATAACGTTCACGGTCATCGTCCATTCTTCCACCGATGACAACTCGCCCTTGGTACGGACGTTGCCATCCTCAGTGGTGCTGCTCATTGATATGAATCCCTGTCCTGCCTCCACCACAGCCTTGACATGGCCTATGGACCAGGCGCCGACATCCACCGCCCCGAGCGTCAAGGCCTTCAGGAGGTCGGAGAACTTCTGAACTGCATCCGTTCCTTCCATCGGGGGTGAGAAAACCCCTTTGAGGTCCGCGGCGAGCGGAGTGGGTATGAACTCTTGGTCCTCGGTCATTCGAACAACTCCAACAACTTACCCATGTTCACACCTTTGTCAGCCTGTACGGCCTCCACAGGGCCGTTGAAACCGAACGTCTTGATGCGTTCCTTGATGCCGTCAAGGTCTTCGTCGGATACAGTGTCTATCTTGTTCACCAATACGATATCTGCGACCTTCAATTGGTTTTTCAGAGGCCTCTCGAACATCTTCCAGGTCTTGGCGAAACGTTCTGCATCGACCACTATGATAGTGCTGAGCCGGTCAATCTCTATCCCGGAGCAGTCCTGGACCGCATTTATGATTATCTCGGGGTCGGCTATTCCCGTCGGCTCCACGATTATTATGTCGGGATCCATATTGGCCTGGACAACCCGAACGGTGTCAATCAGTCCGGTCTTCAGGGTACAGCATATACACCCTCCCTTGAGTTCTTGGACGTCCATGCCGTATTTACGCATGACCTCCCCGTCTATGCCTTTGTTCCCGAAGTCATTCTCGATGACCATTATACGATGTCCTTTGCTCTCATAGAGAGCATCCATCATGTTCAGGATTACAGTGGTCTTACCCACCCCTAATAGACCGGATACCAGAACGAAATGCAATTTCTCACCTTGGGTTAGATTGATAATCAGAGTTATTAAAGATTGGTCTTTAACTTAATAATTTTTAGAGATTCATTCCTCTTCATCATCACCGATGAAGTGGCGGTCCAAGGCATCAATGTCGTGGGAGATTCTATTGTTGCGACATGTGGGGCATTCGATAGGTTTTCCTAATTTACGTTTTAGATTAATGAATGAACGGTCAAGGTCTACAATGCTTCCGCACTCGCAATAGACCTTGCCGATATCAGGGGCGCAATGGCCTCCCATCTCCATAATTGAACCTATCATCCCTGGAATACCTCTCATCCTTGTTCGAACAAGTATAGAGCATAAGCTGAACTATTCATTCAATCTCTGCCCTTCCCGTCGACCTGGCTTGGAGCCAGTTGCCTCCGTCCCTCCAAACGGCGGCGATCGTCCGAAGACGATGATTGGAAAACAACGCTTGTCTTTTAATGCTTTCGTTTTGCTACCGAAATCTATTGACATCCATATAAACGAATGTTAAAAATTGGTAGATAGGTGGTTTCATAGAGTATATAACAAAACAATCAAAAAAGGGCTCGCAACTATCGAAAAGGGGAATTCATGATTGGCCGCCTCAATCGGCTATATAATCATATCTTTCGATTGTTGTCGACATCGTGAATCATCTGCAATTGCTCGAGGACGCGGTTCCGGATATGTTTAGCGGATTCCGCGGGAATTGTGCGACGCCCGTTCTCCATCATCCTGACCTCGATCATCTCCATGACCGCGCCGCACTCACATTGCATCTCTTCTTCCCGGTCCAGAGAGACATCCATCAACAGACATGCAGGACAGCGGAACGGATACTTGCGTCCGCTGAACTTGCCCCTCTTGGATATCGGTACACCGTCCTTCTCCACCAGGTCCATAGAGAAATCCACGGTCGGAGCGTTGCTGATACTCGTACCAACGCCGAATGAGTCCACGCCCGATCCTTTCAACTTACGGATACTGTCCTCGTCAAGACCGCCGGTGGCGATGATCCTCACTTTGTGATGACCTGCCATGTCCATCTCCCACCGGACCTCCTGTACAAGTTCGCGGAACGATCCGCGACGAGAACCGGGGGTGTCGAGTCTGATGCCTTCCAAACCCGGTATGCTACGGCATGCCTCGAGAGCCCCGAAGCGCTCATCCGAGAAGGTGTCCACCAGAACTATCCTCGGAACATCTGCGTCCGAATGGTCATTGAAGGCCTGGTAGGCCTTGACCTCGTCGCCTATCATGAGAATCAATGCGTGTGGGACAGTTCCCAGAGCCTCCTCGCCTATGAGTTCGGCACCGAGAGGGGATGCCACTCCGTCGCATCCACCGATGAACGCGGACCTATCCAACATAGGGGCCAAGGCAGGATGCATGCGACGGTTACCGAATGCCATCAGATGGCCCATTTCCGCCGCCATCTTGCATCTGGCCGCCTTGGTCGCGACGCCGCTGGAATGGCATAACATACCCAAAATCGAAGTTTCCATCTCCCCGAAACCGCAATATGGGCCTTCGATGTTCATGAAGGGTATGCGCGGACCGCGGGAGGATCTGGGACGCCACAGCGTGCCCTCAGGTATCCCGTAGAGATCCACGGGCAGGCCTTCCATCAGGCGGAGCACCTCCTCCGTGCCGCATATTATCGCCCATGGCCAACCCGCAGGGAGGGATCCGGCGCTGAACTCCGCTTTGACGCGGGTTTCCTCCATATCCAAGGCCTTCAACACCCCTAGGCTGCGTTGGAAATAAACATCCATCGTCCTGCCCTGACGTATGTCCTCCTCGGTGGCAATGAACAGCCTCTCCATTTTAACCCTTCCAGATCATCGATGCCGGGGCCATCGCTTCAATGCTTGAACGCCTTGAGGCCAGGGTAGACCGCTTTGTCCCCGAGGCGCTCCTCGATCCTCAACAAACGGTTGTACTTAGCAGTCCTCTCACCACGGGCGGGGGCTCCGGTCTTGATCTGTCCCGCACCCCAACCGACGGATAGGTCAGCGATGGTGACGTCCTCGGACTCGCCAGAGCGATGGGACACCACGACGTTGTAACCGTTCTTGAAGCTCATGATGGCGGCATCCTCGGCCTCGGATATCGTCCCGATCTGATTGACCTTCAGCAACAAGGCGTTGCCTGCCCCCATTTCGATACCTTTGGACAGGCGTTCGGTGTTGGTGACGAAAACGTCATCGCCGACAATCTGTATCTTATCGCCCAGTTTCCTGGTGAGTTCTTTCAAAGCATCGAAATCATCCTCCTCGAAGGGATCCTCGATGCTGATCAATGGGAAGTCCTCCACCATCTGAGAATAGTGGTCGACCAACTGGCCGGAGTTGAGATCCAGACCGTCGATGTTGTAGACACCGGCCTTATGGAATTCACTGGATGCGGCATCCAATGCCAGGAACACCTCCTTTCCAGGGAGGTATCCCGCATCCTCTATCGCCGTCACAATAGTCGACAGCGCCTCTGAGGAATTGTTCAGTGCGGGTGCGAAACCCCCTTCGTCACCGATGTTGACTGAGGACACCCCGTAACGGTTCTTAAGTAAGGTTTTGAGCGAAGCGTATATCTCGGCCGCCATCCTCAGACCCTCTGAGAACGAAGGCGCCCCAGTGGGGATTACCATGAACTCCTGTATCCTAAGGTCCCCTCCAGCGTGTTTACCGCCGTTGATTATGTTGAACATGGGTACCGGCAATGTGACATTGTCATCACCGATGTGCTCATAGACCTCTTTTCCCGAGACCATCGAGCCCGCCTTCGCCACTGCCATTGACACAGCAGTGATGGCGTTGCCCCCTAGCTTGGATTTGTTAGAGGTGCCGTCCGTTTCAACAAGTACGGAATCCACAGCTCGCTGGTCGCTGCAATCCATACCGACCAATGCGGGAGCGATGTACCTTCGTACGTTCTCCACCGCATTCAGGACGCCTTTGCCTCCGTAACGGTCACCCCCATCGCGCAGCTCGACGGCCTCGAAAGTACCGGTCGAAGCACCCGATGGAGCAATGGCGGTCACACACACCCCGTTCGTCCAGACTTCAGCCTCGACGGTGGGGTTACCTCGGGAGTCCAAAACCTCCCTTGCCCAAACCCTCTCGATTTTCATTTAAGGCAGCTCCTTAGGCCTAATCTGACATGAAATCCAGGATCTCCTTGTTGCGCTGCATCAGCGCAAGGTCCTTCTGATCCAGGACCTGGGAGTTCAAAGAAATCAGAAGTGTGGAATTGTTCTCCACCAGAAGATCATCTATCTGATTGATCATCTTAAGAACCTGGTTGAACTCGTTGTTGAGTGTCAGAACCTCCAATCCATCTATCAGGATCAGGCTGTTCTTGCTGTTCTCGATGAACTGTGAAATGTAGGATGTTATGCTCCCCAGCTTGGATGGGTCTATGTACGCCTTCCCCGCCCTGGACGTCAACCATATTATTGGTGTCTTCTCCAGATCCCACTTCTCACGGATGGATTTGGGGTGATCACTGGTGACGACCATACCGGATTTGCCTTCGTTGACCTCGACCACGAATCCCTCATACACCCTCTGCGGCTTCTTCTCCATCACAATGTAGGCCTTGCCTGACTTCAGATTGAGTTTCCGATACACAGGGGTGGACGATTTCTCATCCTTCTTTCCGAACAGGGATTTGAATTTGAACTTACCCTTGGGGTCTGAGGATTGGTCGTCGGCAGAAATGCTTTTGATCCTCTCGATGAGCTCGTTGCCCTTGAACGGTTTGCGTATGTAGCCGTCGACGACATCCTGTAGGCCGAATATCTCGCTGCCTATATCCGTGTCCGCGGTGAACATGAGGACCTTCAGCCCCTGGGTGAGGCCGTCCTCCTTCATCTTGCGAAGGATGGTCCAACCATCCATATCAGGCAGATTGATGTCCAATAGAACCAGTTCGGGTCGGAATTGACGGATTTTGTTGAAAGCGTCCTTTCCGTTCCCGACTGCCTCTACCACATTACCTTCGGTCGTCAATATCTCAGAGACGATCTCCTGGATTGCGACGTTGTCGTCGACTATGAGGACCTTCATAATCCAATGGCCTCCATTAGTGCGCCTTTTGATGGAGATGCACGTATTTTAATAGTGCCCTCCTGGGTGCGCAAATTGAAGAATTTGCGAGATCGGCCGACGTTTGACGGCCGGTCGTCGGGATCACGATTTCCTGCTCTCCTTGGCCTTGGGCCTGAGGTTGCTGTATCCACACTTGCGGCAACGGGTTGCCTTGGCGGGGTTGGTCACTGAGCAACTCATGCAAACTGTCTTGTTGAGAAGCCTCTCATCAGCCTCTTTGAAACGTGCCATGTGTTAGTCTCCAGTGCTCTGAATAATGATTCCTTATTTATAGCTTGGCAAAGTCAACGGTGAGATGACCCTATCATTGTGAGATAAGCGAGCAGTGCTTCCAACTGTATTCTCTCGTTACTTCCCTCAACCATACGGAACTCGGCCTCTCCCGTCCGGTCTATCAGCCTGACCTTCTCGGAATCGGAAACGGACAGCTCATAGTAGCTACGGTGTATCTGTTTGATTATGTCCTGGCCTGACAGGCCGTAGGTTATCATGATGTCATCAAGCAGGGCGCGCGCCTTGAGGAAATCACCGGACAAAGCGGTCTCCAGCATCCCCTTGACCTCTTCTGGTCTGGCCATGCCGGTCGTTTGATATATCACATCAATGTCGATGGGCACGTCCAATGAGGCCGCCACCTGGAGCGAGTTGATGGCCTTGCGCATATCCCCTTGGGACACATGGACCAAGGCCTCTATGGACTCCTCATCGATGACCAGCTCCTCCTTCTTGGATATGTGGGTGACGTATTCCCTTATGTCATCGGCGGTCAGAGGGCTGAACCTGAACACCGCACAGCGCGATTGGATGGGGTCTATGATCTTGGACGAGTAATTGCAGGAGAGGATGAAACGGCATATTGCCGAGTAACGCTCCATGGTTCGACGCAGCGCCGCCTGGGCCTCGGGAGTGAGGGCATCGGCCTCATCGAGGAAGATTATCTTGAAATCCGACCCTCCCAGTGGAGATGTGCGGGCAAAGTCCTTTATCTTCCCTCTGACAACATCTATACCCCTTTCATCGGATGCATTGAGCTCTATGACGTTTCCTTTCCAGTCCTCTCCGAACATCTCCTTGGCCAATGAAAGGGCGCAGGTGGTCTTACCCGTACCTGCCGGACCAGTGAAAAGAAGATGGGGCATGTTCTGGGTTTTCACATAAGACCTCAGCCTTTCGGTTATGTGCTTCTGACCCACTACCTCGTCCAGTTTACGGGGACGGTATTTCTCTATCCAAATCTCCCTCATAGCCAACCATCGTCGCTATCGGGTAAGGTTAAAAAATACTTTCCCTTCGGAGTTGACTGAAATTGAGCGTTCATGGAAAAACTTGATAACATTAATCCTTCCTAACCAAGATGATGAAACTCATCGACGTCTATCGGATGATAATTGAAAGGGGTATCGAATCCGACCCTCGCGGTCGCGATGAGATTGATGAGGGCCTTGAGAAACAGAAATCGGAATTCGATAAGATGGATGAGGACAAGAAGGAGTTCTACGACCAGGAAAGGCTTTGGAACCCCTATGCAGACAGCCGCCTCTCGTTCGGTGACCCGGACACGGATCTGAAGAAGGTCATCTGGGGAATAGACATTGGTACGGGGGAAGTGGTTCTCACAGACAGGCTGAATCAGAAGGGGCATGGGATAGATGCCATAATCGGACACCATCCGATAGGCAAGGGAAGATCGATATTCCCGGAGGTCATGTCCATGCAAGAGGGCATGTATCACGAATTGGGCATACCCATCAACATCGCTGAGGGCATGATGTCCAAACGCATCGATGAGGTCACCCGGGCCGTGATGGCGTCCAACTACAATCAGGTCGTCGATGCCTGCCGTCTGTTGGAGATCCCGCTGATGAACGCCCATACGCCCACCGACAACCTTGCCCAGCAGTTCATGGAGATATATCTGGAAGAGAAGTCCCCGCGTAGACTAAAGGATCTGGTGGATGCGGTGTTCGAGATTCCGGAGTACAGGTTGGCAGCCAGTGGCAACTCGCCGCCCAATATCGTCTATGGAAAGAAGGATGCCAGTGTCGGCAAGGTGGCGGTCAAGATGACCGGAGGCACCTCTGGACCTGTTGAGATTTACGAGAAGCTCGCCGATGCGGGGGTTGGTACCGTCGTCGGGATGCATTTCCCCGATAAGCATATTGATGAATGCAAGAAATACCATATCAACGTGGTTGTCGCCGGACACATGTCCTCTGACTCACTCGGGATGAATCTGGCGGCTGACATGGTCGAGGCGGGAGGGGTCGAAGTGATACCTTTCTCAGGATTCCTCAGGGTGAGCAGGAACAAAGATGTTTGATCCAAGGACGACGATCATACGGGACCCGAAGGTTCTTACCTTTGACTACGTCCCCCCGACGCTGGTGCACCGAGAGGAGCAGATGCGTTCCCTGCGCATGCTTTTCCGCCCTGTGGTGGAGAGCGGGGTTCCGCAATCCGCCTTCCTGATTGGGCCTGTCGGGACCGGTAAGACCGCCACGGCGAAAAGGTTCTGTATGGACATCCTCAGGCATGCCTCCGAAAAAGGCATCCCCATGGATTACGTGATGGTCAACTGTAGGCAGAGCAACACTGAATCCAGCGCCCTATTGTCCATGATATGGCATTTCGACCCCGGATATCCTGACCGGGGATTCTCGGTCTCTGAGATGCTGCGTACACTGAAACGCCATGTGGACAAGCGACGTTTGCGGCTGATGGTGGTATTGGATGAGGTGGACGTACTGCTCAAGAAAGGCGCCGATGACCTTGTATACCAACTTTCAAGGTTCAACGAGGAGAGGGGCGACCTCTCCACCTCGCTGTCCTTGATGATGATCTCACAGGAGCACGTCATAGACCGTCTGGACCAGGCATCCATGTCCACATTCAAACGTGCCAACACGGTACGTTTCGGTCGTTACAGCAGGGATGAGCTTTTCGACATTGTCAACAGCAGGGCCGAAATGGCCCTGGTCCCTGGTTCCATTGAGGTCGATTCCATGAACCTCATATCCGACATCGCCTCTGAATGGGGTGACGCCAGGTTCGCGATAGAGATGCTGGAGAAATCCGCCATGCTGGCAGAGGAGGACGGGGTCGGCGAGGTGAAGGCGGAGTACGTCCGTGAGGCCAAGGCCCTGACGTACTCGACCATAACGGAGTCGAAGCTGGAGCAGCTTGACAAACATCGCATGATGACCCTACTCTCCATCACCCGCTGCCTCAAAGAAGATGTGTATGTGAACACGGGAAGGGCGGAGAAGACCTATCATGTCGTCGCCGAGGAATATGGTGAGAACCCCCGTAAACACACCCAGTTCTGGAACTATGTCAACGACCTCCACGACCTTGGCCTTGTGCATACCAAGGTACAGGGCGACCCTGACGGAGGAAGGACTACCTACATCTCCATCCCTGATATTCCTGCCAAGGTCCTGAGGGGTAAACTGGAGGAGATGCTTGACCGCTGAACCCGCACCGGAGGGCTGTCTTTGAGGTGTGACCATTGCCAGAATGACGCGGTCACCTTCATCCGCTACAACGGCAGCCATCTCTGCTCCGGACATTTCATGGCCTATGTGGAACGCAGGGTCAAACGCGAGCTCCGCAAACAGGTGGACCTCTCCCGCGGTTCGCGGATAGCCGTCGCTGTGTCGGGCGGCAAGGACAGCATGGTGACTCTGGACCTGATCCGCCGGACGTTCGGTAAACGCAGGGATGCCGAGATACACTGCATCTCCATCGATGAAGGGATAGAAGGTTACCGGAGACCGAGCCTGGATATCGTACAGCGATACTGTCAGGAGCATTCCATACCTTATCATGAGAAATCGTTCGTGAAGGAATTCGACAGGGGAATGGATGATATCGCACCTTTGAGCGGGACCAGCAGCCCCTGCACCTATTGCGGGGTGTTGCGCCGAAAGTGCTTGAACTCCATGGCCCGGGAGTTGGAGTGCGGACATCTGGCAACCGGCCTGAATCTGGATGACACCGCTCAGTCATTGATGATGAATTTCGCCCGCGGCGACGTGGAGAGGATGGCGAGGATGGGCCCACATGTGAAGGTGCAACCAGGATTGATTCCGAGGATTCAGCCTCTGAGGGTGATCCCGGAGAAGGAATCCTACCTGTATGCAATGTGCGCCGGACTGGAATTCCATGATGGCGAATGCCCGTACGCCGATGAGGCGCTACGCAACCAATACCGTTCCATAGTCGACGAGTTGGAGAAGAGGTCGCCCGGCTCGAAGTTCAGCATACTATCCTCATACGATCAGCTGGCCCCAATGCTTCGGGAGAAAATCCCCCAGACGGACCTTAAGCAGTGTTCCTGCGGAGAGCCCACTCTGGGCGCCAAATGCAAGGCCTGCCAACTTCTATCAGGTCTGCCCTGAGGGAATTTTGCGACATCCCGTTACGTGAACAGAAGAACCCTTGACGGGAGTGGTTCACAACTACCGTGAATACCCATTGATGATCAAGAAAAGGGATGGAAGAGGGTTGGGGTTTTGAAGTTTGATCCGACCGATGTTCAGACCAGTTCGTGGAAACGATATGCTTCCTCGCCGTCGTTGAAGCAATAGCGGATCTTGGTGAAGTTGCGTTTCAGCTCCTTCACATCCTCCTTGACCTTGGCTATGGGTTCTTTGTTGCAAACCCTTGCCACGAGCTCCGCCACCTGGATCATCTCGCTCTCCTTCATGCCCACCCTGGTCAATTCCTGGACACCGAGCCTTATGCCCGAGGGCTTGATGGCGGATGTGTCGCTGGGCAGCATGTTCTTGTTGCAGATGATGTTGGCGTCCTCTAGGTCCTGGGCCACGGTCTTGCCGCCTCCGAACTTGGAGACATCGACAGCAATGGCATGGGATCTGGTGAAACCTAGGTCGGGACAGAGGACGTCCACACCCCTCTCATAGAGGGCCTCACCGAGGGCACGGGAGTTCTTGACCGTCTGAGCGGCGTACTCCTTGGCGAAGACCTTCTGCTCCGCCAGGGTGATGGCCAATGCGGCCATGGCGTGCAGATGGTGACTGCTCGTGACGCCGGGGAAGACCGCACGGTACAGGGCCTTCTCCTGTTCCTCATCCAGGTTGTGACCGAGCAGCATACCGTGGTTGGGTCCAGGGAATGTCTTGTGCGTGCTGGATGACATCACGTTGACACCTTCGCGGAAGGGGTCCTGGAACTGGCCACCGGCTATCAGACCTAGGACATGTGCCGCATCATACCATACGGTGCAGCCTATCTCCTGGAATGTATCCTGCAATTCCTTGAGCGGCGGAGGGAACAGGAACACCGAGAGACCGAACTGGGCAACCTTTGGTTTCACCTCGTTCAATAGCTTGATTGTCCCGTCCACATCCAAGTTCATGTCACTCTCGTTGAACGGATAGTTGACCGACTCCACAGCCCTGAGGCCGAAAGCCCCGAACTTGGCAGTGGATATGTGGGCTCCCTGAGCGAGGGCACAGGTTGTTATAACGTCCCCAGGCTCAGCGAAAGCAAAGAGGACCGCCATGTTGGCGACGGTCCCTGAGATGGGTCTCAGATCGGCGAAGTTGCATTCGAACAACTCCCGGGCCATCTCCATGGCCTTGGACTCCACCTGGTCGACGTATATGTTGCCCTGATAATACCTCTTTCCCGGAAGCCCTTCGGCATATCGGTCTGCGAAATCAGAAATCAACATCTCCTTAGCCAGAGGGCTCATGAGATTCTCGGATGCGATCATTGGGATGCACTCCTCGAACCATTTGTTATGGGCCTTGACTTTGTCACGAATCCAAAGCGCTTCCTCGTTTATCATGGATGCTCAGAATTGCCATACGCTTTTCTTTTATTAATGTATCCCTGAGCGAGTCTCATTGACGAAGGGATAGGCCCAGCCGCTCCTTCAAGGACATTATCGAGGCGACCGGTTCAGGATCGACCTTACGTAGGAATGCCAGGTATAGGGAGACGAAGTCCCCGATTATGGACGACCTTAGGTTCTTCTCCAGACTGCCATCGCCCTCGACTTGGACCTCGTGCACCTCAACGCCCGAGTCGCGTAGGCTGTCAACGGTCGCATCGATGATGCTCTTCAAGGTTTCCGGTGCGTTGGCGTCATAAAGGACGACAGGGGAACATCTCATGGTGGGACTGCCTTCCACCCACCCAACTATCTCATTGTGATTGAACTCCGGCATGATGCCGGAGAAGGCCAGCATCTTGGAGTTCTCGTTAATCTGTGTCTTCCACCTCAGAGCGGAGGCCGCCATGTTAGGATGGCCGTAGATAACCGGGACGGTACCGTAAAGGGACTCGGCGAGGTTTATGGCCTCATTGTCCCCGGAATTCGGCATCATGGAATCCCTGAGCTCCTTGAGCTCCGGGATTATCCTCATGAGTTCCGTTCTAGATGGGCAGACACCGAGGGATTCAAGAGTGTTGGCGGTCAGGCCGAGTATATGACCCAAAGCGGCTCTTGGTTGTATGCCTTTGGGAACCGTGAACGTCGGTACACCGTCGCGCTGGCCGAGTCGCTGCAGTTCCCCGCCGGATGTGACAGAGACTACAGGACATCCTCGGGACTTGGCCTGTTTATAGAGCTCCAATGTCTCCCAGGTGTTACCGGAGTAACTCGTTATCAATGTAAGTGTGTCGGAGTCCACCCAACGCGGAAGCATGACACCGCGGACGACGTTGATGGGCATCGATGAGGTTTCGTTGGCGAAATCAGCGAATATATCACCGGCAATCGCCGATGCGCCCATCCCACAGACGCATACCTTATTGAAATCATAATGGAGGTCGACCTCCTGTGAAAGAGAATATTCTAGCTGCTCAGGAGTCTCGCTTATGGCGCGACCTATCCTACTGCCACCGTTAACAAAATCAAACAGTGTCGGTTCGACGGTTGCCGACATGATATCTATGTGATAGTATTATTCATATAAATATTATATCCAATCAAAATCATTATGCCAGTATATCGGTTTGAAAACGTTCTAAAGTTTGGTAGTAGAGTAAAGATATTTTAACCTCGGTCCGATGTCGTTAGCATTCATCCAGAGCAAAAAGACTCAGATGGGACGGAGATTACGATGGACATCATCGAAAAAGCCCTGAACGACCTTAAAAATGGGAAGATGGTCCTGGTCTATGACTTTGACGACCGGGAGAGGGAGACTGACATGGTAGTGGGATCACAGTTCGTGGACCACTTACACATACGGACCATGCGTAAAGATGGGGGCGGTCTGATATGCACCACCCTGCATGGACCTTTGGCCGAAGAGCTTGGACTTCCATTCCTGGCAGACCTGTTCGCGATTGCATCCAAGGATTACCCGTCAATGACCGGACTCACACCTTTCGACATACCCTATGACACAAAATCGGCTTTCTCGATCACGATCAACCATCGTGACACCTACACCGGCATAACCGACCGCGACCGGGCGTTGACGATCGTGGAATTGGCTAAGATCGCAGGTTCTGACAGTGATGCTTCCGGTAAGAGGGATGAGTTCGGAAAGCATTTCCGTGCTCCCGGCCACGTACACCTTCTTCGTACCAGTGAGGAACTCCTTAGCACACGTAAAGGTCACACCGAGATGAGCACCGTCCTGACGATGATGGCCGGCCTCATACCGTCCGCAACCATATGTGAGATGATGGGCGACGATGGGGAAGCTTTATCCAAGGAGGAGGCGATCGATTACGCTGAACGTAACGGCCTGGTGTTCTTGGAAGGCAAGGATGTCATCGAAGCCTGGGCCAAACATTGAGGAGGGTTGTGAATGGTCAAGGTGATGGCCTCGGGGGTTTTCGATATTCTTCATCCTGGCCACCTCCATTACCTCAGACAGGCCCGGGAGATGGGGGATGAGCTTGTCGTGGTCGTTGCTTGCGACGACAACGTCAGACGTTTCAAGCATGAACCTGTTACGCCCGAACAGATGCGCTGCACGATGGTTGGATCCCTGAAGATGGTCGATGATGCATTGGTCGGTGGCAAAGGGGACATATTCGATATCGTACGCTACATCGACCCCGATGTGATAGCCCTCGGTTACGACCAGAACTTCGACGAGAACGATTTGAGGTCCAGACTGGCTGAGAGGGGGATAACTGTTGATGTCCGGAGGGTCAGCCAATGCTCCGAGGACCTAAACGGGACCAGGAAGATCATTCAAAGGATAATCGATGAGCACGACAGGAGGAAATCCCATGAAAAAGATAGGGATCGCTGACACCACCTTCGCCCGTTATGACATGGGCTCCGCCGCTGAGGATGAACTCAAATCAGTGGCTGATGGGATCAAGATAGTAAGGTACACTGTGCCTGGCATCAAGGACCTCCCCGTGGCATGCAAGAAACTCATAGAGGAGGAGGGTTGTGACATCGTCATGGCCCTTGGTATGCCTGGTCCCAAGGACAAGGACAAGATGTGCGCCCATGAGGCCTCCACTGGACTCATACGCGCACAGTTGATGACGAACACGCATATAATCGAGGTCTTCGTGCATGAGGACGAGGCCGCGGACGACAGGGAACTGACATTCCTGGCTGACCGTAGGAGTCGCGAGCATGCATTGAACGTCCATAAACTGCTGTTCCGCCCTCAGGACCTGCGTCGCAACGCCGGTAAGGGCAAGAGGCAGGGTTTCGAGGACGCTGGACCTGTGAATTGAGGAGGAGATGATATGAAAAGATACAGATTGGGATTTGTGGTGGCGGAGTTCAACTTCGACATCACCTCTATGATGATGGAGAGGGCGAAGTCACAGGTGGAGTTCCTGGACGCGGAGATAGTGAAGACCATCTACGTCCCGGGCGTCTTCGACATGCCCCTGGCTATCAAGAAGCTTCTGCAGATGGATGATATCGATGCCGTGGTCACCCTGGGTACGGTCATCGAGGGTGAGACCAAGCATGACGACATCGTTGCCGGTCACGCATCGAGGAAGATCGCCGACCTGGCCCTGGAATTCGGTAAACCCGTGTCACTGGGCATCACCGGTCCGGGGATGACCCGTCTGCAGGCTGAGAAGCGCATCGAGAAGGGACGCGACGCTGTCGACGCGGCCATCAAGATGCTGAAACGCCTGGAGTAGGCACCAAACCCTTTCACGCCTTCTTCAGCTTACCGACCATGAAGGTCTCCAGCTTGTCGTAGGCCTTCTCCAGGATGGGGATGTCCGGCAGTATTATCGTACGGAAGTGATGCTGTCCGAACTCCTCACAGAACCCGGTACCAGGGACGAACAACACACCGGTGTTCCAAAGGACATCGAGTATGAAGTCCATGTCGGTCTTCCACAGATCGGCCTCCACATTGGGGAACATGAACATTGACCCCTTGGCCCGGCGCGTTGATATCCCGGGGATCTCATTGAGTCGCTTATAGGAATAATCCGCCCTGCTGGATAGTTTTGCGTTCAGTTCCTTGATGTAATCCTGCGGCCCTTGCAGAGACGCCCTGGCCGCCCATTGGCAGGGAACGTTGGGGCATAGACGGGCCCGGAGTTGGCGCATGACGCCCTCGAAAAGTTCATCGAGTTCTCCCGATTCGTCCATGAAATAACTGTAACCCACCCTCCATCCGGGCATCAGGTTTACCTTTGAGAACCCGTTCATTATTATCTTCTTGACGTCCGACGGGGTACGGGAGAACGAATAGAATGGCGTGTCGAAGGTTATCTTATCGTATATCTCATCGGAAAGGATCGGTATATCATACTCGGCGGCCAGATTGGCTATCTCCTTGACAGCCTTCTCCGGATACACCGCACCGGTGGGATTGTTGGGGTTGATGACGACTATGCCCTTCGTCTTCTCATTGATGCGGGCCCTCATCATGTCTATGTCCGGCTGCCAATCATTCTCCTCGACCTGCTCGTAGGGGACAGGTACTCCATCGAAGAATCCGATGTACTGTGTGTAAGAAGGATATCCTGGACCGGGGACGAGCA
Organism: Methanomassiliicoccaceae archaeon; assembly: GCA_003557905.1. Taxonomy (GTDB): domain Archaea; phylum Thermoplasmatota; class Thermoplasmata; order Methanomassiliicoccales; family Methanomethylophilaceae; genus PWHV01. The sequence goes on along the minus strand of PWNH01000089.1, from coordinate 7,474 downwards.
CCTCGTCACCGGCTTCCAGCATGGCTCCGAGGATGACCTGTACCGATTCGCTCACACCGTTGGTCACAATGACGTCTTCGGATCTTATCCTGGCACCGTGCTTCTCGAACTCCCGGTCGACGATGGCCTGACGCAACTCCAGACTTCCCTGTGAGTCACCGTATCCGTTATCGACCATGTCCACGGCCTCACGTAACGCGGCCTTGAAGTACTCAGGCGTCTCGAAGTCCCATTTGTTGGGATCGCCGATGTTCATCCTGATGACCTCTGCACCCTTGCTCTCCATCTCGTCAGCGGGGATGGTCACCTGTCTGATGGCGTAATACATCTTCATTGAGCGCCTGGATGCCTTCATATAACCCATTCCTTCAGAATGCCTACATAATTCAGGACATTATTTAAAAGTCCTTTGTTCTGCAGGATTGTGGATTTCGATAATCACAACATCGGCAGGCCCGACACACCATCGTGCAGAAGGGTGGCCGTCAAGATCGCCTACCGCGGTGGAGGGTTCCATGGGTCACAGAGACAACCAGGAAGGAGGACTGTCGAAGGAGACATCATCAGGGCATTGGAGACCATATCCCCCACAAACGGCGAATCGGACCATGGCTTGAAGGCCGCCAGTCGGACTGATGCGGGCGTTAGCGCCCTAGGCAACGTGATGGCTTTCAACACCAGCATCTCCGACGATGCATCCCTCCTTCGAGCCCTTAACGCGGTTTGTGAGCGTGTCCATTTCCTCTCTGTGGCGGAAATCGACCAAGGACGTAACATCCGTTATGCCGATCGTCGACACTACCGGTACATCCTGCCAAAAAATGACATTGATGTGGAGAGGATGCGCGCGGTCGCCGCTCTCTTCCAAGGTGTGCATGATTTCCGCCGTTTCTGCCGTGATGAGGGTCGCGGCACCATCATCGACCTTCTTTCCATCGAGATTCGTGAGGGTGATGTGTTGTCATTGGATTTCCATGCTCAGAGGTTCCTATGGAACATGATAAGACGGATGGTTGCGGCCATAGAGGGCGTGGGTAGAGGGAAGGTGCCGATCGAGGATGTGGAACGTGCATTGGCAGGGGAGGACCTGCAGTTCGGTCTGGCGGACCCTGGAAACCTCATCCTGATGGACGTTCAGTACAAGGGTCTGGACTTCAAGACCTTCCATGATCCTGTGTTGCAGAGGAAGATTGAAAATGAGGTCCACCAGGCCAGGGTGGACCTCTTGCTGCACGGATCCATGCTTTGATTCTGCCTACGACGCCTCGTGGTCGACCATTCTTGGGAATCTTTCCCTATAGCGCAACAGGATCGTCACCAGCAGAAGCATTATCGGAACCTCGATGAGGACACCGACGACGGTTGCCAATGCGGCGCCGCTGCTGATGCCGAACACCATCACCGCAGTGGCTATCGCCACTTCGAAGTGATTGCTTGTTCCTATCAACGATACCGGAGCCGCCTCCTCATAAGTCAGCTTGAGAACCTTTGAGAGCCCTAGACCGACTGCGAAGATGAGGATTATCTGAAGCGTCAAAGGCAAGGCCACCATCCCCACCGACAAGGGGTTCTCTATTATGACGTCGCCCTGCAGCATGAATATGTAGACCAGGGTGAGGATCAGGGCGGCCATTGAAATGGTGCCCATCGGCTTCAGGAAACTGGTCTCATACCATTGTATACCACGGCGTCGTATCAATTGTGTCCTGGTTATGTATCCGGCGACCAGGGAGACGCCGACGTACAGCATGACACTGAAGAAAATCGTCTCGAACGGTATCGATATGCCGCCGACATCGAGCAGGAAGTTGCCCAGCGGGGCATACAGTATCAGCATCGTCAAGGAGTTGATGGCCACCAGGACAAGGGTCAAACCCATGAGGCCACGGGCAAGGTAGCTGAATACCAGCACCATGGCGGTGCAAGGGGCTATCCCCAACAATATCATCCCTGCCATGTATTCATTCGCCAAACCGGGATCGAGATATGGGGCCCAGATGACCTGGAAGAAAAGCCAGGCGAATGCGAACATCGTGAATGGCTTGATGCCCCAATTGATAACAAGCGTCAGAAGTACGGGCTTGGGCGCCTTGACCGCATTCTTCACCTCCCTGAAATCTATCTGCAGCATTATGGGGTACATCATTGCGAACAGCAGTACCGCAATGGGCAGGTTCACCTGAGCTACCTGGATCGAAGACAGGTACTCAGCGGCCCCGGGTATCAGTCTTCCCAACGCCACACCCGTCAGAATTCCCAGCAGCACCCATACAGTCAGATACTTCTGGAACAACCCCAGATTGTATTCCTTATCAGCCATTCATACACCTCAGTATTCCATACTTCGATCGGGTAATGTATTTCAAATAATTTTGAATTACAATGCTATTACTTAAAATGTTAGCTATCTACTGGGAAACTTTCAAGGAACAAATGGACCGACCCGGGCAGCATACAAAAATAATACTGGAAGACGACTGATTCGATCGTTGCGGAATGACGGGTTCGCCTATGTCCGTATCACTTTGGGATGTTCCAGATCCATTGATCGCAGATAGATGAACAAAAATGATGACAACGGATCTCAGGAATGAACCCGTAACATATGATTGTGGCATCTACGCCAAGCTTAAATAAACGTTAACTGTCCAAGGCATAATGGCCGCCGTCAGACTGGGGAAGAACCACCTGCGTTGGTGCGATGATTGCAACCTGCCCTTGCTGGAGAGAAAGGACTGCCCAGTTTGCGGCATGGACACCCGAGAGGTGGAGGTGACACCTCCTTCTGACGTGCGCCCCGCCTTTGAGAGGGACATCCTGCATATCAGAGAGGTCGTCGACAGGCAGTTCGGAAAGGGTACCGGTCTCGCATTGATACCGGAGGGGCGGGTCGTTCTTCTCAACAGAGTCCCAGCACTGGACCGCATGGATGAGGTGATAGCGGACGGAGTGGTACTGGGCGCATTGCGCTATGACCTTGGTAAGGGTTATGTGTTCATCAACCGGATGCAGGGGGCGAAGAGGATAGCACCCGTGATGTCCAGAGGGATGGTTATCTCTGACATGGGTGCTCTACCATTCATACGCGAGGGGAAGAACCTGATGGCTCCCGGCGTCATCGGTGCTTCTGACTCCATTGCCAAAGGCGACGAGGTCATAGTGGTGGCAGACGGCGAAGCCATCGCCACCGGTCTAGCGCGCATGGAGTCGGATGAGATGGTGTCCGCCGACAAGGGGCTGGCCGTGAAGACCAAATGGACGAAGGACGTCCAGATCCCGGTTGTAAAGCAGACGCCGTCATGGGATGATGTGTTGACGGCCAACGCCGAGGTCCTTGGGAGATGGGTGGCCGAGGCCACAGGTTTCATAAAGGACGCTATGGCGGCCCATGACCTCCCGGCAATCGTATCCTTCTCAGGGGGCAAGGACAGCCTTGCCACCCTCCTACTTACCATGGATGCAGGGCAGAGGCTTCCCATACTATTCGTTGACACCGGGTTGGAGTTCGATGAGACTGTGGAACATGTGAAGGAGGTCGCGGAAAGACATGGATTGGACCTTATCATAGAGTCCGCGCCCGTTGATGCGTTCTTTGGGAACCTGCCTCATTTCGGCCCTCCGGCCAAGGATTATCGCTGGTGTTGCAAGACCAACAAGCTGGGTCCGACGGTGGGTGCGATAATGCGCAATTTCCCCGATGGTGTACTGTCGTTCATCGGACAGAGACGGTACGAATCCGAGGCCCGCCGCGCCAAGTCCCGAACATGGAGGAACCCTTGGACCCCAGGACAGATCGGGGCTTCACCCATACAGGAATGGAACGCCTTACACGTATGGATGTACATACTCTCAAAAGGGGAGGATTTCAACCCCTGGTACCGACGCGGATTGGACCGTATCGGTTGTTTCCTCTGCCCCGCTTCCGATATGGCTGAATTGGAGATCGTCAAAGGGGAGAGTTCGCGTTACGGGCAGTGGAGTGATTGTCTCCGGCAGCACAGGATCTCCCGTGGTCTTCCTGAGGAATGGGAGGAGTATGCGCTCTGGCGTTGGAAGAAGGTCCCGCAATCCATCCGTGAGGAGTTGGAGACGCTCACGGGGAAGGACCTCGGTTCATTGCGCAGAGGAGTCCCGTTGGAGGGCGAGGGGCGTTTGGAGATGAGGCTTCAGGAAGGTGTCAGCCCCTGTGTGCTTGGTTTCAGCATAGAGGGTGCTTTCTCCCGCAGCATAGACATCGACAGGCTGGCCAACCTGGCCGCCATGATGGGTGATGTGGAATTCAATGAGGAGGACGGATGGATAACCGTCGATGATGTCACGGTCTATGATGAAGGCGTCATCACCTCCAAGGGACCGAGCGAGGGGTCCATAAGAAAGAAGGCTAAGAGGATGCAGGAACTGGTCCTGCGGTCCGAAGAATGCGTGGGTTGCTCACTGTGCATCGCCCGTTGTCCCCGTGGCAGCCTGGAGCTCCGTGGAGGCAGGGTCTATCTTTCCGGTGAATGCGACGGTTGCGAAAAATGTACCGATGGACCATGTCCCGCCACAAGTTTCCGGGACGATGACTTCCAGATGTGATCACATACGTCTGAATCCGCGACCGATCCACTCGCTGACCGCTTTGTAGACGTATCTCAAGGTTCCCATGGCCGTACGCGACCCACCGGCAACGGAAACCTTTCCCTGCTTGATCGCATCGATCACGTCATCCGCATTCTGGCAGTCGGATGGAAGTATGCTGTAGGCGTCACCCATCTGCTCGATCTTGTGGGCGTCGCTTCCGCCCGTTACCGGTTTGCCCATCTTCCTTGCCAGGTTGAGAGCGGAACGGTTCCCCTTCTCCGCAGAGCGTCCGTTGAGAACCTCGATGGCATCGAAATCCTCTATGACGTTGGATTCCCCCAGACCGGACCATGTACGGTATGGGTGGGCGGCGACAGCGATCCCACCGGCCGCATGGATGGCGGCCACTGTCTCCTTGACGGACATGCCGGCGGCGACCTCTTCGGTCAAACCATAAGCAAGTATGTGACCATCGGCCGATGAAACCTCCATCGCTGGAACCAATATCATACCGTCTGAGTATCGTTTGGCCTCATGGTAACCGGCCATGGTGTTGTGGTCGGTGATGGCTATGCACCCCATGCCCAGGGACCGTGCCGCCTCCAGCACCTCTGAGACGCTTGAGACCCCATCCGATGAATGGTCGGTGTGGACGTGGAGATCGGCCTTCATCGCACCATGGCTCCATCACGCAGTTCCCCGTCCACCGTGATGAACACATCACCGCTACGCAGCACTGCCGCCCGGTGTTCGTCCCTCACGATAACCACCGAGGCGTCTGCTGATTGCCAATCTAGCTTGGCTCCAGCGACCTCCTCCTGACCCTCGGTGATGTTGAACACTTTCATATCCACCTTCTGGAATTCCTTGTAGTCCAGCTTGCCACCGTTTACGTCCATCCCGCAATCCACCCGACTGCCGTTGGCAAGGTCCGCGGACGGGGTCAACAGCCTGACGTTGTCCCCTCCCATCTTCTCGTCATCGGCGGCGAGGACCATTCCCTTGGATTCCACGCCGCGAAGCTTGGCGGGTTTTAGGTTGCAGACCACCACGACCTTCTTCCCCTGCAGCTGCTGGGGGGTGTAATGGGACTTCAGACCTGCGACGACCTGTCTCTCCTCCCCGGTGTCCAATGTCATCACGTAGAGTTTGTCAGCATCAGGATGGTCACAGACACTGAGGATCTCACCGACCTTCAACTCCAGTTTTCTGAAGTCGGAGAAACCGTCATCCGCATTCTCATCCTCGGGGATGTCCACTTTACGGAAGACGGGGGTGGGATCGTTGAGTGTCTGCCCGGACGGCAAAGGCCTCTTGAATCCATCCCATCCAGCATCAAGGACGTTGCCCTCGAATCCCATATCCTCCCATATAGTCTGTGAGGAGAAGGGAAGGAAGGGGTGGCTGATTATCGCCAGTGCCCTGACTATCTCCAGGTTCGCATGCAGTACGGCTCCGCAAGCTCCACGGTCCTCTTTCAGCAGGGCCCACGGTTTCACAGAATCGAAATAACGGTTGCCGTAGCGGGCCAACTCCATGACTGACTTCAAAGCCTTCTTGAAATCACACTCATCCAAAAGGCAGGCCGTCTCTTCGATGAAGCGCGCTATCTCCTCCCTCACAGGCTTCAGGACCTCATCTGAAGCGGGAGGTATCGAGCCGTAGTTCTTACGTGTGAAACTCAGGACGCGATGGTAGTAGTTGCCAAGTTCAGCGACCAGTTCGTTGTTGACCTTGGTCATGAAATCCGACCATGAGAACTCGCTGTCGCGGTGGTCAGGCATGTTTATCGATAGATAGTAACGTATCAGGTCAGGATGGTATTCCTGCAGCACCGACTGCAGGTCTATCGAGGTCCCTCTGCTCTTGGACAGTTTGCCGCCCTTTGTGGTGAGATATTCGTTGGCCGGAATCTCGTCGGGGAGATGCAGGCCGCCATAGCCCATAAGGATGGCGGGCCAGATTATGGAGTGGAATGGTATGTTGTCCTTACCCAGGAAATAATAATGGCGGGAATCGTCGTCCTTCCAATACTGCTCCCACAGATCCGGCCTTCCGATATGCTTGGAATACTCCTTCGATGCGGCAAGGTAACCTATGACGGCCTCGAACCAGACATATATCACCTTCCCATCCCAACCAGGCATTGGAACGGGTATCCCCCAATCCATGTCACGGGTGATGGGACGGTCCTGCAATCCGCCTTCCAACCAGTTCTTGGTGAAGGTCTTGACGCTCGGCCTCCAACCATCCTTATGGTCCAGATAACGGAGCAGACGGTCCTGGAACTCACTCAGCTTAAGGAAGAAGTGCTCCGTCTCCCTGATGTCGGGGCAACCCTGGCAATGGATACATACCCCCTCCTCCAGGTCCCCGACCTCGAACGTGGTACCGCATTCATCACATTGGTCGGCGCGGGCGTTGGGGCAGCCGCACTTGGGACATTTGCCCTCCACATAACGGTCGGGAAGGAAACGGTCACAGTGACCGCAGAAGTACTGCATGGTCTGTTTGGTGTACAGGAGGCCTTTGGACCTCAGCACGTTGAATATGTCATGCACCACTTCCACATGGTGCTGGTTATGGGTCTTCGTGAACAATGAGAAGTCTATGCCCATGTCCTCGATGGCCTTCTTGTTGATGGTGTGGAAACGCTCGGCCACCTCTTCGGGGCTCACGCCCTGCTTCTCGGCACTGAGGGTGATGGGAGTACCGTGCTGGTCGGAGCCGGAGACCATCATCACCTCATTGCCCTTCAGCAGGTTGTATCGTCTGAATATATCGGGCGGCAGCAATGAACCGGCCAGATGGCCGAGGTGAATGACACCGTTGGCGTAGGGCCATGCGACTCCTATGAAGACCTTGGTCATTTGTATCGGTTTGAGAACGGATTAAACGATTTAAGTTTGAT
>PWNH01000124.1 GCA_003557905.1 Methanomassiliicoccaceae archaeon | reverse complement strand
GTCCGATCCCTTGTCGATGGTACCTAGCACCTCATATATCCGGTCGAGGAGGCCCGTTCCCTCCATGTAGTAGTCATAGGCGACTGTGGTCAGCACGAAGGCGGGAGGTACAGGGAAACCAGCTGAGTCCAGCTCTCCCAAATTCGCTCCTTTCCCGCCGACATACGGTATGTCGTCTACTCCCAACTCCCCAATTTCAGCGATCCTTTTCATGGTTCAACCCCGTTCTGAGTCGGTCCGCCAGGCGGCGCCGTGTGCAACACAGAGAATGTGTCGCAGATACTCAATATCAATAATCGGTTAAATTATTGATTGATATGGTATGGTTAATGCGACATGGATAAAATTGTTTTGTGTACCCGACCGGATTATTGGTAGCTAAAGACCGTTCTCTAACCAATTATCTATAAATCCTTTCTGCGCATATGGGGAGAGATTATCTTCTAAATCAATGGAAAACGTATTCTAGATACGATTTACCTTGAAAAATAACAAATACATTGACTGTTTATCGAAGAAAAATAAAAGGTTTTATTATTCCAAACAACTTTCGGAACGGAAATGAGGGATTATCTTTGAAGATGGAACTACGTTGGCATGGAAGAGGCGGCCAGGGTGTCGTCACCGCCAATGAGATCCTCGCAGAGACGGCCATAACCGAGGGGAAGTATGTCAAAGCCTTCCCTGAGTTCGGGCCGGAGAGGATGGGGGCTCCCATAAGGGCCTTCACCCGCATCTCTGAGGATCCCATAAGGGTGCACAGCCAGGTTTACGAGCCGGATATCGTCGTGGTCATCGACCCCACCTTGATGGGCAAGGTGGACGTTTTCGATGGTCTGAAGGAAGACGGTTTTGTCCTGGTCAACTCAACGGCCTCGCCTAAGGAACTGCAGGAGCAACTTGGCACCGATGTGGAGATACACACCGTGAACGCCACCAAGATATCGATTGAAGAGCTTGGGAAACCGATGGTCAACACCGCAATGCTCGGAGCCCTGACCAAAGTTTCGCCATTGGTGGGCTACGAGGCTCTTGTGGACACTTTGACCGACAAGTTCACCGGAAAGCTCCCGGATAAAGTTATTGTGAAAAACATAAGCTGCTTGAAGAGAGCTTTTGACGAGGTGCTGTGAATGTCCAAGAAGACCGTTAAGGAACTGATACCGGGCGGCATGATCACCGAGCCGGGCAGCGCCATGAAATTCGAGACTGGGGACTGGAGGTCCTTCCGCCCTATTCTGGAGAGGGAGAAGTGCATAGACTGTCTCACCTGCTGGATATTCTGCCCTGACGACAGCATTCTGACCAAGGATGGTAAGATGGAAGGATTCCGTTACTCCCATTGCAAGGGTTGCGGGATATGCTCCCGTGTCTGTCCCAAGGACGCCATCCGTATGGAACCAGAGGGAGCGTGAAATCAATGAACATTGGAATTAACGGAGATTCAGCCATCGCCTTGGCCTGGAAGCAGATCGACCCCGATGTCTGCGCCGCCTATCCGATCACCCCACAGACAATAATCGTGGAGAGGTTCTCCGATTTCGTCGCCGACGGTGAGGTGGAGACCGAGTTCGTGACCACCGAGTCCGAGCACAGCGCGATGAGTGTCTGCATAGGCTCTGCATCCGCGGGAGCCAGGACGGTCACCGCTACCGCCTCGGCGGGAATGGCCTACATGTGGGAGATGTTGGGCATAGCCTCTGGAATGAGAGTGCCAATAACCATGGCGGTGGCCAACAGGACGCTAAGCGCCCCATTGAACATCCACTGCGACCACAGTGACGTCATGTCCACACGTGACACTGGTTGGGTGCTGATATTCGCAGAGAACGTCCAAGAGGCCTATGATAACGCCATAATGGCTATGAGGATCGCCGAACACAAGGATGTCCGGCTGCCTGTGATGCACAACCTGGATGGTTTCATCCTCACTCACGCGATAGAGAGGATGACAACATTGGACACCCACGCGGTCAAAGATTTCGTGGGTAAGTACAAGACCGACCACAGCCTGCTGGACATTAAGAACCCCATAACACATGGTGTTATGGATCTGCAGGACTACTTCTTCGAGCACAAGTATCAGCTCGTGGAGGCCATGGAGAACGCCAAGGCCGTCATAGAGGAGGTCTTCGAGGACTTCGCCGCCCTGAGCGGTCGCAAGTACGAGATGCTGGAAGCATACCGCTGTGAGGACGCTGAATACGTCACCGTGGTCATCGGTTCCACCGCCGGCACTATGAAGGAGGCAGTCGACCAGCTCCGCGAAGAAGGTCACAAGGTCGGTTGCATCAAGGTCCGTGTGTACCGTCCCTTCCCCACTGAGAAGTTCCAGGAGCTCCTCAGCGGTAGGAAGATGGTCGCAGTAATGGACCGCCACATCAGTCTGGGTTCCACCGGACCGATGTTTACCGAGATCTGCGCATCGGTTATCGATGCCGAAGATTCCCCGGACGTGGTCAATTTCGTCTATGGTCTGGGAGGCAGGGATGTCCCGGTCAGCGATCTCAAGGAGGTTTATATGAAGATGATCGATGGTAGTTGCAAGAAGCTCAATTTCCTGGGGGTCAGGCTATGACATTGTCACTCAAGGAGCTCTCAAAGAGGGAGCAGAGACTGACTCCAGGTCACCGCCTCTGTGCCGGTTGTACCGAGGCCATAATCGCCCGCCAGGTACTTATGGCAACTGAGAAGCCGGTCGTCATCGCCCAGGCAACGGGATGCTTTGAGGTTTCCACCACGATCTTCCCCTTCACGGCATGGAACGTGCCCTGGATACACACCGCGTTCGGCAACGCCGCCGCAACCTGTGCCGGTGCCGAGTCAGCCTACCTCGCACTGCGCCGCAAGGGAAAGATCAAGGACGACATCCGTTTCCTGGCCTTCGCCGGTGACGGTGGTACGTACGACATCGGTTTCCAGGCGCTCAGCGGGGCGGTCGAGAGGGGACACCAGATGCTTTATGTCTGTCTCAACAACGAGGCCTACATGAACACCGGTATACAGAGGTCTGGGGCAACCGCCCACGGTGCCGCAACGACCACCTGCCCCGCGGGCAGCTGCATACCCGGTAAGCAGCACCACCCCAAGGACATGACGATGATAATCGCCGCCCATGACCCGCCCTACGCGGCTCAGGCAGCCCCCCACAACTGGAAGGATCTCATCACCAAGGCTGGTAAGGGATTCGAGTGTGGCGGCCCGGCGTTCATGAACGTCATATCCCCCTGTCCCCGTGGATGGAGGCATGAGACTGAGAACGCCATCGACCTTTCCCGCCTGGCTGTCGACACCTGTGTCTGGCCTCTGTATGAGTATGAGAACGGTAAGTTCTCACTGACCAGTGACAGTCTGCGGATAGCAGAGGGCAAGAAGGAGAAGCTCCCGGTCATCGACTGGCTCAACTCCCAGGGCAGGTTCAAGCACCTGACCAAGGACAAGTGGATGGACACCGCTGATGCCATCCAAGAGCAGATCGATAAGAAGTGGGAGCACCTAATGAAGCTCTGCAAGCTCTAAACACCCTTAAACAAAATCCTTCCTTTTTTCATTTTTTGCTTTTACAAAAAGCGCATACGCTGACCTTAAGAATGAATGGTGAAAGTGGCTGACGGCGCCCCAAGGTTCCCGTGCGCTCGCGCAACACAGTACAGCCAGGGACGCGGGCGGGCTTAACTACCGGGTTCGGAATGGGACCGGGTGTGACCCCGCCGCTATGGCCGTCATACCAAAACAGGTCATCACAAGGGGCTATTTAATCCCTTCGGTTCAGCGGAAAGCGGTTTCGTCGTGTTCGAGGACTTCCTTCCACAGTTCCAGGGTCTTCTGGGCCTCTTCTTCGTCGAGTTTCTCGATCGCAAAACCGGCGTGTATCAGGACCCAGTCTCCGACCTCCGCTTCGACCATTGAGATATCAGCGCTGCGTAGCACGCCGCCGAAGTCTATCTCCGCCTGCTCGTCCTTTATGGACATAACTTTACCAGGAACAGCAAGACACATTGAATCATCTCCCTGCCATGATGCTCAGTATGGCCTCGGCAGGCTGCCCGTTGCTGTCTTTGAGCGCCTTTACCGCAACTTCATGGCTGCAGGCGGTCTGTGACATGACGAGTTCAACATCCTCATCATCCACGGGTTCATCAGCGACCCCTTCGCCGCAGGCCCTCTCATACGATTCTCCCACGATCTGGAACGTCTTCTGACCCTGGACCTCCATGATACTCACTGAAGGCACCTCGATGACAATCTCTTTGTCAGGTGTGCGGATTATCACTTCCTGGACATCCGGGACCTCTTCGGTCCTGATGCCCATCTTCCGCATCGCCTGCTTCATCTGACGGGGATTCATCTTTCCCATTCCCGGCATCATAACACTCACAGATAACAGGCAACCATTAATTAAGGTTTTTAAAAACGGGAAAAAATTGGTAAGAGGTTTCGGAACGGAGTTGAGTCTCAATACACATGCATGTACTTGCGGATCTCCCAGTCGGTCACGAAGGTCCGGTACTGGTCCCACTCCTCGTTCTTTATGTGCATATAATGCTCAAAGATGTGGTCGCCCAGCACTTCCTTCATGAACTCGCTCTTGAGCGTTGCCGATATGGCCTGCTCCAGATCTCCGGGGAGGCTTTCGATGCCGCACTCCGCGCGCTGCTTGGCGTCCATGGCGAAGATGTTCTTCTCCATAGGTGCCGGAGGCACTATCTTGTCCTCCATGCCCTTCAGTCCTGCAGCCAACATGACCGCGAAGATCAGGTAGGGGTTGCCGGTCGGGTCGGGGTTGCGGAGTTCGATACGGGTACCCATCTTCCTGGCGGCGGGGACACGTATCAGCGAGGAGCGGTTACGGTTGGCCCATGCGACGTAGCAAGGAGCCTCATATCCTGGAACAAGCCTCTTGTAGGAGTTCACGGTGGAGTTCAGGACGCTGACCATCTCGCGTGCGTACTTGAGGGTCCCACCGATGTAGTGGCAGCATTCCTTGCTGAGCTGGAAATCACCGTCAGGGTCGTAGAAGACGTTGTTACCATCCTTGTCGACCAATGACTGGTGCACGTGCATACCGGAACCGTTCTGACCGAACAGCGGCTTGGCCATGAATGTGGCGTGGAGACCGTGCTTGCGGGCGATGGTCTTGATACCGTGCTTCAGGGTCAGCATCCGGTCGGCGACGGTCAGGGCGTCAGCGTAGCGCATGTCCACCTCATGCTGTCCCTCGGCGACCTCGTGGTGGGCGGCCTCGACGTTGTAGCCCATCTCGTCGAAGTACATCATGATCTCCTTCCTGACGATGTCACCCTCGTCCTGAGGTATCAGGTCGAAGTAGCCGAAGCGGTCGTTGGGGGCGACCATGGGTTCACCGTTGGCATCCAACTTGAACAGGAAGAACTCGAACTCGGGACCTACGTTGTACTCGTATCCCATTGAGGAGGCCTTCTCTATCATACGCTCCAACACATATCGCGGATCACCGTCGAAACGGTTCCCATGATGGTCGAAGATCTGGCACATGAACCTGGCCGTCTTATAGGGGGTGTCCGAGGTCCAAGGGTAGATCTGGAAGGAGCTGAGGATAGGTACGGTCCTCATGTCCGATTCGTCTATGGTTGTATATCCCATAATGGAGGACCCGTCGATGTAGACTCCGTCATCAATGGCCTTCTCGGCCTGTGAGGCTGGTATCGACACGGTCTTGACCACTCCGAGGATGTCGCAGAACTGCATCTCGATGAACTTGACCTTCTCGCGTTCGATCGTTTGGAGGATACTCTCCTTGGTTAACTGCTCACTTGTAGAGCTCATCGATATAATGTTATACCAATTTACTAAAAAAAGGTTTCTATCATCTACAAATGTATAGTTAATCAAAATATAGTGAACATATGTCTAATGGATTATACAATATGAGCTTCAAACGATCCATATGAATGTCACCAACTCCCGGAGCACATCGTTTATCGTAGAGCATCCAGAATGCAGGCGAGGACCGAATCCGCCCTTGAAACATCTGGGAAACCACCCTGGACAAAATCCCTGCGGCCTCCTCCCGACCCTCCTACGGGCTTTATGCAGGACTCAACGATGACGCGGCAATCCAATCCTGTGGTTTCAGACGCCGTTATCACAAAATCGGCCCGGTCGGTTATTGATATTAATACAGCTATCCCGCCCTCGTTCCTGATCTCATCAGCCCTTTCGATCAGTTCCTTGCGTGCTATGCCGGGGACGATCGCCGCATGAACCTTAATGCCGTTCGATTCTACGGGGTCGATATCACTTAGAACATGACGGGAGAGGCTCCTCAGTGCCTTGGAGGCCTCCTCCAGATCCTTCTTTTTGTTGGAGACGGTTCGTAGAACGTTGTCAACAGCACATCCAAGATGGTCTGCGGTCCGTATAGTCATATGAGACAATTGCAAAGCCTTGGAAACCGCCTCATCGCCTATAAGGAAGTCCAAGTGGTAGGAGCCATTGCCCGCCGATGTCATCCTTTCCACCAACAGAGCCCCTATCTCTCCGGTCTCCATCACGTGTATGCCTCCACAAGCGGCGCTGTCGAAATCCCCTATCTCCACCACGTCCACGGTATCGCCGTGGATGCGCTCTAGCTTGGCGCGCACCCCCGACTCCTCTGCCTCTTCGCGGTCCATCTCGAACCTCTGCACCTCCAGGTTGTCGGAGATGGCACTGTTCACGTTCCTCTCAGCCTCTTCAACGATGTCCCACGTGAGCGGGCCGGTTAAAGTAAGCCTCTTCAGTTCCTTGGCGATGTCTATTTTCATCAAGGTCAGGAGCGGCTCGATGCGCTGCAGAGCTCCGAAGAGCATATGTTCTGCCGTATGTCCCCTCATGACATCATAACGCGATTCCCAATCCACACTGCACCACAACATGCCGCCCACAACGAACTTGTTCCCAGGTACGAGGTGCCATATGTGACCGTCACGCTCTTCGACATCGCTGACATCCAGACCGTGGATGCGCCCTTTGTCCCTCGCCTGCCCTCCCCCTCCGGGGTAGAAGGCCGTACCATCCAATCTTATCCAGTCTCCGTCCTTTTCCTCAACCCGGGACTCGAACTCGAACAGGTATGGGTCGCGTTGATACAGCCTAACGGTCATAACATGGGTGATTGCCCACAAGGACATAAAAATTGATTGCCCGGGATAGGTTTATTTATTGAATATCATATCCGAAAGACGATTCGGTATTAGTTAATGCGTAAATGTCTAATATTACCGATTTTCCTTTGACAAATGTATAGAGGTTTACCATGGCCGGAGAAACTTTGGATGAATTGGACAAGAGGATCGTTGAGGAGCTCTGCGTCTCCAGCCAAGGTTCCTTCAGACAGATAGCCAAAAGGCTGGGCGTTCATCCCACCACTCTGATACAGAGAGTTAAGAATCTGGAGTCCCGTGGGATAATCAACGGCTATCGTGCCGTCATAGACTACCTGAAGTTGGGATACGAGTTCATGGCCATGGTCCACATCTATGTCGAGGGGGACATCCTCGAGATACAGAAGAAGGTGACTGACATCGACCAGGTGATATCCGTTTTCGATGTGACCGGAGAGTATGACTCCATTGCCTGGGTGGCATGTGGGGACCGTGAGGAGTTCTCCGATGTGGTCAAGGCGATCCTTGCCATCAAAGGCGTCAAGAAGACCAACACATCGGTGATATTGAACATTGTGAAGGATCCCATGCTCTTCGTGCCCCATGTCCTAAAGAACGAGACGGTAGAATGACCAATCAGAAAACAGTTTAATATCACCCTTGGTTTAGCGTTGCTTGATTAGAAACCTGGGGCATTCTGCATGAAAAGGACAAACACTTGTGGGGAGCTGTGCTCGACCGATCTCGGTAAGGATGTATGTCTGCAGGGCTGGGTCAGGTTCTCCCGGGACCACGGAGGCATATTGTTCTTCGACCTGGCCGATGCCTACGGCATCACCCAGCTCGTCTATGACCCTGAGGATGTTGACGAGGGTGTCGACAAGACATCTTTGGCATCCATTCTCGATAGTTTCACCCGTGAGTCCGTTGTATCGGTCACTGGCACCGTCCGTGAGAGGGTGGCCGGGACAGAGGACGCCCGCAACCCCACCGGCAAGGTGGAGGTCCTGATACAGGATGCGGAATTGCTCAGCCGTTCATTATCTCCTCCCTTTGAGATCGGTGAGCAGAAGGAGCACCTGCTGCCGGCCGAGGACACCCGACTCCGCTACCGTTACCTGGACCTCAGGAGGGCGGAGATGATCCGTTGCCTGAGGTTCCGCCACCGTGTGATATCATTGGCACGTCAGTATATGGAGTCAGCATCATTCCTGGAGGTCGAGACGCCCCTTCTCACCCGTAGCACGCCCGAAGGGGCCCGGGATTTCCTGGTTCCGTCACGTGTGCATCCTGGTTCCTTCTACGCCCTGCCCCAATCACCTCAGCTTTTCAAGCAGATGCTGATGGTCGCCGGTGTAGACAGATACTATCAGTTGGCAAGGTGCTTCCGTGACGAGGACTCCCGCGCTGACAGACAGCCCGAGTTCACCCAGTTCGACATAGAGATGTCCTTCGTCGACCGCGAGGACATCATCACAATCATTGAGGGGATGGTCTCACACATATGGAGGGGACTGTTCGATGAGGAGCTGGAGACGCCATTCCTGCGTCTCAGTTTCGATGAGGCTATGAGCCTCTACGGCACCGACTCCCCCGACCTCAGATTCGACATGCCCATGGTGGATGTGACTGAGATAGTCCGGGAGACCCCCTATGACATATTCCAGCGCGTATTGTCAAAGAAGGGATCCTCCATATGCGGCCTGAATGTGAAGGGCAGCGACGGTGCCGAAGGCCTGGGGAGGAACGAGGTCGACCGTTTGATATCCTGGATCAAGAGACACGGCATGGGTGGCATGACATGGATGAGGGTCACCGACAAGGGACTCGACAGCAACATAGTCAAATATTTCACCCCCGAGGTCCAGAATGGTCTGATCGAGGCGATGGGAGCTGAAGATGGCGACCTCCTGTTGTTCCTGGCCGGCCCGCGTAGGAAGGTCCTTGAGGCCGGTGGACTGTTGCGTGAGAAGCTTGCTGCCGACCTCGGTCTAATCAAAGAAGGCAGCCATCAGTTCCTGTGGATTATCGACTGTCCCATGTTCGAGAAGGACCCTGTGTCCGGCAACCTAACCGCCTTCCACCATCCCTTCGTCAGACCCGTCGGCGTATTGAGCGACGATGTCCAAGGGGAGTCATACGACCTCTGCTTGAACGGTGTAGAGCTCGGCAGCGGATCCCTTAGGAACCACGATGTCGATGTCCAACGGAGGATATTGAGCATGCTGGGACTTTCCGATGAAAGGATGGAGGATGACTTCGGGTTCTTCCTGGAGGCCCTCTCCTACGGCGCCCCGCCCCACGGAGGCATAGCTCTGGGAGTGGATCGCATGGTCAGTATAATGCTCGGCAAGGAGAGCATAAGAGAGGTCATCGCCTTCCCCAAGAACAAGCGCATGCACTCCCCCTTCGATGGTTCACCGACACCGGTGGATGACGAGAAGCTCTCCGAACTCCAGATAATGTCGCTGGCGATGGATGACATCGACTTTGATGATATCGACATCGAGGAGTAGGTCAGAGGTCGCGCTCCAAGCGCTCCTTGACCTTTATCACTATCTCCTGGGATGAGAAGGTGCCGTTTGTTGTTTTGATAACGTCTCCGATGAGACGGTTGGCGGCCCTCTCGTTCTTGGCGTAGTCCTCGAAGATCCCCGGGTTGGCGGCAACGGCCTTCTCCACGGCATCCTCCAACACTTTGGGGTCCCCCTTGACTGCTGAACCGGTGTCAGCGACCTCCTCCTCGGAGAATAGGGCCCGAAGACGGCGTCTGGCCTCAAGGTCGTTCACAGTCCCATCGGAATAGCGCTGAGCGACCTCGATTATCTCCGCTCTCATATCCTTGTCGAGAACATCCTTTATCCTCGACCAGTTGGAGCTTATGACATCGGTGACGAGGTAAAGGGATGCCTTGGTGCCGGCGGCTGCGGCCATCTCCTCGAACAGGTCGCATAGGCTCATGGATGTGTTTATGAGCTGGCGGGAGGTCCCTTCGGTCATACCATATTCCTCGCAGAGTCTCTTGGCGCGTGCCAATGGCGACTCCTTCTCATCCAATGATTCAGCGATGGCCCTGATGTTGTAAACTCCCAGGTCCGGTTCACCGATGTAACCGTAGTCCTCCTCGAACTCCTTTTTGCGTGCTGGGAGTGTGACCTTGCGCTCCTCATCGAAACGGCGGGTCTCACGCACGATGGGTTTCTTGGAACGGAGCATCTTGGTCTGCCTGACCACCTCGTACTTGAGCGCCCGCTCCATGTTACGGAGGCCGGTGACATTCTTGACCTCGACCCTCTCAATGCCGACTGAGATGTTGCAATCTACACGTACACTCTGCTCGTCCTCATCGCTCAACCCTATTGTATGGCGTATCTCCGTCAACATGTCGGATAGGAACTGCCGGGCCTCAGCAGGGTTAGAGAGGTCGGGCTCGGTCACTATCTCCACCAAAGGTATCCCGCTGCGGTTGTAATCGACCAACGACATCTCCTCGCCCTGTCTTCCCACCCTCTTAATGCGGCCGGGATCCTCCTCAAGGTGAACCCTCCTTATCCGTATGGACTTACCTCTGAAGTCGAAGACACCATACTCACCGACCGGGTTGTCATACTGGGTTACCTGGAAGTGCTTGGCGAGGTCCGGATAGAAGTATGTCTTCCGGGAGAACCATGTCCTGTCCGGGATCTTACAGTCGTATAGTTTTGCCAACCTCAGCCCCATCTCCAATGCGGACCGGTTCAGGGAGGGCCTTGCCCCCGGCATCCCCAGGCAGGTGGGGCATATGGCGCTGTTGGGGCTGACGCCATCGGTGGGACAGGCGCAGAACATCTTGCTTCGCGTAGGTAGCTGAACATGTATCTCGAGGCCGATCTTCATATCATCGCCTCCGGTCTGATGCGCTCGAAAAGCCTCCCCCATTCCATCCCTGCCTGCAGCAGACAGCCCTCATCCCAATGGTCAGCGACCAGCTGCATACCCACTGGCATTCCGTCTACGTAACCGCAGGGTATGCTCAGATGGGGCATGCCGGAGAGGTTCGGGGGTATAGTCAGATGGTCAGCGAGATATATCTCCAGGGCTGACATGTCCGCGACCTCATCGAAACGCGGGGCGATGAAAGGCATCGTCGGGGTGAGGATCGCATCCACGTCCTTGAAGGCCCGGCGGTACTCCTCGATCACCGCCTGCCTTACCTGCAGTGCACGGAGATAGTAACGGTCCCGGAGGCCAACCATCCTTGTGAACGTGCCGAGGAGTATCCTTCTTTTGGCCTCGGCACCGAAGTTTTCAGAACGTACGGATGTGAAATAACGGTCGAAGTGCAGTCCGAGGTCTTTGCCCCGGGCGCCATACCTCATCCCTCCGTAACGGGCGAGGTTGGTGGAGGCCTCTGACGTGGCGATGATGTAATATGCCGGCTGGGCGTAACGGAACATGGGCATCTCAAGCGTTCTTACCTCTATGCCCAGATCATCCTTCATTTTCGTGACGGCGTCATTGAACGATTCGAGAATCTTTTCCGGGAGTCCTTTAATGGACTCCGAAGGGATGCCTATGCTGTCAGGGACACGACACTCTCCCATCGGAGGATGGCCGCAGCTAGTGGGGTCCCTTTCATCAGACCCCGCTATCAGAGGAAACAGCTCAGCGATGGTGGCGCAATCCGCGGCCAGCATCCCCACTTTGTCCAAAGAGTTTCCGTAATCCAGAAGACCGTAACGTGAAACGCGACCATAGGTGGGGGTGAAACCGTAAACGCCGCAGAATGCGGCGGGGCAGGATATGCTCCCTCCTGTGGAGACTCCCAAGGCAAGGTGGCCGTCAATGAGTGCAGCGGCGCAGGCCGCCCCCCCTGAAGACCCTCCACAGCTGCGTTCGCGGTCATAGGGGTTGCGCGGAACCTCGAAAGCGGAGTTCACCGAGAACGTACCGAACCCGAACTCGTCCATGCTGGTCTTGCCTAATAGCACACCCCCCGCCTTTCTGAGCTTCGCAACCGCAGCGGCATCGAAAGGGGGCCGGTAGTTGGACAATATCTTGGAGCCGGCGGTGGTGGGATGGTCCCTGGTGGTCAGGTTGTCCTTGGCGGAGAAGTGGAAACGGGAATGTTCCAGACCCTCTCCGTCCCCCAGGCTGTAGAACATCCCATATTCATCATTCAACTCGCGGATCTTTGCAATGGAAGGGGATGGACTCATGAGAGCCTCGGCCCCCTGACATAATCATCGTAGGTGTCCATGTCCCGGAGGAGTTCCTCCGCAGGTATCTCCTGATGAGGTTCGTCATCGCGGAGCACATCGATCACCTCGACCGGATTGAATCCGTAGTCGTCAAGGCCCTGAAGCTCATCCAGCATGCTGAAGTGCTCCAGAATCTCACCGAGGTCCTTGGTGAAGGACTCTATCTCCTCGTCGCTCAGCTCAAGGCGGGCCAGCATTGCCACCCTTCTGACGGTCTCCTTGTCCATAAAGATCCTCCGCTGGATGATGTCCAACATCGACATTCCTTATTTAATAATCGCTACAGCAGGGATGTGGTTTGGGAAAGGTTTATCTTGCATTCCCACTTTATTCAGCGAGGTTAGAGCATGGCAGACCTAGAAAAGATGATCAAAGACGGCCACAAGGAGATGGAGAAAGGGGATTTCAAAAAGGCCTTCAGCAAGTTCAAGAAGGCCGCTGAGGAGTTCCCCGAATCCGCTGAAGTGTGGTTCCTGAAGGCAGAGACCGGCAACATGGCCAGTGGCATGTTCGGTGCCAAGATAAGTGATGATGACATCATCGATGCTTACAAGATGGCCATCCAGCTCGAACCCGAGAATTTCGTTTACTACAGCTCCTACGGCGGATTCTGCATCTCCGTGGGCAAGTATGACGAGGCGGAGGGCGCATACAAGGAGGCCGCGGAGTTGGACGAGCCCAACGCCGCCCGTTATCTATCAGAGTTCGCAGTGGACTTCTATCACTCGGTCCTTGCCCGCTATGGAGAGATAATGGACGACCCCAAGGCGCGCGAGCCCTATGCCAAGAAGGCTCTGAAGTACATGCTGCTAGCCTTGGAGATCGAGCCCGAAGAGGCCAAGAAACTCCTATGATCAATAAAGGCCCAGGGCGCTAAGTGCCTGGACCACACCCTCGCCGTGCTTGCCGGTGACCACGTCGGTGGCGGCGTTCTTGGCGGCGGGGGTGGCATTACCCACAGCGAAACTCCTCGCGCAACCTTTCAACATAGACACATCGTTGTCGGAATCGCCGATGGCTACTATGCCGTCCACGCTTATACCCATCATCTCCGCCACTTTGCGCAGACCGTTCATCTTGCAATGTGTGGGCTGCATAATATGTATGGCGAATCCAGTGGCCTGGACGCTGACAGGGAAGTCCTTCAGCTCATCGATGACCCATTGGGGGTCGACCGTGGTGCGCAGAGCGACCTCCGAGACCCGCCAATTGTCTGTGAACAGCTTCTCCAACCCTATCTTCCCCGCAATATGCTCCCAAGCCTCACGAGGTGCCGCCGGGTCACCCATGACCTCGATCTTCTCATCATGGCATACCACCCCTCCGTTCTCAGCCACCACGGTGCCTCCTAGGCCGATGAAACGGCTAAGGCCATAGGCTATCGGAAGAACGTTGCCGGTGGTGAGGATCACCGGGACGCCATCAGCATGGACCTTGCGCAACGCCACCATGGCGTTGCACTCCAGGTTCTTGGACATGTCGGTTATTGTGCCGTCCACATCCACAGCGATGGCCTGCGGTATCATATCCTCAACTCACCCAAAGTGGTTATCCTCTCGGCGAAAGCGTTGTGCTTGTGTATGGATTCCTCGCTCTCACTGCGTACCATGACCACGATGTTGTCGGGAAGTTTCGGGTAGCGTAGGAGGATCCTCATAAGCACGTCACGCACCACATCCTCAACGAACTTGGGGTTCTTGTGGGCGTTGGTGACCACCGCTGCCTCATCCCCCCTCTTCAATATCTCGTAGGTGGGGGATGAGAACGAGCTCTCCACCAGGTCTATCAGATCGTTAGCCTCCAGATCGATTTCCTCGGGCATGGTTATCATGAGGGTGCATATGTTACGCTGGTTGTGCGATATGGTGGGGAAATCCCCGTTGACAACTCCCTCCTCAAGGGCGGAACGGACGGTCTCCATGGCACAGGGGCAGGCGGTCATCCCTATCACTTCGACACCGATGGTCTTGATTGTCTCACCGTCGCGTTTACCCAGGGCCTCACCGAAAAGACGGTAGAACTCCAAGGTCTCCCGTCCGTTGGGCGTCTCACTCTCGCGGAAGTAGTCCGCCGCTATCTGCACCTCGCCGACACTGGCGTACTCATGCCTATCCAGAAGCCTCTTGCAGATGGATGCCGCCAGGTTCTCTATGCCGTTGACCGGCTCCCTTACGCTCTCATCAACTACTTCTCGGATAATCTCCAGGTTACGGGAGAGATGCGATCCTTTCTGGTCAGAAGGAAGGTCCACGAAAACGTCGATGTCACAGGCCAAGGTCTCGCAGATAAGGTCGATCTTGCCGTTACGCTTGACCCTAATGGGCTTTTTCACGCCCGTGACACCCACCCTCGTCAGCTTGAAGCCTTTGTCCAGACGTCTGTTCTGAACGTCACAAATAGAGATGATATCACCATCGGTCAATCGGTAGGACTGACTTAAAACTATTGTCCTCGACAATTTTTATTGTTGGTATCTCAGAATCCCCTTTTTCTATGTCAACTCACATAACCGTAGGATGCTTTGCGGAGCCGACGAGGCGGGAAGGGGTCCGGTATTGGGGCCGTTGGTGGTCGCGGCCGTTGCCGTGGATGACGACGAGGTCCTGCGACGGCTGGGCGTCAGGGACTCCAAGAAGATGACGCCCGTCCAGCGGGAGATGATGTATCCTAAGATAATCGAGATTTGCGAGGTCGAGGTCTTATCCATTTCCGCAGAGGAGATTGACGCGGGCAGGGTCAGGGCATCATTGAACAAACTGGAGGCAGAGGCGTTCGCCAAGGTACTAGGCCGTTTCAAGGGCAACAAGCTGTTCATCGATTGCGCCGATGTCAATGAGAAATCTTTCGCGGATACGATATCATCAATGCTGGGATGGTCGGGGGACATGGTATGCGAGCACCGTGCAGACGACACATATCCGGTTGTATCGGCGGCCTCGATAGTTGCCAAGGTGGTGCGCGACCGGACCATATCCGACTTGGAGATGGAATACGGGGAGGTTCTGGGTAGCGGTTACCCATCTGATCCGCGGACCATCGAATTCTTAGAAAGATGGATAAATGATAAGGGTAATCCGCCACCGTTCGCACGCTGTTCATGGGAGACTACTCGTCGAATCATGGGTCGTGCAAAGAACTCCCGCTTGACAGATTGGTGAAGATTATGATCCTGATAGACCACCTCAGCGAACTGGTGCACAAGTTCAATTCCAAGGTGAACAAGGACGAGAAGTTGGCTCAGGCTCTGGATGGGATCAAGAAAGCCATAAATCTGGAGTTCGGGGAGGAGGCGTACAGTTTCCGTATCGAGGACGGCAAGGCACATTCCCTCCGCGACGGACTAATCGACGACCCCGATGTGACTATAGCCGCCGACCTTGAGACAATAATAGGGCTCCTGGAGAAGAGGATTAGGCCCATGAAAGCCTTCGCCCAGAGGAAACTCAGGGTTGCGGGGGAGATAGAGGACCTTCTTAGGTTACGCAAGCTGTTCTGATCATTATGGAATGCAAACCTTTTTAGATAAGTTACCATTTAGGACGAATCATATAGCGGGGTGGGGTAGCCAGGATATCCCGTCGGGCTCATAACCCGGAGACCGGTCGTTCAAATCGACCCCCCGCTACCATTCCTTCTTTTATACTTTCGCTCCAGACGATGTCTGGGAAGAATATATCTATCTGCTTCCTTATTACGAAAGGGGAAGGTCAATGCAGGCGATAATTCTTGCCGCTGGGCATGGTTCGAGGCTTTGGCCTCTCTCCGAGGCCCGGCCTAAGGTTATGATGCCGATAGGCAACAAACCGATACTCGAGCACATAATAAAGGCACTTGTAGACAACGGCGTGACCGATATCGCCATCGTGGTCGGGTACCGCCGCGGCATCATACAGGCCCATTTCGGTGACGGCTCTGATTTCGGGGCCTCCATTACTTACATAGAACAGATGAGGTTGCTGGGGACCGCACACGCGGTCACCATGGCCAAAGACTTCCCAAAGGGTGATTTCCTTCTGCTGCCCGGGGACAACGTGATCAGCTCCCAAGTGATCAAGGAGCTTATCGCCGGTGGCGTCCCTAACACCGCCCTGCTGACCCGCAGCATGACCCCGTCCAAGTACGGGGTGGTGGAGTTGGACGACGGTATGGTGACGGGGATCACCGAGAAACCCGCCGTGGCCGAGACCTGCCTCATCAGCACTGGTATATTCCTATTCAACAAGGATGTCATGCTGTTGTTGGAGCAGGCGGTGGAGGCGGGGATGATGGGCCTCAGTGAGGCTCTGAGGCCTTTATTTAAGACCATCAAGTTGAAAGGGGTCATAACCAGCGGGACTTGGTGTGATGCGGTCTATCCTTGGGACGCAATAGATATGAATTCACGATTCATCACCTCGTCCGGTCAGAACATAGCGGGGCGGATAGAGCCCGGCGTCCTCATCAAAGGTCCGGTCAGCATCGGCGAGGGGACCCGCATAAGGTCCGGTTGCCATATAGAGGGTCCGGTAATCATAGGAAAGGGATGCGACATCGGCCCAAGCGTCACGATATTCCCGGTCACATCAATAGGTGACAACGTGACAATTTCCCCATTCACATTCATATCCGGATCATTGATAATGTCCGGCACAAGCATATCAAGCCATTGCCATGTGGGCCGTTCCCTTATCGATGCGAATGTACGCATAGGGCCCAATACCTGCCTGTCCTCCTCATCATGCCTGGGAAGGGTCAGGGACGAGCTGATCCCATTGAAGGACATAGGCTCAGTGATAGGTTCCAACACTGTGATAGGGGCCTGTGTCAGCATCCAGTCCGGAACTGTTGTGGGCAACGGTTGCCACATCAATGACGGTGCTAGATTGAGACAGAACATCAATGACCGTTCGGAGGTTTACTGATGTGTGGAATAGTGGGCTACTCCGGTGGCCGTCAGGCATCGAAGGTCCTGCTGGAATCTCTGAAGCGGCTCGAGTACCGCGGATACGACTCCGCCGGTATGGCCATCGTGAACGGCCATGTCGAGCTTCATAAGGAGAAGGGTGAGATATCCGCCTTGGAATCGACGATGCCTCAGCTCGATGGACGTACCGGCATTGGACACACCCGTTGGGCGACATGCGGTGAACCTTCGAAGAGGAACGCCCACCCCTTCAGGAGCCAGGATGGAAAACTGGCTCTGGTGCACAACGGCATCATCGAGAATTACATCTCATTGCGTTCACAGCTCCAGTCCGAGGGTGTGGATTTCAAATCAGACACCGACACCGAGGTACTGGTGCACTTGGTGCGGAAATATCACGGGGACGACCTACATGCGGCGGTTCGGAGGGCCCTGGAGGACGTCCGGGGGACGTACGCCATCGCCGTTGTCGAGGAGTTCTCAGACGATATAGTGGTGGCGAGGAAGGAGAACCCGCTGGTCATCGGTGCTGGAATGGGTGAGAACTTCATCGCATCCGATGTCACCGCCCTTCTGGAATACACATCGGACGTCATCTACATGCATGACGGTGAGACTGCGGTCATATCTCCTCAGAAGATAAGCATCTACGATCATGGAGGAGGAGAGGTCAAACGCGAGATCTCCAAGATAGAATGGACCGTCGAGGAGGCCCGAAAGGGCGGTTTCGAGCACTTCATGCTCAAGGAGATATTCGAACAACCGAGGTCCATAAGCGACACCATCATCAGTTACATAGACGAACTCGAGACTCTGGATGTCCTACCATCCACTAAAATCGGTGGCATGAAGATATTGGCCTGTGGAACATCCTTCAATGCAGGGTTGGTCGGCAAGTACATCATCGAGGAGCTCTCTGGAATAACTGTCCAGGTGGAGTTGGCATCAGAGTACAGGTATTCTACGAAGACCAACCAGTGCCCATTGGTCGTACTGATAACCCAGAGTGGTGAGACCGCGGACACCTTGGCAGCCTGTCGTGAGGCCAAGGAGAGGGGCTGTCACACCCTGGCGATAACCAATGTGGTCGGTTCAAGCATAACCCGTGAGGCGGACTCAGTCCTCCTCACCCATGCCGGACCGGAGATAAGTGTGGCGGCGACCAAGACATACACGGCCCAATTGGTTGCCCTCTATATGCTCGCTGCACGTCTGGCCTACAACAACCGCACCATGGGTGAGGAGGATATGCGTTCTCTGAAGAAATCCCTTCGGGCGCTACCCAATCAAGTCTCAGCGGTGTTGGACCGCGCCGGTGCGATAAAACAGGCCGCAGCCTACTTCCGTGACGCCCGCAGCGCCTTCTTCATCGGCAGGAACCGCAACTTCCCCACCATGCTGGAGGGGGCACTCAAACTGAAGGAGATATCCTACATCCACGCCGAGGGTTATGCCGCCGGGGAGCTCAAGCATGGCCCGTTGGCGCTCCTCGATGCCAATACGCCCTTGGTGGCGGCTTGTCTCCCGGAGCACACCTACGACAAGATGATGTCAAACGTCTCCGAGGTCGCCGCCCGCGGCAGTCCGATAATTCTTTTGGCAGGCGACGATGACAATGAATGCGAAACTGTCGCAGACCATGTGGTCAGGATGCCTCCCGTGGATCCGATATTCTCCCCCGTGACGCTGGCGGTCGCATTGCAGCTGCTGGCTTACAATGTCGCTCTCGAGAAGGGGATGCCCATCGATAAGCCGAGGAACCTCGCCAAGAGCGTCACCGTGGAATGATCAGACCAGGGACTCAGGGCATAGTTGGCGCCGGGAGCAGTTGCGGCATTTGCCCTCGCGGTTGTGGTTGCGGTGGGCGCCGCCATCCCTCATCAAACGGCGCATCTCCTCCGCCTTCAGTAAAACCAGCTCTTCCAGGTTCGCATCGTACTCGATCTCGAAATCCTTATGACCGTATCGTATGAAGCCCTTCTCTACCCGGTGCTCCCCGATGTCGTCCAATATTGCGCAATAGGCGCCCAGTTGCAGGATGTGCGAGAAAAGCGGGCCACGGGGGACCCGGCCGGTCTTTATCTCCACCGGTATCAGTTCATCACCCTGCCGCAGTATGATGTCCGGTTTACCCGAAAGCCCGAAAGTATGCGAACGCAACGTCTCCCCATCCTCTCCGATGTAGACGACATCCCCGTCGATCCCGCTTCGCCTCATGACGCCCAACAGTTCACCGTTGAGGGAATGATGCAAGACCTGTATCGCTATGATTATAATAAGCCATATCAAAGCCAGGAAGAGATAACTGGGACCTTGTATGTAGTCTATCTGTAGAAGGATTATGGTGTTCAGGGCTATGATCATCATCAATGTGCTCAAGGCCATGATCCCTCCCTCGATGAATGTATAAGTCCCCCAGCGTCTCTTCCTGTAATAGAGGAGAAGAAGCCCTCCGCCAATCAGGATCCATCCGACGGATGCGGTGAACAACCATCCCGCCCTCTCTTCGGGAGTCGCATCCATCAAGCCGATGGAGATGACCGCTAGGAGATTGACGATCATTGCCACGGAGATGAGGAAAGAGAGTCTGAGGTCGGTCCTTTCCCTCTCCTTTTCCCTGATATCCCCAAAATCCTCAGATAATTCGCTGTGTTCGCGGGAGCCTGACACCAGCTCGGGACTCTGCACCTGATGGTCTCTTCCCAGCCACCATGACAGAGGACAATACCCGTAGCGCTCCAGATCACTAGCCGCGATCACTTCAGCGTTCGACATCCAATTCTGTCAAGGACTTATCGATTATATAGACATCATCAGGCAATTCCAGGTCGTCGAGATGACCGAACCAATAGACCACCATGCCTGGGCCGAATATCTCGGTGTAGGGGATAAGTTGTTTGCGGGCATTGAAGCGGAACTCCGGGCCGTCGCCGAAGCTGGCCTTGCTCTCTATCCACATGACTTCCTTTCCATCGACCGTTACAGGCTCATCGAAAAGGCAGTCGGGCGTCTTGGCGTAAATCCCGCGGAGGTCCTCCTCGGTGCGGTACTCCAGGCCCTGCTCGTCCAACCATGATTCCAAAAGATCCTCGCCCCATATGCCCCTCTTGCGCTGCTCGTCGTTCGCCCATGTCGAATAGACATAGTCCTTCTCGTCGATCTCTTTGATCTCCTTCTCCAGGCGGCAGTCCTTAATCGGCTCCTCGCCCCTTACATAGGACCAGAACTTCTTCTTGTTGATGCCCATCTCCTGAAGGACGAACATGGCGGTCAGAACGGGAGGGAAACGGTAGCGGTCGGATATCTCCATCAGACTATGGCCCTGACGCCACTCCTTGAGCATCCTCCCGGTGTTGTTTTTGACCTTGTAGAAGTTCTTCTTGACTTCCCTGGTCATCCTTTGGGTGTAAAGGACCATCAGCATCTCGCGGTCGTAGCCCCTCTTGACCATTCTCTCCAGGTCTTCGGTGCTGTTCAGCTTGTTGTAGATGTCCTTGTATTCTTCGTATCTCATATGTAACACTCAATTATCAGATTGGGTCCGCCCGTCTCAGAACTTGCTGACCAGGTCCTCCATCGCTGCGAATGCGACGTCCCGGACCATGGATGTGGGCGGACAGTATGCGTTCTCATAGCGGGAGATGAAATCGCCGGCGGTGACCCGCTCTATGATGGCGGCACTCAACCAGTTGATCCTTCCAGTGGCATCCTCGCCCGATATGATCTGAGCCCCTATCAGGCGGCCGGTTGACTTTTCCGCGATGACCTTGACTGTCATCGGGGTCCCCCCGGGGTAGTAACGCGCCCGGCTGAATCCCTTGCCTATGCCCACGACCACCTCGATGCCGTACCATGACGCCAGTCCGCTTGAAATGCCTGTTCCGGCAACCTGCAGGTCACCGATGACGCTTACCCATGGGCTGGCCACTCCCTCATGCATCGCATTGCCGCCGGCGGCATTGATTCCCGCCACACGACCCTGCCGGACCGCGCTCGAGCCCAATTGACTCATCGTAGGGCCGGCCACTATGGCGGATTCACATTGAACCACATCACCGCAGACGAACACATTGTTGATGAGACGCCCTTTACGGTACGGTTGCATCGAAGGGGATACACGGACCCCTCCCAGCGCGCCTATGTCCAGTCCTATCTGGTTAGGGATCTCAAGGTTGGCCCTGACCCCGGTGCTGAATATGACCATGCCGCAGGGGACGGTCTGACCACCGACGGTCACAGACTCCACACGGCTATCGCCGTCTACACTCTGGATAGGTGAACCCATCAGGAACCGAACGCCTTTGTCCTCCAGGTATTGGCGGACATGACCAGCCAAATCACTGTCAAGTATCCGTGGTACCACTTGGTCCATCATCTCCACCACGGTCACGCCCTTGCCAAGCTCCACCAGGGAAAGGGCCATCTCCAGACCTATGACGCCGGCACCGATCACGGCGATTTCCTGAACATCGTTCAAAGCCCTCTCAATGGCCTTGCCATCGTTGATGGTCCTGACGACGTGCACACCTTCCAGGTCCTTACCTGGTATGGGCGGTATGAAGACGTTCCCGCCGGTGGCGAGTACAACGGAGTCAAACGGGATATCCTCCTCCCCGGCAGTCAGTATTCCTTTGTCAATGTCAACAGAAGTCACTTTGGTCAGGGTCTTGACGTCGATGCCGCGCTCACGGCGGTAATAATCAGGTTCGTGCATCACTATCTCTTCCCAGGTGGTCTTCCCCTCCAAGGCCCAAGGTATGACGCATGGTGAGTATGCGATGTGCTCATCCTCTGTCAAAAGTACTATCCTCGCATCAGGATCATTCCTCCTGGCCGTTGATGCCGCCGTCATACCTGCGGCGCCCGATCCTATAACCACTATGTTTTTTGACATTGATGCACCGTCCTCGATTATTGATAATAAAGATATTAAAGTATCCATCATATCAGTCGCCAATGGAGGGCGACCATGGTTAGGAAAAGGGACCTCGATAGGCCTGAGGCATTG
>PWNH01000093.1 GCA_003557905.1 Methanomassiliicoccaceae archaeon | reverse complement strand
TCGCCCAGCATGGCGACCGCCACGTTGTCTTCGTAGTCGAACGCCCCCACCTCACAGGCTTGGCTGTACCATATGTTGGGCATCGGGGAGGATATCAGTTCAGCGTTGGAATCGGTTATCTGTGCAAGAAATCTATTGTTACCATGGCCCATGTGGTTGATTATATGCGCCCCATCGGTGATCGCG
This sequence comes from Methanomassiliicoccaceae archaeon, assembly GCA_003557905.1. Lineage (GTDB taxonomy): Archaea > Thermoplasmatota > Thermoplasmata > Methanomassiliicoccales > Methanomethylophilaceae > PWHV01. The sequence goes on along the minus strand of PWNH01000093.1, from coordinate 6,315 downwards.
GCACTGACATCATTGAAACTTAGCGCACCCTGGTCACGCTCATAGAGCTTGGTGATATTGTAAGAAGATGGGATGTGGGACTCTATGGTGTCCTTAACATCACCTCCCCAGGTGTCATCATCGAGCTTCTCCCCGATGAACAGCACCTCGTCAAGATAGGAGATCTCGTTCTGGGACTCATAGGAGAGCAGTTTGTCCACCCATACACCTGCATCGACGGCGGTGCTAAGCGGGACCCTGCCGACGCTCACGTCAGCATAAGGGTAAATCATCTCTGTCCAATCCACTGCATAATTGAATGATGAGTAATAGTGGTCAGAGACGAGGTCTTCCGTTTGAGTTCCGTCAACCAGGGTTACGGTCTGCGTCACGTACCAGGCCGGTATGGCGTCCGCATCGCCGGCGAGCAGGACGTAGGATATGTCGCTGACGTTGTACTCGTTGTTGATGTAGGATTTCAGGGCCGGGGCGCTGAGCGGTGAGCCGTCGAGGGCGACCGTGGTGTTCACCACACGGACATCGAAACCGACGCCCTCCTTCCAACCGGCGAGACGTTCGAACTCGTCCTCCAGCATCGGACAGGTGAGGATCAAGAGGTCGTAGGGGCTGGATAGGGGCTGCGGCGCGGACTCCTCCTCTTCGACCACATAGCTGATTATCACGGTGACCTCGGACACGTACCACATCTCCTTGGTGCTTGGGTCGAAGGAGACGGGGGATATGGAAAGGAGGAGGATGTTCTCACCGCGACGGTCGTAGACACCGTTGTTGTTGACGTACGATGTGCAGGAATCCCCACTGCCAGCAGGCGATTCGCCGAAAGAGGATCTGACGACCCTCATCGGCAGGTCAACCACGCCCAGGGGCGTCACGGCAGAAGTCAGGTATTCAATACGGAGGTCCTTCACATCACCTTCTTGGAGGGGTACCTCCAACTCATCCACGGGAAGGAGGTATGGGACGTCGTTCATCATCCTCTGTTCCAAGCCGTCCACGGAGGCCGTGGCGGGATCGTTGGAGATCAGCGGCATTCCGTAGCTGCGGTCAATGACGATGGTGATACGTTCATCGCCGGCGTCAACGGGCATGGGAGGTATCAGTATCAGTAATAGCGCCAGAGCCAGCATTATGCATGTGACCCTCATCGCGATTCCCGTGGTAGCCACCCCTCTACCGTCCATAGTTATGGACGTCATGCGAGTATCACCCCTATGAACGCATCGACAGCATAAGTGCAGGCGATACCTACGATGACCATGCCGCTGAAATGGAATGAACCGCTGAACCAATGACCGCCCTTCATGGTACTGAGGGTGATCGATGAAACGGCGGCGTGTATCGCCAGTATCGCCAGGACCACCAATGAGAGGACCTCGAGGTCGTAGGAGGGGTTTATTATCCCTCCCATGAATGCCCCCGCCGTGCCTGAGGCGACGCCTTCATACATCGTCTCCAGCACCAGGCCGATGTGCTTGATGATGGCGTACATTATCCACATGGTACCTGCCAGGGCGACCATCGTGCCGTAGGCGACGCCGGTCATGGAGGAGACGAACACATCCCTCTTCTTACGCAGGGCGAGGAACTTGTTCATGTTCTTGGATATGAAATAGGATGTCTTTTCCGGACTGGAGCCATGGCCGGTGGTGTCGATGTACATCCTTGTGAACTTGTCTATGAAGTTGCTCTCCGTCTCCGCGATGAAATGGTCCCAGGCGAGGTCAGGGTCGATGGCGGTGTCGAGACGCTTGGAGAGGTTACCGATGGCACTGGACAGATAACCGAACTTGTGCATGCTTATCTGTCGCACCGAGGCGGGAAGAGATGCGGAACTGGCCTCCATCGACCTTCCCAGAGCGCGTATGAATGAGCCGTAGATGTTGTCCCGGTTGGTTATCCTGGACTCCTCGCGGTATATCAGCATCCCGGACACCAATAACGGGCTGCTTATGAGAGGCAGTGCGATGCGTAGCTCGATACCTTGCAATAACACGTATGTACCGATCAAGGCTATCGCCAATATGGTCAGCAGTATTAGGTATACCAGAAGCATGTCGTTGGAGGTCATCATATCCTTGGACATCTTGACCGACCAGGGATACCAAAGCCGGTCGATGTGCATGACGAACATCGCCAACATGAGGAATATGACCTCCAGCACGAAGAATGTGAAGGTTATGCCCAGCAGCATCATCTCATTGACACCGCCGCCCACCAGAGGGATTATGGCCACGAACACGACCAGGAAGACCATGGCGACGATCAATGCCACGTATATCTCCTTGACGAACTCCATGTTCTTCAACGTGGCCTCACCGTTGATTAGGAACTCGTCCATGATGATCTCCTGCTCATAGTTGAAGAAGTTGGTCATCTCGTCACCGACGTCTATAGCATGTGCCAAACGGATGAAGAAATCGCGCTCCATGTCGTTACGGATGTTGTCGGCCCCGAATCTTGCCGCCTCTGAAACGGTCATGCCGTAGTTCACTATCAGGTTGCGTATCTCAGAGCAGTCCTCGGCTATGATTCCGTAATCCTCCATCGCTGAAACGAATCCCAGGACCTTCTCGAGGGGGAGTCCGGAGGTTACCATCGATGCCATGTGCGTCACGAAGAGGGGCATGGTCTGGTTGACGCGTTTTCGCTCCATCCCGACCTGCAGGAACGGAATGATTGATATCAGGAAGACCAACAGGCCTGGTGAGAGGAGTATCAGATATAGTTCAAGATCGGGGGGGCCGAGTTCTATGCTGTAGAGTATGATGGTCGGGACAACCGTGCCTATGACCATGGTGAGTGCCACCACATAAACCAGGTACTTCCCCGGTTCGTTTTTTATGGTCTCATAGATACCCTCCATCATAATGATCACCTAGATGAAGAACGGTAGGTTCTCCACACCCCCCTCGAAATATTTGACCAATGCGGAGTTGACCGCCAGATGTCCGGTTATATCATTATCGACCATCTTCTTGATTATGGCCTCCCTCTTGTCCAGCTCCTCGTATATCTTACGCTTGTCCAGGAAACCATGATCGGCGGCGACCTTCTCCTCCAGTATGTAGGAGTTCTGGAAACCGCGGAACTGATGGGTGTCCGAGATGGGGTCCCACTTGAAAACGTTCTTTGTGAGTACGCCGCCCTCCTCCTTGGAGTAGCCCACGAACTCCTCCACGCTCGTTACTCGGCGGAGTATCTTACCGTCAACGTTCACAGCCGACTGGAACATCAGGACGTTGACATTGTCGATGAAGGTCATGGGAACGTTTATCGGATCGCCGGTGAAACGCTGGATGAACTTGGTGGCGTTGGCGGCGTGGAAGGTCGATAGAACGGGTATGCCGGTCTGCATGGCCTGGAAGGCCACCCTTCCCTCCTCCCCTCTTATCTCACCGATGATCAGATAATCCGGACGGGAACGCAAGGCGGCGCGCATGAGATCGAACATCGTCACCTGGTACTCCTTCGGCCCCGACTCGCGGCTGACCAGTCGCTGCCATGTGTCATGTGGCGGTTTCACCTCCGGAGTGTCCTCAGCGGAGAATATCTTGTTACGATGATCTATGAATGACAGGATGGCGTTGAGTGAGGTCGTCTTTCCGGAGGCGGTCTCACCGGAGAAGATCATGTTCATCTTGTTCTCCAGGCAGAGCCATATGTAGGCAGCGAGCTTGGCGCTCATTGTACCCCACTTGACCAGTTGCACGCATGATATTGGTTCGGCGGCGAACTTCCTTATAGTGAATGAGGACCCTTTGCGACTGATATCTTCGGAGTAAACGATGTTGATACGTGAACCGTCGGGCATGGCTCCGTCGACTATCGGCCTGGTGGGAGTGACCGGCCGGCCGATACGCTCGCTGAGAGCTATCAGAAAACTGTTTAGGTGGTTGTCATCCTCGAATCTTATGTTACTCTCCAGACCGTACTGGAAGGCTTTGTGTATGAGGTGTATGTTCTCCATGCCGATGGCGTGTACATCCTCGATGTAGGGGTCGCGCATTATGGTGTTTATCGGCCCGTAGCCGTTGATGTCCCGGTGGATGAAATAACGGTAAAGAGCACGGTCCTCCTCTGGAACGGGGATCGTGTACGATTTGCGCAAACGGTCCACAAAACCTATGTCTTTGGTCCTGACAACATCGTTGAAAAGGGCCTCTATGAGCTCCTTGCGCTCATCGTCGGTCTTGATGGCCTTCTCCTTGGCGGCTCGGACTAGCATGGCCGACCGTATCTTATCCAAGAGGGCTTTCTTCTCATCCTCCAAAGGCCATTCCACTGATATGTAGCGGTTGAGCGCAGGGCATACGTGGATGTAGGCATCACCGAGATCGTCACCCACGGAATATATGATGTTGGCGGCGGTGGGGTCGTGCAGAGCCGCTTTGCGTATCTCGTTCAGCTCCTTGACGGTGAGTGACTCGTAGTACATCGGCGGAGGACCCATCCCGGCCGGGATGTTGTCCAGATACGCCTTGAGCAACGGGCTGTCGTCAGCCACAACGAACACACTCTTCATCCCGAAACCTCCGTTATCTCGATTATGAGGCCGACATCCGGTTCGACACGGAACTCCACCATCTTATCGACCTTCCCCTTGGCCTTGAGGTAACGACGGACTTTGATTATGTGTCGTATTCCATATGACGAGCTCTTGAGTTCAAGTTCGAAGTACACATCGCAAATCTGACGCAGACGTTCGATGCCGGGTTGTCCCTTGTGGGCGGTCATTATCAGCGCCTTACCGCCATGCACTATCTTCTTCATGTACTCCAGGAATCTGTCCATATCACCGGTGCCGTTTGTGGAATGCAGCATCTCTCCGAAAGAGTCGATGATCGTGACATCTGTGGCGTACAATGAGGGGTTGTCCATCAGAGTCTGGAGGTATCCTTCCTTAGGCATCGTTTCTCCTATTATCGGGAGAACGGGGATGAATTTAAGCTTCGTTTTGATCAGATACGGACCGATATTGTACTTCATGGAGTACATCTGATTGATAAAATCCTTCAAGGTCAATTCCGTTGATATGTAGGTGACGCTGAAACCGTTCTCCAATAAGCCGAAGGCGAGCCTTTGCGAGACCACACTCCTTCCCGAACCCTCCTCGCCCTCTATGAGGAGTGTAGACGATCTGGGGATGCCGAGTCCGATCTTCTTGGCGAACTCGTCCCGGAGGAGATGGACGATCATCAGTTCGCTGCTGTGAGATTCCTTATTCTCCTCCATCATATCACAACCTGAACCTCATAGTGTCATCGGCCTTGTCTCCATGGCGGACCATTACCGTGTGGTCACCAGATCCCAAAAAGTATTCTACCTTCAACTCGACCCAGTCACCATGGAAGTGGGGGGCAGGTTGTTGCGGTACGACATTCTCATCAGCCACCAGATATCCGTTTATGACCACTATCCAACTCTTATTGTCCAAGGGGATGTCGCCGGTGTTGAGAACGTAGATGGAAAGGTTACTGTTTGTATACGGCACACGTGCAGGATCGTTAATAATCTTGATGTCCGACCCCATCTTATCCGAAAGTTTATCGGAATTGTCGGAGAGGTCATCAGCAAGGGTGAATGCAATACCGATCATCGCCGCGCCCACGGCAGTGGCTGCTATGATGGCCGCCACCATGAATATCACATGACTCGCTGATACAGAGGCGCCCATCAGTTCCCTCCGTAAGTCCAAAAGTCTGTAACACCATTGGGAGTGACTACACAGATACGATATGTTTCATCGATTTTGAACTCTTCATCCACAGTTAACACGATCACATCCTCCGGTAACCAGTAGGAGGTTCCACCGAAATCGAGAAATTCATATGAAAAAAAATGGAATGAACCATTGATCAGAAGATTGAGCTTTTCCAGGTCGATGGCTTTGGAACCTATGTTGGTCAGGATTATTTGACTGTAAAGGAAAACATCACTAGCGTTGTACACTGATATGGCGGTGTTTATCTCCAAATCGGTCATGAGCGCATTGTTCAGCCTGTCGGCCATCGAGGACTGGGCCTCGATATACGATGTCTGCGCGGAATCCTGGGCGCTGTATACCACACCGAATGATATCAGTGCTCCCACCAGGAGTATCGCGGTCGCGGCCGAGACGCTCACCCCCATGTCTCACCTCCAGTTTACGAATTCCTGATACCAGTAGTCTAGTTTATCGAGCTCGGCTTCAGGCGGGTCCTTTCCCAGAACCTTCTGTACCACTATCTTCTCCAGATAGTGCTCGGTTATCCTGATCGCCGTCAGCAGACGGTTGTGGTCCTGATGGATGAAACTCACTTCGTTGAGCTTTCCTCC
>PWNH01000034.1 GCA_003557905.1 Methanomassiliicoccaceae archaeon | reverse complement strand
CGACTGGGTACAGCAAGGCTGCCACGGCAGCGAAACCGCCGCCGATGAAGCCTATAGCGATGAACGAACCGAGAATGGCCATAGGGCCGCCGAAGATCGAAGCGAAGAAGAAATGGCGGGTGCAGGGCTTGATCTGCCTTATCGTCCTCTTCATCTCTTTGAACTTGCCGAGCGCTCCGTTCCACAGCAATAAAGCCAGTAGCACGGTCAGGGCGTTCAACCCCGTAATCAATGCAGCTATAACCACGAGAGCCACAGACTCTCCGTGGGTGGCGTCTATCGCTACCCACATCGAGTCGAACGGCTCTAGCACCCACACGGCCTCGCCTGGGAGATACCAAAGACCCCAGAGCACGGCGCAGAAGAGGGCCATCGTGTAACCGATTTTGATCCTCTTCTTGTGTTCTATTTGCCTAGATTGCTCTAAATCCATTTATTTTTGCCTCCATTTTATATTAAAAATGGAAAAGGTTTGGATTGTGAGTGGGAACGGACCTTCAGGCCTTCGGCTCCATGGCGTTGATCTTCACAACACACTCACTGGCGTTCTCGGAATAAAGGTCAGCACCGATCTGATCGGCCCATTTCTGGGTGACGGGAGCCCCTCCTACCATGGTGATGACACTGTCCTTCAATCCGGCCTCTTTCATCAGTTCCTCCACGGTGATCTGGTTGACAATCGTGGAAGTCATGAGTGCGGAGGTGGCGACTCCCATCGTTTTCTGCTTCTTGGCAGCGGCGACGATGTCGACACAGGGTATGTCACGGCCCAGGTTGATTATGTCGTAGCCAGCTATCTTCAGCATTAGAGCCACGATGTCCTTTCCGATAGAGTGGATATCTCCCTCTATCGAACAGATCACCACGGTACCCTTTCCTTCGCCCATGGATGCGCCGGTCCTCTCCAACTCCGGAGTCAGTATGTCGACTCCAGCGGTCATGGCGTTGGCGGCTGCGACTACGTGGGGAAGGAACAGTTTCTTGCTCTCGAACAGGTCACCTACCTCGGTCATGCCCTTGGTGAACCCATCGTTGATCACTTCCACGGGGTTCAGCCCTGCCTCGATCGCTTCCTCGGCAGCTTCCTCGGCCATTTCCATGTCGTACTGTAGGACCGCTTGCCTTGCCTTCTCTATGATTTCGTTTTCACTCATTTGCATCCCTCAGTTCAGTTTGAAATCCTTGTCAGCTTTGTCGACCACTGCCTTCATGGCCTCGAGCTTGTCAGCCGGTATGGGCTTGACCTTGTGGGTCTTCATTATTTCCAAAACCCTCTCATGGGCAACGGTAGCTAGATCCTTTGATCCAGCGTTCTTCCAGTCGCCCAGCATGTCCCGGTCCATAACATTGGGGTCCGAAACTAGGTCGATGTTGTTGAGAGTGGTCTTGTGGCCAAGGAAGTTGTTTCCGATGCCTACTTTCTGGATAGCCTCCAGGCCCAGGGTCTCATCATTCACAGGTATACCAGCCATGACGGTCTTGATCATGGTGATGATGTCGTTGTCAATCACAAGCTGTTCCAAGGAGAATGTCATGCCGAGCTCAAGCATACCTGAACCATAGATGGTGTTAGCTCCGGACAAGGACGGGAGGAGACCAGTTATGGTCTTCTCGTGTCCGACCTGAGCGTCAGGTATCTTGGCATCCCCCTATATGCCGGCGACAAAAGTAGGCAATCCGTAGTACTGTCCGAGTTTTGCCACAGCAGCACTGATCATGCCCAGCTCCGGGGATCCGACTGGGGCGGTTCCCCTCTTGACATCGAATGCCGTAGTTGAGCTTCCGTACCATACAGGGGCGCCGGGAGCGGCGAGTTGTGAAAGTACTATGCCGGAGAGAACCTCGGCGTTGTGGGTGACCAAGGTCGAGGCCAGGTATATCGGGGATGATGCCCCTGACATGGCCATGCTCAGAACGTTGACGGGAATTCCGTAGCGAGCGCCCTTGATGATGACCTGACAACCGCTGGCACTGAGTTCCAACGGGCTTGTGGGGCAGACGAGCATCGAGAACAGGGGCTTATCGCGAGCCTCTTTCTCGTCACCGTAATAGGCGACCGCCATATCCCAGTAGTAATCCACGTTCTCACCCACGGGGTCGATGTGCTGGAAGTGCTTCGACGTGTTGGTGAGAGCTGTGAACATCTCATGGACATCCTGAGCTCCTTTTCCAGCCCAGTCCCTTGCAGAGACTGCGAGAGAGAAGTAATCGATGTTGTCGGCCCAGTCGACCATCTTGGCGGTGTTGGCCAAGTCCTCGTCAGTTGAATCGACGGTCTCATACTTTCCATCGCCCAGATAGTTGCACATCTGGATTCCGGTTCCGAAACAGGTGTAGTGCACCTTTCCCTTATGCTCCATCTTGACGGTGTTCTTCTTGTCGCGGCCGAAGAGCTTGAAGCTCGATGGGGCTGTGGACAGTGCTTTCCTGACCAGATATTCAGGTATCTTCACAACCTGTGATGCCTCATCGACATCGCAGCCTGCATCCTTGAATATCTGACGCGCTTCGGGGTCAGATACCTGAATACCTGGGCTTTTCAGAACCTCCATACTGGCGTAGTCGATCATCCTTAGACTGTTCTCGTCAAAGAAATCCAACTTAACGCCCTGTACGGAGTCCATACCGGGGTAGAAATTCGTTCTCATTTTAGTTCCTCCAATTTTGGAAAAAATCTATTAAACCAGGCTCCTGCCAAGGAGGATAGGACAGGAGAAGTGCTTTTTTCAGATCTTGTCTATATGCCGAAAACCAACAGTATCATCTCCCTTTTTCGTCTCTTTCCTCATGGCTTTGAGCCTAGATGAGATAATGTAACTTTTTCGTTTGTATTTAATGGTATTGAGTAAAGGTTCCGTTAGAAAATGACATTGAACATAATAAATAATTAAAAATTGTATATATATCTGGGTAAATGTTTTTTACGACAGAATCTATTATTTTGTATTTTTTTAATTACTTTATCCTTTACAGAACTCCGCGTATAGTAAAAATTGATTATTTGAGGGATAACCATCATGAACGGGAGGTAAGATAATTCGAGGCATTGCATCCCCATAGGACAGAGAAGTGATTTACCGTTGTCATCTACCAAACAACGAATGTCTTATGATTTGTTAAAAACTCGGTTGTGACTTCAATTCCCCATTCTCAGTTTCTCAAACATAATAACGGTGCGCCCTTTTCATTTCATCATGGGCTTGATCGGCAACGAATAGCCATGACAAAAAAATATCTGATGGGGTCTTCATACGTCGGCATATGTCTTAATTGAATTAAATGAAAGAGTTTTGGGATCGTCTCCGGCTTCGCCCATCTCATCACTCCTTTGTCCCTATTTCGAGTTGATAATCACAATCAGCCCGTATGACTCCCACTTATCGACCTGCGGCGACCTACCTTGCGCAACTCCTCTAGCACAAGGACCGTGCTGCTCAGGAGGAGTGCGGTGGCCCATTCGGAAGCTCCCAGAGACACTGTCCCCAGGCCGGTCTGCAACAGCGGCAGGGTCGTCGCCAGGTACAGCAGGACCACCGATGCCACGAATGCTATGGCGAAGTACTTGTTGGTCGACACCCCCAACTGGAAGATGGACTGTGTGCGCGACCGGCAGTTCAATGCGTTCCATACCTGGAACAACGACATCGTCACGAAAGCCAGGGTCCGCGACTTGTCTATGCCGAGATTGTTGATGGTGGCGTTGAACACATACAACGTACCGGCTGCCATGAATATACCCAATATGACTATGTTCTGAAGCATCATGCGGTCTATTATTGTCTCATCCGGTTGCCGTGGAGGTTTGGACATTATACCCGGCTCCTTGCCTTCCAATGCAAGGGTCTTGTCGAAGAACCCGTCAGTGACCAGATTGATCCACAGTATCATTATCGGCAACAGTATCAGGGGATGCTGCGGGAACAGCAGCAGAGCGGCGACCAGTGTTGTTATCTGTGCCGCATTCGTTGTCACGAGGTACTGAACGACCTTCCTGACGTTCTCAAAGACGACCCTGCCCTCCTCCACCGCGCTGACTATGGTCGCGAAGTTGTCATCGACGAGCACCATCTCCGCCACCTCCTTGGTGACGTCCGTTCCCGTGATGCCCATGGCTATGCCGACGTCAGCGGCCTTCAGGGCAGGTGCGTCGTTGACACCGTCACCGGTCATTGCGACTATGTTGCCGTTTCTCTTCAAAGCGCAGACGATGCGGTTCTTGTGCTCCGGAGAGACCCTGGAGAAGACGGTCGTCTCCTCAACCAGCTGCTGCAGTTCCTCATCCGACATCTTTTCGATGTCGACACCGGTATAGGCGATGGTGCCGGGTTTCGATATGCCTATCTCAGCCGCCACCGCCTCGGCGGTCGCCTTGTGGTCCCCGGTTGACATTATCACCTTGATGCCTGCGCTCTTGCACAGCTCCACCGAGCCCTTGACCTCGGCACGGGGAGGGTCCATCATACCGGTGTTGCCGAGGAAAACCAGACCGCCTTCGCCGGCGGACACCCTCTCCTTGATCGCAGGAACCTCGGCGGAGGGCAGGTCGTAGTAGGCCACACCGAGGACCCTCAGGGCCTCGGACGCCATCGAGAGCGCACGGGACCTTACCCTGTCCTTCATCTCCTCCGTGAACTCTATGACCTCCTCCCCCATCCGGACATGGGTGCATAGGTCGACCACCGCCTCTGGAGCGCCTTTGAGGAACAATCTCGATCCTGACCCGAAGCCCTCATGGAATGTCGCCATGAACCTCCTCGAGGGGTCGAAGGGTATCTCATCCAACCTCGGATGGTCCTCTCTCAGTTTTTCGTGGTTCACACCGGCCTTCATGGCCGCGACGACCAGGGCCCCTTCTGTCGGGTCTCCGACCACCTCCCATCTGACCTCCCCGTCGACCTCATGCTGACGGAGACGGGCGTCGTTGCAAAGGGCGATGGCGTGCAACAGGATGCCGATGCCCGTGTTCTCCTCAGCATTTCTCTCATCGAAACCTTCGATGCCTCCCTGAGGATTGAAGCCGACGCCACTCAACTCGAAGTCCGTTCCATCCGCGCAAATCCTCCTCACCGTCATCTGGTTGGTGGTCAGTGTACCGGTCTTGTCACTGCAGATAACGGTGACCGATCCCAATGTCTCAACGGCATTGAGCTTACGTATCAGGGCGTTCCTGCGCGCCATCCTGAACGCACCTACCGAGAGGATTATCGTCAGGGTCACCAGCAGCCCCTCGGGTATCGCTGAAACGGCCGCGGCGAGCGAGAACATGAGAAGATCGTAGGTGTCGAGGGATTGCAGGTAACCGATTAAGAATATCAGCAAGCTAGCACATATGGCGAAAACACCAACCTTGATACTGAGGTCCTTGATCCTCCTCTGGATAGGCGCCTCTCCGACCTCGGACTCCCTTATCAACTCCGTTATCCTGCCTATCTCCGTGCCCATCCCTATGGAGACGACCACTGCCCTGCCCCTTCCCTGAGTCACACTGCTGCCAGAGAAGAGCATGTTCCTCCGGTCAGAAACGGGGACCTCACCGTCCATAGGGTTGACGGTCTTGGCAACGGTGGAGGATTCTCCGGTCAGGAAGGATTCATCGACCTCGAGGTTGAATGCCTCTATCACACGACAGTCGGCGGGGACCTTGTCCCCCGCCTCCAATACCACGATGTCCCCCGGAACGAGTTCGGTGGCCTTAATCCTGCTTTCGAAGCATGTTTTGGTTTCACCCTCGGGGCAGAGACGGAGTACGTCCACCTCCGGGGACGACAGGGAGCGCAAGGACTCGATCGCCTTCTCCGCCTTGTACTCCTGGATGAATCCCATCAGGGCGTTGAATGTGATAATTATCGCGATAACTATCGTATCAAGCGTCTTGCCCCCTATGTATGAGACCACTGCGGCCGCTAAAAGAACCAGGTTCAGAGGGTTGCGGAGTTGAGCGGAGAGAATTGTTAGCTTGCTGACAGCCTTCTTGTCAGTCAGTTCATTGGGGCCGAGCTCAGATTGCCGAGTCCCGACCTCGTCCCAGGACAGTCCCCGTGGAGTTGTACCGAGCCGGTCCATGGATTCCTTGGCAGTCAGATTGTACCATTCGCGCTTGTCATCCATTTCTCTCAACCTCCTCACCTGTTATGAGCGATAAGTTACCAGAATGTTAGTAATATTCTACCTTCGAATATTTATAACTTAATTATTTTCATTGTTTATTTTCAAATCTATATGAAATATTTTCAAGCTGGCTTGAAATGGGAAGCTAAAGGGGTTTAACGACCAGAATATTGGTTACTGATGTCCGGCAAGTGTTATGCAGGGGCAAAAATATCGTTGTTGCCTAAGGGCGGGACCGGTCTGGATTAACAGCTTGTTCAGAAATCTGAATGTCCAACGCTTTTTGTTGAAGTAAAAACGTTAGAACAAATATGATGGTTGAGAATTAGTGCTCCCGCCGGGAAACGCACTAAAAATAGCCAGACATCGGGTTTTGAAATTCAATTCGTGGATTTTCGGTTCAGAGCCCTCTGGCCGGAAAACCCTTTACAACTCTTTTTCTGT
>PWNH01000088.1 GCA_003557905.1 Methanomassiliicoccaceae archaeon | reverse complement strand
GTAGGGTTCCGTATTGATTTTCTTCAGGGCCATGGAGATTGAAAACAGCAAAGCGTGGCAGCGATCACGGACGCCCTCTGGTCGGCATTTTTCCATTCAGATCATGCCCAGCGGTTCGATAAGGCCGTTATGATCTTGATATCGCGCGGAATTTGCACGATCTTCGAAAACACGCATAAAACTATTGCTACATGCGCAATAAAAGCGTATTATGTTCACCACCCGATTCTGGATTGACAATGCCCTTCAGAGCCAATGACGCAGCCGACCTGATGTCCGAGCGAGCGAGGAACTATCTCCTGGCTCGGGAATTAAGCGAAAGTCAAAGGGAGCGTGCCAGGAAAAGATTTAAGGAAGTTATCTCTGAATTAGGTTCCGCAGTCGAGAACTATCCGTTGTGGCATCCGCTGGTTTCAAATGGTAACTCTGACGACCCGGTAACCTTGCCGAGCACTGGTTGTGGTTATCGGGGGCTCGACCATACGGTTTATTTTGTTAATGGCTTTATAACCTGCCCTTATGGAAATACCGAAGCCGTTCTTGAATCTGTCCGCGAGCTTGAATATGACCCCCTAGTCTGCATTTCAGCCGAGCGATTGGATGTTCAGTTTTACCATCCGGACGCAGAACCAATATTGGTCAAGTGTCGCTGGAATATGCCACTTTTGGATGACGGCACGATTCCGTTATCAATTGCACTTCCTCTGCTACTAGAAAAGGAAGTCCCAACCTGGAGGTCAGCACAAGTTGCGGAACCTTGGGAGCTGATGCGCCCTTACATCCTCGGTTCACCACACGGCAGTAGATCGTCACTTTTTGTAAATCAAGTCACGGGCCAAGGACTAAAGAAAGTGTGGAATTCCTTGATAGACACAGGAATGTTTGGTCCGGTTAGGGACGGCTCCGAGGCATACATGTGAAAGATTTGAGGCTATCTCAGCGTACCCGGCGGTGCCAGACAGCCATTCTACGAGGACGGGATCGTATCGGATTTCCTGTGGAAGTACGGATGTGCACTTTGACTTGGGTGTTACCGAAGACACTGATCGTGTTGCGGGAGCAAAACCACGACACCCGCGATTTCCCTGGCTGAATTTGCCTCGCCATCGTCGGCTGGACATCAGAGCAGGCTAAAGTGCGGCTGAATTGCCTGCGATTGGGCGTATCGAGCGATGCGCCGGTCGTCTGGGCCCGATTTCGCCTATGGGCTGGCTCCCGGCTGATTCCGGTCGGTCGGAAGTTCAGAGCAGGAGGACGTCACCAAGGGACTGGCTGTTCTCCTAGTTTCTTGAGGGCGAATCCCCCGGATACTCCTTTCATCCAACGCTGGGCCGGTTCGGTAGCCTCTTTGCTCGGTGCTTCGGCAGTGCCGAATGCGCGGTAGTAGCTATTCTCGGTCCCTTGGACGTGCGTTTCACGCTCAGCAGGATTTTTGGTGACTTCCCATAGCCTCTGAGAGCAGTATCCGGTCGGCTGGTCCATGCCACAAAGAAAGGCAGGGTTCAGGCATCGACTCGTGCAATGAGAGTAGCTGACCCAGCGTCGTGAAATGCTCAGACTGTCGTGTCGCGCTGTAAGAAAAAATTCCTGCACATCGTGGGTGTCCCAGATGATTGCTACTGCAAGATTGGTCCGCCAGATTACTCCGGATTGCTGGCAGAAAATCTGTCTTGCCGTGTCGCCGACCACAACCTTGTCGTCGCATGAAATCGGGGTTAGAGTTGTCACATGCTTGAGGCGCAGCTCGTCAATAGAGCGGCCAAGAGGGACCTGAGCTACACGATCCGCGACCAACTTTAGCCAGGTTGACCGGCATCTACATCCATGAAAGGCCCGATGAGCGAGGACGCCACACAACTTCGACTTCGTCCCATAAACGAGCTCCTCGACGAGGAGTTCTTCGTTCCGTCGTACCAGCGCGGTTACCGGTGGACACCAAAACAGGTTACGGCGCTGCTTGATGACCTTGAAACTTTCCTCTTCGCAGATCCATCACGCGACAGCTACTACTGCCTCCAGCCTATCGTGGTACGCCGCCGACACGATGGCTCCTGGGAACTCGTCGACGGGCAGCAACGCCTGACGACCATTCACTTGCTCCTCGGCTGCCTATCCGAAGTCGCGCACCTGCTTGGAAAGAAGCCGTTCGGTCTGCGATACGAGACCCGCGCGGACAGCGCGGACTATCTGGCCGACCCTGACCCCAAGCTATCGTCGACCAACGTGGACTACCACCACATGTTCCAAGCCCGCGAGGCCATCGTGGACTGGTTCAACGACAGAGATGGCTCGGCGCGGATCGACCTCCTTAAGTGCCTAACACAGCCCAGCGACCGCGGCGCCAACGTTCGTGTCATTTGGTACGAACTCTCTGAAGAGCAGGACCCGCGCGCCGTCTTCATCCGCCTCAATGTCGGGCGGATTCCACTAACGAGCGCGGAGCTGATTCGGGCTTTGTTTTTGCGCGGGGACGATGCGACGGACGAGGAGGTACAGCGCCGCCACCGGATAGCGCAGGACTGGGATCTCATCGAAAAGCGCCTGCATAACCCGGAGTATTGGTTCTTCCTTCAGAGCGGCTCCCCTGACCACGATCCTCCTGCACGCATCGAATACTTGTTTGACATTTTCGTGCGCGTGCATCAGCCGGAACTTGCCGATCAGCCAGATGACCTCGCGACCTACTTTGCGTTTCAAGCGTGGCTCGATGCGCAGGAACATGACACCTATAAGTCTTGGCTTACGTTCCGCCGCCAGACCGCGCAGGTGCTCGAAGAGTGGTTCGAGGATCGAATCCTCTTCCACCTCGTCGGGGCCCTCGTCGCCGTCGCGCCTGGCGGGCGCGATGCCAGCGCAAGGGTAATTGTGGAGTTGCTCAAGGCTCGGCACGGCAAGACAGCGACCGAGTTCAATCGCTACTTGCGGGGCATGGCATGGCGGCGGTTTGTTGGCCAGGCAAGGACCCCGCTCCCTGAAGATTCAAATGACCTGGAGAGCCGGCTCGACGAACGTATCGAGTCGCTGCAGTATGATCGAACGGGGCCAGGGCCGCTAAGGGCGGCGCTGCTCCTGTTTAACGTGGCGGGAGTGTTGGGAAATCGCACTCCAACCCAGCGGTTTCGTTTCGACGGGTTCAAGCAGAATATATGGGACATTGAGCACATCCGGTCGGTTACGGAATACATCCCTGGTGCCCCGGCGCGTCGGCGGGCGTGGCTGGAGCATGCCCGGGATTTCCTCTACAGCCCGGCAGCACGCTCCCGGGATGCCAAAGAATCGGAACAGCTGCTTGAACGAATCGATTTGTTGCTCTCGGAAGATGCGCCTGACAAGGATGGCTTCGAGCAGGTCTTCAACCGGGTCCGAGCGCTGAGCGGGGAGAGTGAGGCCCGTGAGTCGGACAACGGTCTGTCCAACCTGGCCCTGCTCGATATGGGAACTAACCGCTCCTACAAGAACGCGATCTTCCCGGTGAAACGGCGGCGCATTATCGAACTAGACCGCGACGGTATGTACGTGCCGCCTGGCACCCGCAACGTCTTTCTCAAGTACTACAACCCGGAGGCGGCCCAGCTGCTGCTCTGGGACAGCGAAGACCAGATCGAGTATGGCCGTGCACAGCGCGACGCACTTCTGAACTTTTTCAAACCGATCGTGGAGGACACCCCATGAGCGTGCAGACCTTCCGCGGACTATTTCGTGAAGAGTGCCGGGTAGTGATTCCGATGATCCAGCGAGATTACGCCCAAGGTCGCGATGACCATCGAAGCCAACAAATATTGGCCACCTTCCTCGAAGAAATCCGCAGGGTCCTGGTCAATACGACCATCGCCCCGCTCGACCTAGACTTTGTCTACGGTCGTTGGCTTGAAGACACAGGCGCTCTGGAGCCGCTCGATGGGCAACAGCGCCTGACAACGCTGTTTCTGCTTCATTGGTATCTGGCGCAGCGTGACTCATGTCAATCCGACCTTCGCAGCTGGTTGCAGGCGCATGGCGCCAGTTCGTTCAGCTACCGCACCCGCCAAAGCGCCGAAGAGTTCCTCGACGCACTCATCTCAGAGAATGTCAACCCATCGGTTCTTGCGGCGCCTGGCGTTGCGTTGTCCGACTGGATCGCGGACCGAACGTGGTTCCTTCGTGCGTGGAAGCGTGATCCCACGGTCGCCGGCTGTCTCTCCGCGCTGGATGCAATTCACGACCGCTTCAAAGAGATTAAGGGCGCTTACAAGCGGTTGATCAATGAAGAGAATCCGCGCATCACCTTTCACTTACTGCACCTTCGGGATTTTCAGTTATCGGACGACCTCTACGTGAAGATGAACGCACGGGGCAAGCCGCTAACGTCTTTCGAGATACTCAAAGCGGAGCTGCAGCATTACAAAGAGGAGCTCTTCGGTAACGAACGATACCAGGATGGGTCACGCACATGGAGCCAGTACCTGAGCGATCGAATCGACCGTGAGTGGACGGATTTCCTCTGGCACCATCGCGACAAACAAACGCACGAGATCGATGAGCGCTTTGTCCAGCTTGTTAAGGCTATCGCACTGGTGCACTGCGCCTTGGAGGAGAACCCCAACAACGAGGTTCTGGATACACAGGTCGAGCGACTCTTTCAGGAACCGATCCCAAATCTGCACTTCTACCAGGAGATTCGCTGCCTTGGCCGTTCGTTCATTCTTCGGCTGGTGAGACTTCTCGACGTGTTTGCTGCCGCTCCAGGAGGCGAACTCGACTTCATTGGCCGTAGCGACTTCTTTGACGAGCGGGCTGCGTTCGAGAACTTACTCACTCCGGACGGTCGATTCGGGATCAACCTTCCGGATTGGGCGAAGTTCTCGGCATATGGGATGTTCCTTCTTGCCCGTTCCGATTCCCTCGAAGGACATGCCGCTCGGAGCGCATTCCATAACTGGATGCGCCTCGTCTGCAATCTTGTCGACAACTCCGATGTTGATCGCGTCGAGCGGTTGGTGGTCGCGCTGAGATCAATTGCGCGTATGCACGATGCTGGAGCAAGCGATGGTTTACTCGCGCGATTGGCTGCCGAACATGACCTGAGCCGCGGATTTAACCGGGACCAGCGAGTCGAAGAGCGTATCAAAGCACGGTTGATACTAGCGGATCCAAATTGGCGGCCGCCCATCGAGGGCGCCGAGGTTCACCCTTACTTCCGCGGTGACTTGCAGTTTCTGCTTAAATGGTCGGGGGCATGGGACCTCGGAGTAAGCGAACGCGCCTCTCGGACCTCTGATCATTCGAGCCTCCAGGCGTCGTTCGACGACTGGTACCAGCGCGCCTGCGCGATGTTTCCAGCCGACAAACGGGGTCTCGAACCAGCGGGCTCACCCGAAGAGCATCTCTGGGAACGTGCCCTACTCACGAAGGGCGACTATCTTCTCCGCCGAGGCCAGAACTTCAGCCTGCTTGACGATCTAGACCGAGACGCAAGTTGGAAGCGGCTTCTGCGAGCCGACACCAAGCACGACGACCGTGAGCAGCGACGTGAGATCGCTCGAACCGTATTCGAACGGATTGATCCGGCTGACCCCGCCACCTCACTCCGGAGCGTGATATCCGAAGGGCTCGAAGACGGGGCCGAGGAATGGCGGCGAGTCCTAGCGAACGATGCCCGCCTCATCAACGAGTGCGAGCATCGAATGCTCAGGTTCGAGTCGGAGACCGTCTATCTACTCTCTAAAACTCAGCTCAATGGTTACTACGTTGACCTCTTCACCTACGGACTATTCTTAAAGGCCAGAGACCGCTGGGAAGCCGGCGAACTTCAAGACTTCGACAAACCAGAACACCCATGGGCGCTAGGCAGTCTGGACCGTTGTAGGCTCGTATTGGCTCGCTCGGACGGCGACGCCACCATCGAGGTGACGACGAAACAGATGACGTCCGTGCTACGAGTGAGAACCACGGAGCGTTGGTCCAAAGCCTTCGCGACCGCGGGCTACCAGCGCGCAGAGGGCACATGGGTGCGCAGCGTCCCACTCAACGCATTGGACGGCACCTTCTTCGACACCGTGGCCATAGTCTCTTAGATCGGATGAAAGCGACAACTAAATCTGCGCGACGGTGGATAGTAAGTATCCCGCGGCAAAGCCGGGGGCTTTAATTGTGAGCCGCTCGAAGCGGACTGTGACGGAGCTAGCGCTCCTTGAGCCCCCTAAAGGGGGCGTAACATCAAGTTTAGCTGATCCAGTCGCCGGTCCTCGGCCTCCTGATTGCGGATGGTCCCGGATCACCTGTTCGTCTCGCCCCACCGTTGAAGCGAAGTAGCCCCGGGCCCGGAAATGCTGGCCCACGTAGTTCCTCCGGCGACCCGCGTGAATCCGGGCGATATGGATCGCGCTCTTCCCTTTGATGAATCCGACCACCTGAGAAACAGCGTACTTCGGCGGGATCGATATCATCATGTGAACGTGATCGGGCATCAGATGACCCTCTTCGATATCGCTCTCCTTCTGCCTCGCCAGAGACCGGAAAACTTCGATCAACTCCCGCCGAATTACACCATAAAGGCGTTTCCGGCGATACTTCGGGATGAAAACGATGTGGTACTTACACTCCCATCGTGTGTGTCGTAAACTGCTGACTTGTCTCATGGTTTCTCCTTAGCGTGGTGCTTGGC
>PWNH01000091.1 GCA_003557905.1 Methanomassiliicoccaceae archaeon | reverse complement strand
TCGCCCAGCATGGCGACCGCCACGTTGTCTTCGTAGTCGAACGCCCCCACCTCACAGGCTTGGCTGTACCATATGTTGGGCATCGGGGAGGATATCAGTTCAGCGTTGGAATCGGTTATCTCTGCAAGAAATCTATTGTTACCATGGCCCATGTGGTTGATTATGTGCGCCCCGTCTGTGATCGCGGCACTGACATCATTGAAACTTAGCACACCCTGGTCACGCTCATAGAGCTTGGTGATGTTGTAAGAAATTGGGATGTGGGACTCTATGGTGTC
This sequence comes from Methanomassiliicoccaceae archaeon, assembly GCA_003557905.1. Taxonomy (GTDB): domain Archaea; phylum Thermoplasmatota; class Thermoplasmata; order Methanomassiliicoccales; family Methanomethylophilaceae; genus PWHV01. The sequence continues at coordinate 6,408 of PWNH01000091.1, read as the reverse complement.
CTTAACGTCACCTCCCCAGGTGACATCATCGAGCTTCTCCCCGATGAACAGGACCTCGTCCAAATGTGAGGCTTCATTCCGGGACTCGTAGGCGAGCAGTTTGTCCACCCATACACCTGCATCGGCGGCGTTGCTCAGCGGGACCCTGCCGACGTTGACGTCAGCATAGGGGTATATCGTCGTTGTCCAGTCCACTGCATAATTGAATGATGAGTAATAGTGGTCAGAGAGCAGGTGATCAGTGAAAGGTTCATTGTTTATGGTTATGGTCTGCGTCACGTACCATCCCGGAATGGCGTCCGCATCGCCGGCGAGCAGGACGTGGGATATGTCGCTGACGTTGTACTCGTTGTTGATGTAGGATTTCAGGGCCGGGGCGCTGAGCGCTGAGCCGTCGAGGGCGGCCGTGGTGTTCACCAAACGAACATCGAAACCGACGCCCTCCTTCCAACCGGCGAGACGTTCGAACTCATCCTCCAGCATCGGACAGCTGAGGATCAAGAGGTCGTAAGAGGAGGATGTGGGCTGCGGTCCGGGCTCCTCCTCTTCGACCGTATAGGATATGATAACTGTGACCTCGGAAACGTACCACATCTCCTTGGTGGTTGGGTCGAAGGAGACGGGAGATATGGAGAGGAGGAGTAAGTTCTCACCGCGACGATCGTAGACGCCATCGTTGTTGACGTATGATGTACGGGAATCACCCTTACCTGCGGGCGAGTCACCGTGAGGAGAGCTCATAACGAGCATCGGCAGGTCCACCATCCCCAAGGAGGTCTCGGCGGAGAGGATGTAGTCGATGCGCAGGTCTTGGACCTCACCATCCTTAAGGTCCACCTCCAACTCTTCCACGGGAAGGTTGTAAGGGACGTCGTCCATCATACGCTGTTCAAGACCGTTTATCTCCGCCCGCAACGGTTCACCGTCGATCACGGGCATCCCGTAGGAACGGTCGATCACCATGGTGATGCGGTCGTCCCCGGCGTCCACGGGCATAGGAGGTATCATGACGATCAGGAGGGCTAGAGCCAGGACTATACAGGCGGTGCGTGCCGACCGGCTCCTCATCCGTGTTCTCCTTTCACCTGTCATGACAATACCTCATACCAGTATCACCCCTATGAATGCATCCACCATATAGGTGCAGGCGACGCCTATGATGATCATGCCGCTGAAATGGAATGAACCGCTGAACCAATGGCCTCCCTTCATGGTGCTCAGTGTGAGGGATGATACCGCAGCGTGTATGGTCAGTATCACCAGTACCACCAGGGAAAGTACCTCGAGGTCGTAGCTGGGGTTGATTATGTCCGTCATGAATGCGGCAGCGGTGCCTTCGCCGATGCCCTGGTACATGGACTCCAGGACCAGGCCGATGTGTTTTATGATCGCATACATTATCCACATGGTGCCCGCCAGGGCGACCATCGTGCCGTAGGCCACTCCGGTCATGGAGGACACGAAGACGTCACGCTTCTTCCTCAGGGCGAGGAACTTGTTCATGTTCTTGGATATGAAATAGGATGTCTTCTCCGGGCTGGAACCGTGGCCGGTGGTGTCTATGTACATCCTGGTGAACTTGTCGATGAAGTTGCTCTCCGTCTCGGCTATGAAGTGGTCCCAAGCAAGGTCGGGGTCGATGGAGGTATCCAGACGCTTGGAGAGGTTCTCTATCGCCAAGGAAAGGTAACCGAACTTGTGCTTACTTATCTGTCGCACCGAATAAGGAAGGCTGGCGGAACTGGCCTCCATCGACCGTCCCAGGGCGCGTATGAACGAACCGTAGATGTTGTCACGGTTGCTTATCCTTGACTCCTCGCGGAATATGAGTATGCCGGATATGAGCAGGGGGCTGCTGACCAGAGGGAGAGCTATACGGAGCTCCAATCCCACCACCCACACGTATCCCAGCAACAAGGCTATCGCCAGAACGTTGAACCCTATCAGGTAGATGATCAGCATGTCGGTGGAGGTCATCATGCCCTTGGACATCTTTACCGACCATGGATACCACAGGCGGTCGATGTGCATCACGAATATCGCCAAAAGAAGGAAGATGACCTCGAGGACGAAGAAGGTGAACGTTATACCGAGCAGCATCATCTCGTTGACACCGCCCCCCACCAAGGGGATGATGGCAACGAAGACCACCAGGAACACCATGGCCACGATAAGCGCCACGTATATCTCCTTGACGAATTCCATGTTCTTCAACGTGGCCTCGCCGTTGATGAGGAACTCGTCCATGATTATCTCCTGCTCGTAGTTGAAGAAGTTGCTCATCTCATCGCCGACGTCGATCGCATGCGCCAGACGGATGAAGAAATCGCGCTCCATGTCGTTGCGGATTTCATCGGCACGGAATCTCGCCGCCTCGGAGACGGTCATACCGTAGTTGACTATCAGGTTGCGTATCTCGGCGCAGTCCTCGGCTATGATGCCGTAGTCTCGCATCTCTGCCACGAAACCGAACACCTTCTCCAAGGGAAGACCGGAGGTGACCATGGAGGCCATGTGTGTGACGAACAGAGGCATGGTCTGATTGACGCGCTTACGTTCTATGCCCACCTGCAAGAAGGGTATTATCGAAATCAGGAAAACAAGTAGTCCGGGGGATAGCAGTATCAGGTAGAGGTCGAGACCGGCGGGACCAAGGTCTATGCTGTACAGGATGATGGTCGGCACCACCGTCCCGATGAGCATGGTGAGCGCCACCACATAGACCAGGTACTTCCCTGGTTCGTTCTTTATGGTCTCATAGATCCTCTCCAGCATTTCAATCACCTAGACGAAGAACGGTAGGTTCTCCACACCACCTTCGAAGTATTTCACCAACGCAGCATTGACGGCGCGGTGGTCGGTTATGTCGTTGTCGACCATCTTCTTGATTATGGCCTCCCTCTTGTCCAGCTCCTCGTATATCTTACGCTTGTCCAGGAAACCGTGCTCCGCGGCCACCTTCTCCTCCAGGATATAGGAGTTCTGGAAACCGCGGAACTGATGGGTGTCCGACACGGGGTCCCACTTGAACACGTTCTTGGTCAGCACACCGCCCTCCTCCTTGGAGTAGCCGACGAACTCCTCCACGCTCGTGACACGGCGGAGAATTTTACCGTCAACGTTCACCGCCGACTGGAACATTAGGACGTTGACATTGTCGATGAAGGTCATGGGCACGTTTATCGGATCGCCGGTGAAACGCTGGATGAACTTGGTGGCGTTGGCGGCGTGGAACGTCGATAGAACGGGTATGCCGGTCTGCATGGCCTGGAAGGCCACCCTCCCCTCCTCGCCTCTTATCTCACCGATGATCAGGTAGTCCGGACGGGAGCGCAGGGCGGCGCGCATGAGGTCGAACATCGTCACCCGATACTCCTTCGGTCCCGACTCGCGACTGACCAGACGCTGCCAGGTGTCGTGCGGCGGTTTCACTTCGGGAGTGTCCTCAGCGGAGAATATCTTGTTACGGTGGTCTATGAATGAGAGTATGGCGTTGAGCGAGGTCGTCTTTCCAGAAGCGGTCTCACCGGAGAAGATCATGTTCATCTTGTTCTCCAGGCAGAGCCATATGTAGGCGGCCAACTTGGCACTCATCGTGCCCCATTTAACCAGTTGCACACAGGATATCGGTTCGGCGGCGAACTTGCGTATGGTGAAGGAGGAGCCCTTACGGCTGATATCCTCGGAGTAGACGATATTGATACGAGAACCGTCGGGCATGGCGCCGTCCACTATCGGCCTGGTAGGGGTGACCGGCCTACCGATGCGTTCGCTGAGGGCTATCAGAAAACTGTTCAGTTGGTTATCGTCTTCGAATTTTATGTTGCTCTCCAGACCATACTGGAAGGCCTTGTGTATGAGGTGGATGTTATCAATGCCTATGGCGTGCACATCTTCGATGTAGGGGTCACGCATGATGGTGTTGATCGGCCCGTATCCGTTGATATCTCGGTGGATGTAGTAACGGTATAGGTCACGGTCCTCCTCCGGGACCGGTATGGAGTATGATTTGCGTATGCGGTCGACGAAGCCGTGGTCCTTGGTCCTCACCACCTCGTTGAAGAGGTCGTCGATCAGCTCCTTCCGTTCCTCATCGGTCTTGATGGCCTTCGCCTTGGCGGCTCGCACCAACATGGCAGCTCGTATCTTGTCCAGCAGGACCTTCTTGTCGTCCACTATCGGCCACTCCACCGATATGTAACTGTTCTGAGGAGGGTAGAGGTGTATGTACGCCTCACCAAGGTCGTCTCCTACGGAGTAGATGATGTTGGCGGCGGCCGGTTCATAGAGCGCGGACTTACGTATGTCGTTGAGCTCCTTCACGGTGAGTGCATCATGGTACATCGGAGGAGGGCCCATACCCGCCGGCATATCGTCCAGGTAGGCCTTCAGCAATGGACTCTCGTCAGCGACGGCGAAGACACTCTTCTTCATCCCGACACCTCTGTTATCTCGATGATCAATCCGACGTCGGGCTCGACACGGAACTCCACCATCTTGTCGACCTTGCCTCTCGCCTTGAGATAGCGGCGGACCCTGATGATGTGTCGGATACCATAGGACGAACTCTTGAGTTGGAGGTCAAAATACACGTCACATGTTTGGCGCAGACGCTCTATACCAGGTTGATTCTTCAGTACGGTCATTATGAGCGTCTTACCGCCATGTACGGTCTTCTTCATGTGCTCCAGGTAGCGGTCCATATCTGAGCTGCCGTTTATGGAGTGCAGCATCTCTCCAAAACAGTCGATGATCGTCACATCGGTGGCGTAGAGGTAGGGATTCTCCATCAACGTCTTCAGGTAACCCTCCTTGGGCATACTGTCACCAATGATGGGAAGAACGGGTATGAACTTTAGCGATGTTTTGATGAGGTAAGGACCGATGTTGTACTTCATGGAGTACATCTGGTCGAGAAAATCCTTGAGTGTGAGCTCGGTGGATATGTAGGTGACGCTGTAACCGTTCTCCAGTAGTCCGTAGGCTAGCCTTTGTGACACGACACTCCTTCCCGAGCCCTCCTCGCCCTCTATGAGCATACTGGATGCCTTGGGTATCCCCAGCCCTATCTTCTTGGCGAACTCGTCACGGGGGAGGTGAACAATCATCAGTTCGTTGCTATGGGCATCCCTGTTGACCTCCATCATATCACAACCTGAACCTCATACTATCAAAGGCCTTGTCTCCATGACGGACCATGACGGTGTGGTCACCAGCGGTCAGCGAGTATTCCACCCTCAACTCGACCACTTCACCATGGAAGTGAGGGGCTGACTGTTGCGGTACGACGTTCGCGTTGGGCACCAGACGTCCATCTATGACCACGATCCAACTCTCATTGTCCAAGGGGATGTCACCGGTGTTCAGGACGTATAACGAAAGATTGCCTCCGACGTAAGGCACAATAGCAGGGTCGTTCACTATCTTGATGTCCGACCCCATTTTCTCCGAAAGGCTTTCCGAGTTGTCACTGAGGTCCTCGGCCAGGGTGAAGGCTATGCCGATCATAGCCGCCCCGACGGCGGTCGCTGCGATGATGGCCGCCACCATGAATATGACGTGACTCGCGGATACCGATGCTCCCATCAGCTCCCTCCATAGACCAGAAGGTCGGTGACCCCGTTGGGGGTGAAAGCCCAGATACGATAGGTTTCATCGATGTCGAACTCCATGTCGATCGTGAGCACGATGACCTCGCCCGGAAGCCACATCTGATAACCGTCAATACCGAGGAAATCATATGAGTAAGGTATGAAGACACCGTTGATCATGAGTCTCAAACTGTCCATGTCTATGGTTGTCGAGCCGGTGTTGGTCATCGTGATGTTGCTGTATTGGAAGTCAGGGCCGTCGTGTACGGATATGGCGGTATTGATCTCCAAATCAGTCATGAGCGCACTGTTCAGCCTATCGGCCATCAAGGACTGGTCCTCGATATACGATGTCTGCGCGGAATCCTGGGCGCTGTATACCACACCGAATGATACCAGAGCGGCCACCAGGAGTATCGCGGTCGCGGCCGAGACGCTCACTCCCATGTCTCACCTCCAGTTGACGAATTCCTGGTACCAGTAGTCCAGTTTTTCGAGCTCGGCCTCTGGCGGGTCCTTACCCATAACCTTCTGCACCACTATCTTCTCCAGATAGTGCTCGGTGATGCGGATCGCCGTCAGCAGGCGGTTGTGGTCCTGGTTGGCGAAGCTGACGTTGTTCGGTTTCCCTACTGGCCGACGGTCCTCCTCCTCGGCGCTGGACTCCTCCATAGATCCCTGCACACCTTCTTGCTTGGGCATGAAGCGGTGCATCTCTAGGACGTTCTTGAACTCCAGGTACCAGGACTGCAGACTCTCGTAGGAGTTCTTGTCCGGCTCCTCGTCTGACATTCTCTTTTTGAAAATGTGCTCCATG
>PWNH01000134.1 GCA_003557905.1 Methanomassiliicoccaceae archaeon | reverse complement strand
CACACCGCTGAGGAGGTCCTGTTCGGACACGACAAGGAGTTGGTGAGGTCCATGCGGTCGGCGCGTATCGGCACCATGGTCATGATTGTCGTGACCGTTATCGTGACGTATTACATGCCCGCGAACATAATCGCCCGGTCGACAGCGGTGTTCATGGGTCTGACGGCTGCGGCTCTGCTGCCCGCCTACACCCACGTGCTGTTCGCGAACAATCCCAACACCCGGGCGGCCAAATGGAGCATCGTGGCCGGGACGTTTTCCTGGTTGATATGGGGCCTGTTCATCCACGGCACCAACGCCACACAGATCGGGTTGAGGGACTTCCTGTTCCCTGCCGCGACCTGGCCCGGTGTCCCGTATTCCGTCATCGATCCCCTGGTCATCGGTCTACCGATATCGGTGGCGGTTCTGTTGGCCGTTTTCCTCTACGATAAGAGGAAGGGCGGGCTTTAGGCCCGCCCAATAACCTTTTTAAATAAGTACTACCAACCAGTACACATGGCTTTCTGTTCAGGACTGGTGCGTAAGAGGATGCACTGGACACTCGCCGGGGACGAATTCATTCTCCGCGAAGGGTCCAGAGAGCTATGTCGTATGAAATTGGACCCTGTCAATGTGGAGTGCGTGTTCGGCGGCAAGGGGATGAACATAAGGAAGAAAGGACTTCTGAAGCCAAGGGTGGAAGTATCGACCGAATCCGAGGTCTTCGCCACCATATCCGAACCGAACGCCTTTGAACCACGACTCGTTTTCAATGACGGCACCGTCTTCATCATCAGGTATCTCAACAACTCCAACACATCCTTGGCATTTTTCAACAGCGAGGATTGCAACTTGATGGAGATGACCGACATATCCACCTGGTCAGAACCTAGGACCGAACTGCTGGTGTACCGTGCTTTGGAGGATAATCATGCCCGGACGCTGATGGCTGTCGGACATTTCCTGCTTCTGCACGGTCGCAGTATTCTTGCTTAATTCCAAGGAAGAAGGGCATCGCCCCTCAATTCTGACACCCCGCCGTGACCAGGGCAGATCATCAATGGTGTGCCTGAACCGTCCTGGTAAATACGTACAAGGTCCATAAGAAGGTCACGTTCCTCTTTCGCTTTGACGCTGTCAACGTTCACAGATGTCATGAGGACTTTCGCCAGGGTCATGTACTCCTTCCTCTCCGGAGAGAGGGTGGAGAAGTTGATCAGGCTGTCACCGGTGAAGATGATATGTGAGTCGGGGAACAGATAGAACAATTGGCCCTCCTGATGTCCGCCATGGCCCTTCATCACTGTCACCCTAGTACCGCGGATGTCAAGTTCGGACTGCACATCGAAACCGTGCATCGAGCCGATATCGCCTCCGAGCAGTACGGCACTCCCGGCGTCATCCGCGTCAGAGAACAGGTCTATCATGCGGGTGTAGAAGGTCTCCAAGAGGCCTCCCTCCGATCCCGAACCATATGACCGGTCACAGTTTGACACGATGTCATAGGCCTGGGGGGACATATGGACGTCTGCTCCGAGGGACCATGCGGATCCGCAGTGATCGGTGTCACCGTGGGTTATCAATACGGCATCGATATCGTCAAGTTCCCAGCCAATGTCCCTTATGCAGGCTATGAGGTGATCACGGTAGGATCCGAATCCAGTGTCTATCACTATCCTTGCACCGATGTCAAGGAGATAGGAGTTGCCTCCGCAAGGGAACTGTATGCAATGCATCCTCCCCCCTGGTACATCGAACGTATTCATTTCAGCACAACCTTGCTTGACGCTTTCCTTGAGCATGAGGCCGGAGTCCAAAATGGTGCGCAATACCTTCCTCGGCTCCTCACCCCGACGGGTCAGCTCCTGCGCTATGTGATTCGACTTGTGCAAAAACCCCAACAGGAATTCCTCATCGACCCCGGGGATGAGTGAACGTAGCTCCTGGGCGAATCGTACGTAGAAAACGTTGCTGTCGAGCTCCTCGTTGACACTGCTGTGTTCTATGATCTCCAACGGGTATGTGGATTTCAGAACGTCGAGCAGTTTATTGGCCCTAGCCCCATCATCAATGACCACCGCCACCCTCAAAGGACCGCCCCTCGGTACCGTTTCATCGTAGTCCAAGTAGGCGATGTTGGTCCCAGTACCGGTTATCATATCCAGGAAATCGAACAGAGCACCCGGTATGTGAGGTAGCGTAATGTCAAACTTCAAGTAGGCTGGGACCGGAAGCGTGCGTCTCAGATATCCCATGGCATCCAATTCATCCAAGGCGGCTTGAAGGTCATCCCCCTCGGCACTGAGTTCGAAGAACACGGTGTTCGGATCGATTCGCGTGTCGTACTGAATGCGTTCGATGTTCCCGTTGTGCCTTTTCAAGACCGCGGCTGCCTTGTGCAGCGCACCGGGCTCGTTAGGCATACGGGCGACGAAACTATGCGGTTGCAGGCTCATTTGAACTTATCCGCGTATCCTTTGTCAGCCATCCCGATGGCTATCTTCAGCATCTTCTGCATACATGGTTCGGCGAAGAAATCCTTACGGTCGCGGAGGGCGGCGTACATGTCGTCCCCGTTCTTTCCCTTCAGATCATCTATCGATCTGATACCGAGCAGAAACATCCCCTCGGCGGCCTTCTCGCTCACTCCGGGTATGCGGGAGAGCTGCTGAACGACCTGTCCTTTCTCATCCATGAGGTATGATGGCGCACAGGAGGATAAATAAGATTTCACGATACTCACCACACAATGGTGGAATCGCCTCCGCACCGCCCCTCCGTCGAGGAATGGGAATCCCATTACCAGAGTCAGCCGATGGGTTGGCGCGGTGTCGCCGATCTCGATATCCCTCCCTGCAAAGGCCGTAGGGTTCTGGAACTCGGTTGTGGCAGCGGTAAGACACTGGAAAGGCTATTGGAATCAGGTGCGGAAGCGTTCGCAATCGATTTCTCATCCTCCGCCGTTGAGATATGTCGGAGACGATTCGGTGCTGATGTCGAGGTCAAGGTCGCTGACGTCAGGGAACTACCTTTTCCAGATGCCTACTTCGATGGAATATTGGCCGTTCATGTCTTGAACCATCTTACCACGCATGACCGCGCAGTTGCAGCCAAGGAGATCATCAGATGCATCCGCCCGGGCGGATGGATCCTTCTCCGGGGTTTCGATAGGGAGGACATGAGGTATGGTCAGGGCAAGGAGGTGGAACCGCACAGTTTCCTCCGGGGAAACGGCATCATGTACCATTATCAGGATGCCGATGAGGTCATCTCGATGTTCCCCAGCACATCTTTGCAACGAAAAACGCAGGGAAAAGAGATGAAAAGATACCACGGCAGGAAGCTGGCAAGGTCGTGGTCCGATATACTTCTGATTTTCCAAGAAGCCGATGATTAAACTTATCTACAATCCAGTACGGTACGATGACGGGTGAGGCAGTTTGCGGATTGCACAGGCAACAGGTTTTTTAGGATCGGGGAAGACGACTTTCCTGACCGCCATGGCATCGGAACTCAGAACGAGAGGCAACAAGGTGGCGCTGATAGTGAATGACGTCGGTCACATAAACGTCGATCAGGAGGTCATGCGGTCCAAGGGGATGGAAGTGAAGGAGGTTGCCGGCGGATGTATATGCTGTGAGGTGCAGGGAACTTTCAGCACCACAGTTATGAACCTTTACCTCTCATTTAAACCAGACATAATATTGGTTGAGCCGACCGGAGTGGCCATCCCATGGGGTCTCAAAAAAGCCGTGGAAGAGGCGACACGCAAGAGCGGCATAGACATATCCCACGCCCCGATATGCACCTTCGTTGATTGCAGCCTTCTTCCCGACCAGCTTCAGTTCGTCGGGCGTCTCATTGAGACGCAGATACAAGAAGCGGACCTGGTCTTCGTCAATAAGGTGGATATCTGTGATGAGGAGTCCATCGCCTGGTCACACGATAAGATAAGGGAGATAAATCCAAACGTCAGGATATTGTCAGGTTCCGGTAGGACAGGTCAAGGCGTTTCTGAATTGGCCGACCTGATAGAGAGTGAGGATTCCGTCCGCTACTATGATGCAGTGGATGGAGGCATTTTCAAAGAGCAGTACGGTGGTAGGAATGACTGAACCACAATTGGACAGGCATCGTTCTATGGACGAGCTCGGCAAGTTCGCCGTCAACCTGGAGATGACCAACGTGGACCTTGATTCAGAAGGTGCGGATGAACTGCTGCGGACGGTGATGCTGCGCGTCACAGAGAACTGTCTTGCAGGAGGGGCCGACTTCATAGGACATGTCAAAGGTTGCCTACTGACGCCTGACGACCGTCTTCTACGGGCGAATCTGGTATCAATGAAGACAGGCGTTGAGTCCGAGGACCTGCTGGCCGGTAAGGGTTTCAAGGGAGGAAGGCTGTTGCTGCATGTGATAGTCCACGGTATCTGGGATCCAGTGGTTCGCAGGATATCCTTGGACACGATATCCGAAATACTGAAGGAGCGATCTATCGATCATCGCATCATACTGGATTATTGCGAATCGGTCGTGTGATAATGCCCGAGGATTCTGAACCCACAATAGCCGGCGATTACGAGTTGAACGAAAGCGATTCCAGCGTTGCCGTTGCGATAGTCGGTCGCGGTACCGTTGAAGTCCCCGATCATCTCTGTCGGATAATCGGGACATACAAGACCGAGAATCTGGGAATAGAGAAGATAATCGCCAATATCGTATCGCGTCCAGAGATAAGGCATCTTGTCGTGTGCGGCCGAGAGGAATTCGGCCATTATCCTGGCGACGCTCTTTTGAATCTGCACCGAAACGGTGTCGATGATGACATGCGCATCATAGGGACTAGGGCACCGATACCCTTCCTGTGCAATACAACCACAGAAACGGTGGATAGGTTCAGGGCCCAGGTCGGAATTCACGATCTCGTGGAACCCAAAGAGGCTGACGAGATAATCGAATACGACCCGGTGTATCACTTCACGGATGAGGAGCGGGAACGTCTAATCGACCTGCTCATAACTCTTAACGACCGTGGAGACAAACCTTTTGACTCCCCCCCAATCATGGTTCATTCCGCCACAATCCTAAAGGCGGGTGAGGGGCTGGGGAAAGGCATGCATATCCTGTCGGATAGGATTGTCTCAGGCATGTTGGCAATGGCCACGGAAAGGTTGTCCACAACCTCTCCGTTCATTACAATAGGAACGGAACCAGGTATCATTCTGAATCCTGTCGACGGACGGGTCGATGAGGTCGACTCAGTTAGCCTGGCGATGAAATTGAGGGATTATCTTACAGGAGGTTATTGATGTTCAGATTTCAGAGGGAACAGGTGAGTTTCGACGTTTCCGGTACGATGTTCGGAGGCCAGCCCGGAAGGCGAGCGCCAGTTATGATAGGGTCCGTGTACTATCCCGGCCACAGCATTGTCCTCGACAGGAAGGCAGGCAAGGTCGACATCGAAAAACTGGAGGAGAGGGTGTCAAGGGCCGAGGACTGTGCCAGAGGATTTCAACAAGGCCATGGTTGCATGGCCTACCTCGATCATGTGGATGCGGTCCATGGCCTCCTATCGTCGTTGTCTGACGCATCCTGCGGCCCGATCCTCATAGACTCTCCCGATCCCCGCGTCAAGCTGAAAGCCTTGGAAGAGGCCGAATCCATGGGCGTCTCTTCACGTGTGATTTACAACAGCCTGCATGTCGGGTCCCCGCCTGAGGAATGGTCCTCCTTGGTCGAACACGGTGTCGACTCTTCAGTCGTGATGGCATTCGATCCCGGAGACCTCACCGTCAAGGGTCGCATATACCTCCTGGACAATGGAGGGAGGTTACTTCGTAAAGGCCTGCTCGATACCGCAGAGGAATTCGGGATAAAACGTCCCCTGATAGACCTGGCGGCAACATCCTTCGACCAATCCGCCGGTTCCGCTCTGAGGGCACTCACGGTCGCCAAGGCGAAATGGGGACTCCCGTCAGGAATGGCATTACACAACACCGTTGAGACCTGGAGTCCATTCCAAGAGATGGATGATGAAGGAAAGAAGCTGTTCCGTTATGTGGACACGGCAGCGGTCACGGTCGCGATGATGTCCGGTGCGGATTGGGTCATGTACGGGGCATTGGAGTCCTCACAGAGGGTTCTTCATGCCGCCGCATTCACATCAGGGGTTATGGCTCAGGCGGTGGAGGACATATGGTGAAACTCAGGATTGCAAGATATTCTCTATCATCGTCCTAAGGTCCTTGTTCTTGAAGGGTTTTGACAAGTAGCCGGCAGGCTCCGTCTCCGAGGCCCGGGCGATGGTCTCCTTGTCGATGTAGGCGCTCACATAAAGTACCGGGACTTTGCTGAACTCCTTTATACGACGCGTGGTCTCGATACCGTCGATGTCACCTTCGATGTTGATGTCCATCAAAACCACGTCGACCTTATCGTTACGGATCTTATCGATGGCGTCCTTGCCGTTGGTTACAATTGAAACGACCTCGTATCCGAAAGTCTCCAGGACCGTTTCAATGTACATTGCCACAACGACCTCATCCTCCACGATAAGAATTCTACCAGCCATCTGCATTCAACAGTGGTATCCATGATATTTAATATTACTATTAAGAAATCAGAATATGAAAAACAAAAAAAAAGATTCTTTATATAATTCAGCCTATCGATAAGCGTGATATCCCTGGTAGTCGAGAACTATCTTCTGATCGGTCTAGGAGGCGCGTTAGGGGCCATGATGCGTTATGTCACGTTCCTCTCTTTCCGAGGCAGGGATTTCCCCTGGGCGACTTTGATAGTGAAT
>PWNH01000010.1 GCA_003557905.1 Methanomassiliicoccaceae archaeon | reverse complement strand
CCGTCCACTTCTGCATCAGTATGCTCTGGCCCACTGAGGCTGCCGCCTGTCTTATGGGTACCTCGTTGGGCTTGGGCCTCACCTTCATGGCATCCAGGCCTATCCCTATCGCCCCGGACGTGACGACGATGGCCTCCATCCCCCGGGACCTTATCCACTTGACCTGACGGGCGACGGAGTCCATGAACTCGCTGTCGACCTGGAAGTCATCCTTGGTTATGGATGAGGTCCCCACCTTGATGACGACGCTGTCTACCTCCGCCAATACCCCGCTGCGCATCTGACTCACCTGATCTCCAAATGTTTGGACAGGTTCCTGTGGGTGAAACGTTTCGCGCCCTTTCCTGCATAATCCTTGACGACGTGACCCTGGCCCAGGAGGACGTATTTGTAGATCATCAGCCCTTCCATGCCCACCGGCCCACGGGCATGGATCTTGTTGGTGCTTATCCCCACTTCAGCCCCCTTTCCGTAACGGAAGCCATCGGCGAAACGCGTGGATGCGTTCAACATGACGCTCGATGAATCCACCATGGCGACGAACCTCTTGGCGGAATCGGAGTTCTCAGTGACTATGCAGTCCGTATGACCGGAGCCATGGGTGTTTATGTGAACCACCGCATCCTCCAAAGAATCCACTGTCCTCACTGACAATATCAGTTCGTTGTACTCGGTGTCCCAATCTTCCACATCCGCATCCAGGACCGGCACGCCTGCTGTGGACAGTATCTCCTTGGATGCGTGGTCGCAACGGAGCTCTACGCCTTTGTCGGACAACTCGGTCGCTATCTCCGCAAGTAGTCCTGCAGACATGTCCTTGTGCACCAGTAGGGTCTCCATGGCATTGCAGACCGCGGCATACTGGACCTTGGAGTCCACCGCCACCTCCTTGGCCTTCACCGGGTCAGCATCAACGTCCAAGTACACGTGGCATATCCCCGCCGCATGACCGAGGACGGGTATCCTGGTGTTATCCTGTATATAACGGACGAAGTCATTGGAACCGCGGGGTATGATCAGGTCTATATAGCCGTCCATGTCCAACATGCCAGTGACATCGTCCCTGGTCTCCATGAGCTGAAATGCCTCGGACGGCAAGCCCGCGGAGGCGATGGCGTTCGTCAGAACATCGAAAAGCACCCGGTTTGATTCGCGGGCCTCGCTGCCGCCCTTGAATATCGTTGCGTTCCCACTTTTGAGGCACAGGGCCATTATCTGCGGCACCACGTCGGGCCGAGATTCGAAAATCACCCCGATGAGTCCGATGGGTGTGCTTACCTGGAACAATTCCAGGCCGTCATCGAGCTCCAGAGCCTGCATGGTCCTCCCCACCGGGTCGGGAAGGCGCATCACATCATTTATTCCGGCTATCATCTCATCCAGCTTGGAATCGTCGACCTTCAGTCTCTTCAGGAGCGCAGAGGTCAATTCGCCGTCGGCCACCATCTGCTCGGCGACCTTCATGTCCTTGGCGTTGGCGGCCTTGATGGCCTCCCTCTCGGAGTCGAGCGCTGCGGCCATGGCCTCCAATGCTCCGTCCTTACGGGAGGTGCTCTCAGACATCAGCCTTATGTATGCCTCCTTGGCGCTCCTAACCCTATCCCCGATATCGTTGGACATCAATCACACCTGCAACGGGATTCAGTAGCGGGTTAATTACCTTTATCATTATCCCAGCGTTTACTTCTCACATGGTGTTTTACAGGGAGGAAGGAGGGGATGGCCTTGAGTCCATTTCCACACTATGGGAGGAGCTCAGATCGATGCTCGCAGACGTCGCCACCACCTTCCAGCACCATTATGTGGATGTCACTTTCGACAGCAGGATGGATGTCGTGCGGAAAAGAGCTGCCGGCGGGGACATATGGTTGGTCCTTGCGGAAGATGAGGGCGAGGCGGTGGGGTACTGCCTGAGCACCATTGGTGAGGACCGGATAGGATGGGTCGATTCCTTCTACGTCCGTCCGGACAGACGCCATGAGGGCATCGGGAGGGAGCTTCTGAACCGTTCGATGGAATGGCTGAGGTCTCAGGATGCGAGGGCTATCAGGCTGACAGTGACGCCTGGGAATGAGTCGGTGATTCCTTTCTACCGTTCCCAGGGGTTCGAGCTGAGGAAATACCTACTCGAGCTAGATGGAAAATTCGAGTGAAAACTTTATTAATGCAGTTTCCTCATTTTCAAGTCATGGACAGCTGTAGGATGGAGATAGTCTTCCTAGACCCCGCGACCTACACCGCGATCTCCGACCATGCGATGAGGCAGGAAATTCTCGTAGAATTGTTCCGTTCCGCGTATCACGAGCCGGTCACAAAGCAGGCCATGGCCGACTCCCTGGGAATCAAATACCCGCAGCTGGTCTATCAGCTCAACAATCATCTCCGTGACTTTTGGGATGTCAAGGAAGAGGAGAAGGTGCGCGGTACACGCATGGAGTACATCGGCCCCGCCAATCGCAACGCCGTCTATCTGG
This sequence comes from Methanomassiliicoccaceae archaeon, assembly GCA_003557905.1. Lineage (GTDB taxonomy): Archaea > Thermoplasmatota > Thermoplasmata > Methanomassiliicoccales > Methanomethylophilaceae > PWHV01. The sequence continues at coordinate 60,361 of PWNH01000010.1, read as the reverse complement.
CGGTCGGGGCGGGAGGCAGGATATTCGTCGTGGACCCGTTGGCGGGACTGTTCGGCGCCGTGGCTGACGTGGGACTGAGATGCGACTCCTGTCAGGATGATGAAGCGGACAATTGCGTCAGGTCCTTGGAGAGTGGAGGTCTTGAGATCGGGATGGACGATCGCGAGGCCCAGACATTGGAGAGGAACTCGCGCCATGCTCCTTTCCGTCCTCTAGACCTGGCGTCAATCCTCGCCATGAGGCACATGGCGGCCGGGGAGGTGTGTGAGATCGCCATCCCCTGCGAGACCTGCCATTTCCTCCGCCGCCGCAACATCATAACCCTGAATCCAACGGGGAAACAATAATACCGAGGTCAGCACTCTCCCCTGACATGAGCGCCAACGGAGAGCCTACTAGGTTCCTCATCCTGGGTGGTTTCCTGGGAGCGGGCAAGACAACACTGGCAGTCAATCTCGCCAAGGCGATGAGGGAGAGGCACGACAAATCCGTGGCCATCATCACCAACGACCAGGGGGACGTGCTTGTCGACACCGAATACACCAAGGATTCCGGTTTCGATGTCCAAGAGGTCCTGGGGGGCTGTTTCTGCGCCAATTTCGATGAGTTCGTTCACAACGCACGCTCATTGGTCTCCATGGGGAGGCCGGACATAATCATCGCTGAGCCCATCGGCACATCCACAAACATCCTGGCATCGGTGGTCGCACCGCTGAAGAGCCTCTACCCCGACGAATTCAACGTTGCACCCCTATGCGTGGTGGTCGATTGCCTCAGGGCCTTATCCCATCTCGACGGTGTGGAGAAGGAGGGCCTTATACCCTCCCATCAGCTCCGTGAGGCTGAAGTGGTGATCCTCTCCAAGGCCGACCGGGTCAACGAGGACCAGATGAGGGCGATAATGGAGGAGTTGGGACGTACCGCCCCCGATGCCGAGGTCATCGTCACATCTTCTCTGGACCTACGCAACCTTGATGACATCCTATCGTTGCTGTTGTCCGACCGGCACAGCGATAAGATGCCCGTGGGTGACGAGAACAGGAAATTCGCTTTCGAGAAGGCCAAACTGGGTTGGTACTCCAGCACCTACGCGGTTAGCAGCGATGAACGGGTGGACATGTATGCGCTCATAAGTGACACCATGAAATCAGTGGCCAAGCAGTATGAGCCCCGGTCTATAGCGCATGTGAAGATGGTGCTCAGCTCGGAGCAGGCGGCGGCGAAGATGTCACTTGTGCAGGAATCGATGCAGGTGGACGGGATCCACGGTTCAAGGTACTTCAAAGGGACTGGCAAGATGGTCTTGAATGCCAGGGTCGAGTCTCCCCCCAACCGCTTGGAGAAGGTCATGAGGGAAATCGTCGCTGAGATGGCTAGCAAACACTCTTTGCAGGTCGAGCTCGAGACCGAGTCCTGTTTCTCCCCCCGACCGGAGTCACCCTCCCATTACCTTTTCGAGTGAGTCGGTCACTCACCCTTTTGTTCATTTTTTTGTCGTTTCTTTGCACAAATGTCAAGATGTCTTATCTACCGACCATCCAAAGAGCCCTATGCTTAATATACGATTCTGACATTCAACCTTAGAAAAATCGGGTGGCATTTATGTATTGTATAGAAAACTCAAGATCGACCACTGGCACCAACACCAGGGTCAAGGACATAGCCCCCATAAACGGCATGTGTCCGCTTTGTCTCGAGAGATGCAACGTTCTTTGCGAGGTTGGGAAATCGGCCTTCCGCGGCAGGGAGGTCCTTTACCCCAGCCCGGAGCACTTCGGCAGGAGCACCGCTGGAGCCAACAAGGACTACTTCCTTGACTGGTCACACTTCCAGTTGATGGCCGAACTGCTGGATACGAAAGGTATTGAGGCCGACCCTGACAAGGCGTTCTTTGAGAATGCCGATGTCTCCACCGTGGTTGGTTCCCGTTCAAAGAGACCTATCAAGATGAAGATCCCCCTCCACATCGCAGGAATGGGGTCAACAGCGGTCGCCAAGAGACACTGGGAGGGGATGGCCAAGGGTGCCGCCCTCAGCGGTGTGATACACATAATCGGCGAGAACGTGTGCGGCATGGACTCTGATGCGGTGTATTCCAACGGCAACGTCCAGCACTCGCCTGACCTGGAGTTCCGCGTCAAGTCCTTCACCGACCTTTGGGACGGAGAGCATGGGCATGTGGTCCTACAGACCAACATAGAGGATGGTCGTGGGAACGTCGAGGAGTACGCCATGTCCAAGTTGGAAGTGGATGCACTGGAGAGGAAATGGGGCCAAGGAGCCAAGGCGATAGGTGGCGAGGTCAGGCTTCACAGTCTTGAGAGGGCTCTCGAACTCAAAGCCCGCGGATATCTGGTCCTTCCGGACCCTGAGGACCCCAATGTACAGCAGGCCTTCAACGATGGCCTTTTCCGCAGCTTCGAGAGGCACAGCCGTGTCGGATTCCCCACCTTGGACGGATTCCTGGAGGAGGTCGACCAGTTCCGCTCCATGGGCGCCAAGAACATGTTCCTGAAGACCGGAGCCTACCGGCCTGAGGTCGTGGCCTTCACGATGTCGGCTGCTTCTGATGCCAAAGTGGACCTTCTGACCTTCGATGGTGCCGGGGGAGGCACCGGCATGAGCCCCGTTCCTATGATGAACGAGATGAGTACCCCGACCATACACCTGATCGCCCAGGTCATGCAGTGCGCCGAGATACTGAAGAAGAAGGGGCGCCACATCCCGGATCTGTCTTTCGCCGGAGGATTCCTGAACGAGACACAGATGTACAAGGCAATGGCCTGGAGCGACCTCGGGGATGGTCCGTTGGTAAAATCGATAGCAATGGCCAGAAGTCCGTTGCTAGCGGTGATGAAGAGCGATTTCTTCATCGAGCTGGCTGAGCAGGGTAAACTACCCACCAACTTCCAGGCCCTCTACGGTGACACCCCCAAGCAGTTCTTCATCGCCCAGGAGCACCTGCAGTCCAAGTTCCCTGACCTGGAGGTCGGAACCGACATCCCCTGGGGTGCTGTCGGTCTGTACACCTATTTCAGCGAGAGGTTGGTCGAAGGTCTGAAGCAGCTGATGGCCGGAGCCCGCAAGTTCCGTCTCGACTGCATAGAGAGGTCGGACATAAACACCCTGACCGAGTATGCGGCCAAGGTCAGTGGTATCGAGACCATCGACCAGCGCGCGGCGCGGGTGATGGAGAGTCTGCTCTGAAGGGGTCCGCCCCATCTTACCAAATCTTTTACTTTTTTTCTTTATAATAAATATGAAATGGTTTTCGAAAGGATGACGGTGTTCCCTCAGATCGTGGTGCTGTCGTAGTGGCCGCGGAAGGGCCGGCTGTCCAGCGGTATGATCTTGCTGAACCCGGTCGAACGGTCTATCTCCACACCGAAGGCCTTCTCATACTGGTCGATCAATGAGCCCACGATCTCCAAGTCCTTCTCGGTCATTTCCGCCAGACAGGCCCCGGGACCCAGCTGATGCTTCTCCACCGGGCCACGGACGTATATCCGGCCGCCATGCATGCCCGCTCCGACATGAAGACCGACGGGCGATCCTTCCACCCCTTGGCCGAGGATGAGTATCGTACCTCCGGCCATGTACTCACCGAGATAATCATTGACGAAACCGCCGATGACCAGCTTAACGCCTATCCCTTCGAACTCCTTGATGTGGATGCCGACGCGGTATCCGGAGTTGCCCTTGACCAGGAGGGTCCCCCCTCGAGCTGCCAGACCGGTTATGTCTCCGGAGTTGCCATGGACGATTATCATACCATCGTTCATGGTGTTGGCGGTGACGTCCTGAGCGTTCCCGAAGACCTCGATGGTGCCGCCGTTCAGGAAGGCTCCGAGGTCGTTGCCGGGTGTTCCGTGTATCTCAATCCTCGTGTTGGGGTTGGATGTGGCGGAGGCGATGTACCTCTGACCTATGACGTTCATTAGGACCAACCTCTCCTCGCCTGCGCATATCGCCTCCCGTATGAGACGGTTTAGCTCGCGGTAGTCGAGGGGGTGTCCCAAATCATTCCGCTGTCCAGCATCTATCATCATGGTCTCAACCTCCTTGCTCATCCCCATCCCTCCCCGGAATGCTTGACGTCCAATATCTCGGCTATGCGGGGATTGGGTCCGATGTAGCGTAGACGGTCACGGTTGCCGACCAGACTCTCCACTGAATCGATGCCCATCGCCCCCAGGATCTCCTTGAGTTCCTCGTTCCAGGCGTGGAACATGTTCACTATGCGCTGAGTGGCTATGTCTATGTCCAGACGCGAGGTCAACTCCGGCTTCTGTGTCGCTATGCCCCACGAACAGGCACCGCGGTGGCACTGTTGGCAAACCGTACAGCCCATGGCTATCATGGCTGAAGTGCAGACGCCGACGACGTCAGCTCCAAGGGCTATGCACTTGATCATATCGGCGGCGGTCCTTATGCTTCCCGAGGCGCAGAGGGTGACCTTGTCACGAAGGCCTTCCTGCTCCAGACGTTGGTCCACGGCGGACACCGCGATCTCGATGGGCATACCAGCATGGTCCCTGATGACCCTCGGCGCCGATCCCGTGCCTCCCCTCAGACCGTCTATGGTGAGGAAATCGGCACCGGCGCGCACAATGCCGGATGCTATGGCGCCGACATTGTGGACGGCGGCGATCTTAACACCGACCGGTACCTTGTACTCCGTCGACTCCTTCAACACTGAAATGAGCTGTTGCAGGTCCTCTATGCTGTAGATGTCGTGATGAGGATATGGGGACAACGCATCGGTGCCCAATGGTATCATACGGGTCTCCGATATCAGCTTCTGAACCTTCTCACCGGGCAGATGGCCGCCGTGACCGGGCTTCGCGCCCTGTCCTATCTTGATGTCCACACAGCTGACCTCCTTGAGGTAATGGCTGGTGACACCGAAACGACCGCTGGCCACCTCGGCACACAGATTCTTGGCCATCGGGTAGAAGTCATTGTGCAGACCTCCCTCCCCGGTGCCAGCCAATATGTTCAATTGGGTGGCCGCCCGGAACAGGGCCGCCTGGGCGTTGTAGCTGATCGACCCCAATGATATGTGGCCTATCATTATCGGCATGTCCATTATCACTATGGGAGTCTCGCTGGCATCGAGATCGATCTTGCCGTTCTCGTCCACGACCACCTTTCCGGGACGACGTCCGAGATAGGTCTTGGTCTCCACCGGCTCTCGCAGAGGGTCGATGGATGGGTTGGTGACCTGCGCCGCATCCAGCAGTATGTCGTTGAATATGTCCATATACTCCGCGTTGGCCCCGCAGGATGATAGGAGGACGCCTCCAGAGTTGGCCTGCGATATCAGACTGCGACGTATCTCGGGGCTGAAGACCGCGTGAGGTGCGAACTGCTTGGGCAGCTCGTTGACTATGATGGCATCGGTGGGGCATTCGAAGACGCAGCGCACACAGGCGACGCAGCCCTTACCCACCTTGACCTTGTCGTCCTTGAACTCCAAAGCGCCGTAGCTGCAGGCCTTGATGCACTTCTTGCAACGTATGCAGGCCTCATGGTCGATGATGGGGCGGTACTTCTCAGGAATGGTCATGATGGACTTCATCAGATCGCCCCCAGGAATGGTGCCTCTGTACCACGGCGCACAATACCCTCGCCCACCTTAACGATGGCGGGGTTGCCGGCCTTTGTCGCCCATATCTCGGCATCGCCTTGAACCGACTTGATGGCACACTCCTCGCTGGCAGCGTAAACGGAGTTTCCGTCCGCGGAAACGCCCATCACCAAGGGCCTCAGCTTCTTACGGTCCGCGAGGGCTATCATGGTCACAGGGTCACTACGTCCGACCAGGATGCTGAAGGGGCCGTTCAGGAATGCCTCCTTGTATGTTATACGCAACTGATTGGCCAGGCGGCGCTCGTTGTCGGGCAGCCGTTCGATGTCCTTGTAGTACCACGGTGCCATCGCGAAGGCGGTGGCCGTGACCGGAAGGCGGTGCCTCCTTACCATAAGATCCCAAAGATATGTCACGACCTCGGAGTCGGTGAGCAGGGTGCACTTGTACCCCGCCATCTCCACCAGCTTCCTGTTCACACCATATGATGTGATCTCACCATTGTGGCAGACGCTCCAATCAAGGATGCTTATCGGATGGGACCCCGCCCACCAACCCGGAGAGTTGGTGGGGAAACGGGAGTGGGACAACCACATATTGCCCTTGTAACGTGAGATGTCATAGAACTTCGCTATCTCGCGGGCGTAGCCTGAGCCCTTGAAAACCGCCATGTCCTTTCCGCTGGAGACGCAGTACGATCCGGGGATGGTCTCATTTATGGACATCACCAAACGGACCATGTAGTCCTCCTCGTTGAGCCCGGTCCTGATGTAGACCTCGGTTCCCTTCTTAGGCCTGACGAAATAACGCCATACCAACGGGAAGGGAGGGGTCATGCTCCTCTGGGGGAAGGTTGGTACCTTCTCATCCTTGATCATGTAGACCCAATGGGAGAGTAGCTCCTCGGTGTCGGCCTGGGACTCCTCGCTCTCGAAGAGGAACTGCATACAGTACTCCTCGGCGAAATCGGGGAAAAGCCCATAGGCCACGAAACCGGAGCCGAGACCGTTCTCCCTCTCCGACATGGTGGTTATCATCTTCTCTATCTTAGAGCCGGAAATCAATGAGCCGTCTATGTTTATGCAGCCCGCTATACCGCAGCTGCCCATACGCGGCTTGTGACAATCAGGTATCTCAACGACGTAGCTCTGCTCGGCGAAGACGCGTGACGCCTCCGGATAAGAAAGCGTGGCCGGTTGCAAGTAGTCGCGATCCATATCGATCCATCCTTGATGATCGAATGCTTACGTGTTCACGTATCACTCGGTTCAAATCACGAATCTGATGTCAGTATTTGAATTTTTTGTTCAAACATCTAATGAATTTAAGATAATTAGACAAATTGATAGTCATAATTGAAAAAATCATCATTTATTAGATATTCATAGGATTTGTATGCTCCGTATCTGACCGGACCGTCGAAAATGATTGAATATATCCTCCTGCATAGTATTTCAGGGTGACTGAGAACATGAGATTGAGGGAACTGGAGATGTTATTGCAGAAGATTCCCTCATTCATAGAGCCCTCGGCCGAGCTGGAGCAGTACTCCACACCGGCACCGATCGCCGCCGATATGCTGTACACCGCCCTCGGACACGGGGCCATCGACGGCAGGACCGTCCTCGACCTCGGATGCGGCAGCGGCATACTGGGCATAGGGGCATGGTTGCTGGGGGCTGAGAGGGTCATCGGCATCGATGCCTCGGAGAAAGCGGTTGAACAGGCCAGGGTGAACAGTGGGGCGATGGATGCGGAAATTGAATTGCATACCATGGATGTGAGAGATGTTAGTTTCAAAGTTGATACGGTCATCATGAACCCTCCATTCGGCTGTCAGAACCGCAACGCCGACCGCGCTTTCCTGGACAAGGCCATGGATTCTGCCTCAAGTGTTTACTCACTGCACATGTCCAATACACTGCCCTTCCTGGATAGGCATGTGGCCAGTAAAGGTCGTGAACTGTGGTTCCACAAAGAATATAAATACGATATCCCTCACTTGTTTTCATTCCATAGCCGGTCCAAGAGGACCGTCGAAATAGTGATGATAGCTATCAGGTGATTTTTATGGCAGATACAAGGAAAGTGCTTCCAGGGGACGAGGTTGCAGTGGAGGAAGAGTACCTCGCCGCTGACGGCACATACAACGAGAACGGCGTGATCTACGCATCCCAATTCGGAGATTTGGAATTGGACCTCAACGAGATGACCGCCAAGGTCAAGTCCCCAAACCCCCCCAACGTACTGAAGCCCGGAGACATCGTTTTCGCGGTGATAGCGGACACCAAGCCGACGATGGCGACGTGTGACGTTGTTGCCGTTGAGGGCGTCAAGAGAGGCGTGGGCGGAGAGACGTACGGGACCATTCATGTTTCCAAGATATCCCCCGGCTATACGGAGGATGTCAGCAAGGAGTTCCGCAAGAACGACATAATCCGCGGAAGGGTCACACAGGCCAAACCCTCCCTGCAGGTAGTCACCGTAGACCCTCACTTGGGAGTCATCCTGGCACGCTGCGCCCGTTGCCGTGAGACACTGGTACGCAAGGAGAAGGGCCTGTACTGTCAGAGCTGTGACAGGTATTACAGCCGAAAGATAGCCGACGATTACGGCCAAGTGGTCATCTGAGGATCGGAATACCGTATGACATCGAACGAGGAACTGATCAAGCAACTGAACGATCTCAAGGCTGAGATGCAGCAGATGAAGGAGATGGTCAGCATGCTCCTCACCATGGTCGTCGATATGGACGATGATGAGGAGGAGTTCTGTGGATCGGGTATCGGCGGCCTCGACATCAGCAGATTCAACAACTGAGGCATCATGAGACTATTGGCCCTCCTTTCCGGAGGAATCGATTCCCCGGTATCGGCCTATCTCATGTCCCGCCGTGGTGCAGAGGTCATCCTTCTGCACATGGACAACAGACCTTACTGTGATGAGCGAAGTCTGGACAAGGTCAGGAAGGTCGCGGCCCAACTCCGTGAGTTCAGTGGTGATGAGATGCCTCTCTATGTGGCGTCCCATGGGGAGAACCAATCCGACATCTCCCGGTTGTGTGACCGGAGTTACCAATGCGTTCTCTGCAAACGACTGATGTTGGCAACTGCGGAGAAGGTTGCGGAGTCTCTCGGTGCCGAGGGTATAATCATGGGGGACTCCATGGGCCAGGTGGCATCTCAGACCCTGCACAACATCAAGGCGTCATCCTATGGATGCGGAATGCCCATCCTCAGGCCTTTGATAGGGTTGGACAAACTGGAGATAGAGGCCATCGCCAAGGATATCGGCACCTATGAGATATCCATCGGCCCAGAGCAGTCCTGTCTGGCGGTCCCGTCCAAACCGGCGACCATGGCCGATCCGGATAAGATGATGGTCATGGAAGCCAAGCTGGGCATCGATGAACTTATCGAAAGAACCTTTGCATCACTGAGGATCAGTGACCCTTGACAGCAGGACAGGCGTTCAGGTATTCCGGTTCGTACAGCATGTCCTTGGACACACGGCTTATGTACATAGCCTGAACACGGGACACGTACAGCGTCTGGTCACCGACCGGGATGCTGATGTCTGAATCCTTGGGTCCTTTCATCTCCACCGGGACCAACGCCGGCCCGTAACAGGAGGTGCAGACACGGTAGTCTTTGCCAGAGGCCATAACATGATCCTTGACATCATCATCGACGGCTATTTTCCTAAGCATTGCCGTCGGATTTTGTTAATGGTATTTAATAGATTCATAAAGACTAATAAACCACGTTGCGATGGGACTGTATGACGGTCGTCCTTGACAGTTCAGCGCTATTCGAGATGCAGGACCTTCCAGATGACGACTGCGTCACCGTCCCTGGCGTGTGGCTCGAATTGAAACGCCACAAGGATCCGCGAATAGCATACTGGGAGGGTATCCTGAGAACATCCAGTCCGGGACCGGGGTCGATGGCGAAGGTCGAGAGGGCAGCGGAGCGGAGCGGCGACTCCGGCAGGTTGTCAGCAACGGACACGGAACTTCTGGCGCTGGCATTGGAACTGGATTCCGTTTTGCTCAGTGATGATTATTCGATGCAGAACATTGCTCAGCTGATCGGGGTTAAGTGCGTTCCAGTTGCCACCAGAGGGATAAAGAAGGTTTGGAAGTGGGCATATCGCTGCAAGGGATGTGGGAAGATGTATGATTCCGACAAAACTGAATGCGATGTCTGCGGACACGGCTTGAAAAGCGTCCGTAGACGATGATCAGGGGAATGGGAAGCGGCAGCGGAGCATCTTGGCCATCCTTCTTCTGCCAAGTATCCTCATGCACAACTCGGTACGGAAATCCGACCCGAATGCGAAAATATCAGCCATCTGCTTGGTGCGGGCGGCGCTCTTGAGAGGAGGGAACAAGACCTTTCGGCAGTCCTTCTCATACCTCACCAACGGAGCGTCGTTGCGGATATGATCGAAGATCGCCTCAGCAGCCAACCTTCCCCCTATCATGGCCAAGGGTATTCCTCCTCCATTGACTGCCATGACGTGTCCTGCCGCATCACCGACGGTCAAGTGGTCCTCTCCGGTTATCCTGTTCAAAGGCCCTTGGGCGGGGACGTGTTTTCCACTCAACCTGGTCTGCACATCGAATCCATGCTTCTCAGAGAAGGCACGGAAGTACTCGGTAGGGGTCCGGTCAGCAAGTTTGGGTGAGTAGCCGACACCGACATTGGCGGAGCCGTCCTTGGGGATTATCCATCCATACGCGCCGGGGGCTATGCCTCCGAAGTACATCTCCAGCACAGGCTCGAAATCACCTTTGGCTTGTGCGGTGACGGCGGGATAGGCGTTACGGGGCAGCGGCAGGCCCATCTCCTGTGCTACCCTGGATCCGGGACCGTCCGCTCCGACTATGACCTTGGCCTTTATCCTGCCCTCGGATGTTATATAACTGTCAGAATCGACGGTCTGGAATGCACATCCGGTCAACAACTGGGCACCGGCGGAGACCGCCTCCGATGCCAGGTGCTGGTCGAAACGGTCGCGGTCAGTGCTGTAACCTATGAAAGGAAGGTCGTACGATCTCGTGCTGGGGGTGACCAGCCTGATCGCCTCCAGCTCACGACGGACCAATGATGAGGGGATGTCGAACAGTTCAGCAAGCCCTTGTGATTCCGGGAACATCGCAGCTATCTCATCGGTGCAGGGCATGAACTCACCGCAGCGGACGGGGAACCCGACCTTGCTACGTCTCTCTATCAGCGTGACGTCCAGGCCGCTCTCCGCAGCGTAGCGGGCGACGGTACTGCCGGCGGGACCGGCTCCAACGACAAGTACATCGGTGACGATTTTGTCTGCCATGTACTCACCTAGAGGTTCCTCTCGACAACATAATCCGCCAGGATTATGAGCGAGTCACGATATATCGAATCCTGAATGCCCTCAAGATAGTCCTTGGCCTCATGGGCGTAATCGCGGGCGTACTTCTTACATCTCTCCAGGACATCACTGGAACGGATGAGTTTCAAAGCCTCCTGGACCTCATCGTCCGTCTTGTCCTTGAGGGCGAATATCTCACTTATGCGAGGGCCGATGATATCGTCCTCCATAGCCATTATTATGGGGAGGGTCGGCTTTCCCTCGTGGATGTCGATGCCGGGTTGCTTACCGGTGGATTCCATCTCCCCCTCTATGTCAAGAATGTCATCGGCTATCTGGAAGGCAAGACCGATGTTGAGACCGTAACCGCCCATGGCCTCTATGGTGTAGGAGTCGCCGTCAGCGAGATAGGACCCTACCCTCGCCCCGGCGGCGATGGGCTTGGCGGTCTTGCCCTCTATGATCTTACGGTACACTTCGATGGGCGTCCCGGTCTTGCGCTCATGGTCGGATTGGATGAACTCCCCCTCCGCCATGGCATTGCAGGCATCAGCGATGGAATTGACTATGGTCTCATCCATGGCACCGCCGAGGCGGAATCCCTGCACGAAAAGATAGTCCCCCGCGATTATCGCTTTGGGGACGGTGAATTTGCGATGAGCGGTCATGGCTCCGCGACGGAGCTCGCTGTCATCATTGATGTCATCATGGATCAATGTGGCACTGTGTATAAGTTCGAAGGCGGCGGCCATCTTGATCACTTTTTCGGCATCAGCGCCACCGGATGCCAGGAACGACAGTATGCATATCCCGGGGCGCATGCGCTTTCCCCCGGAGTCCAGAATATGTCTGCATATCTCAGTCAACTCGGCCTGGTTGGAAGCGATGCTCTTCTCCATAAGCTCATCGACGTGGAGTAGCTGCTCCCTGATGGCCGAATCCCAGGTCTGCCGCATCGACCGCTGATAATGGTATAGTCTACTTAAGCCTTGCTGGATTAAGCGAAAAATAGAGAAAAAATTGGGTTTGGTGAAAGGGTTTATCTTCAACCGAGCAGGGCAGCGGCGGCGGCCTCACAGAGCTTGATGACAGGCTCTGGATAGAGACCGATTGCGAAGACAGCAACGAGACATATCACTATGGCCGCCATGAAGGACATGGGGACCTTGATGCGCTCATCGCTCTCGCCCTCATCGACGTACATGAACTTCACCACACGGGCGTAGTAGTACAACGAGATGGCGCTGTTGATCACCGCTATGAAGACCAGCCAAATCCACTGTCCTGCCATCTCCGCGCCGGGCGAACCGACGGCACTGGAGAACAGCACGAACTTGCTGACGAAACCTGCCAGAGGTGGGACACCCGCCAAGGCGAAGAGGAATATCAGCATCGAGAACGCCAGTACCGGCGCCCTCTTGGCCAGCCCCTTGTAGTCGCTGAGCTTGTCCCCTATGGAGAGGTAGCACAGTGCGGCCACTATGATGAAGGCCCCGCCCTTCATGAACACGTGGGTGATCATGTGGAACAGACCGCCGATAACCGCGTATTCGGTGGCTATGGCCAGGACCATCATCAGATAACCCGCCTGGGCTATGCTCGAGTATGCCAGCAACCTCTTCATGTTGGTCTGCGAGAGAGCGACCACGTTGCCGACGGTCATGGTTATGGCCGCCAGTATGGCGAAGAGGTACTGCATGTCGCTGACCACGGTGGCCTGAGCGGCAATGAAGCCGACCAGGAATATCTTGAAGAGAGCCACGAATCCCATCTTCTTGGAGCCTATGGCGAGGAAGGTGGCGACCGGTGCGGTCGCTCCCTCGTACACGTCAGGGGCCCACATGTGGAAGGGCACAGTGGTTATCTTGAAGCCCAGACCGGCGATTATCAGTGCCATGGACACATAGAGGGCGACACTGGGTGCGGCCCCTATGGCCAATGCGATCTCCGCCAGGTTGGTGGTCTGCGTCACTCCGTAGAGCAGCGAGAAACCATAGAGGGTCAGAGCGGTCGAGAGACCGCCTATCACCAGGTACTTCACCGCGGCCTCCGCGGCACGGGGGTCGTTCTTACGGAACGCCACCAATGCGTAGGATGATATGCTGGTGAGCTCGACACCGACGAATATGCCTATCAGGTCCTGGGCGCAGGCCACGAACATCATACCGGCGGTGGCAGCCAACAGCAGAGCGTAGTACTCGCCGTGGTGGCGGTCCCTCTCCACGCTGTGGAGCGAGGCCAGCAGCACCAGCAGTGCCACCATCAGGAACAGCCCTGTCAGGAGCAGGGAGAAAGCATCGACGGCATAAACACCGAGGAAGCTACCCTCCACGCCTTCGAGGATCATCCATCCCAGGTAGAGACCGGCGGCCACGACGGCCGCTATGGACACCATGCCGACCAGCTTGTCGTTCCTAGTCAGGAAGTGCAGTCCGGGTACCAGCAGCGCCGCCAGCAGCACAATCAGCTGCGGGGCGATCAGTGTGAAATCAGGTAACGTCATTTCAGATCACCCCCAATACAGCAGCCAGTCCGCTTGCGACCGGGAACACGAAGTCCCAGGCCAGGGCGGGGAATATGCCGAACAGCGCTATCAGGCCGCAGAGCACGGCCAATGAGACGCCCTCGTAGACGCTCACGTCGTGCACCTTGCTGACATCGACCTTGTCCGTGACCGGTCCGAAAATGGACCTCTGCATAGCCCACAGGTAGTAACCTGCAGTCAACAACAGCGAGGCAAGTCCGATGACTATGACCCATGCGACTCCCTCAGCCAGACCCCAGTTGTAGAACGCGGCCAGGATGTTGAACTCGGCCACAAATCCCACCAGACCGGGAAGACCCAGGGATGCCATGAAGCCGAACATCATGAACGCGGCGTAGTTGGGCATCTTCTCCGCCAGACCACCGAGCAGAGGTATCTGCCTGGTACCGACGTTGTGCCCGACGATCCCGCACACCATGAAGAGTACGGCGGTGATCAGGCCGTGGGCGAACATCTGGAACGCACCGGCGGCGATGCCGATGTCGCTCAGGGTCGCTATGCCCAGAAGCACCATACCCATATGACTGATGGACGAGAAGGCCACCATCTTCTTGAGGTCGCGCTGTGCGATACAGGCCAAGGCGCCGTAGACTATGGCCACCAAGGCGATTATGATCATCGGGATCTGCCAGGCGACGGCCCCCTCAGGGAGGACGTCGAGACATATCCTTATGATACCGTATGAACCCATCTTCAGCATCACACCCGCCAACAGGACACTGCCTGCGGTGGGCGCCTCGACGTGCGCATCGGGCAACCAGGTGTGGAATGGAACGACGGGCATCTTCACGGCGAAACCGAAGAAGAGCAGTCCGAACACCAGAACCTGGAAGCCGCTGCTGAACGCCACACCGGATATGTCGGTGAAGGCGAAGCTGAGTTGGCTCCAACCCTCTATGCTCGCAGCCTGGAAGGCCAGAGCGAATATGCCGATGAGCATGACCAAGCTCGCCACATGGGTGTATATGAAGAACTTGATCGCCGCGTAGTGCCTACGCGGACCTCCCCACAGGTTTATGAGGAAGTACATCGGGATGAGGGCGACCTCCCAGAAGATGAAGAACATGAAGTAGTCGATGGCCATGAACACACCCAGGAGTCCGGTCTGCATCCCCAGGATGAGAGCGAAGAAGAAATTGGGCCTCTCCTTCTCCTCCCAGGAGAACAACACGACCAGGAACACCAGGATGGTGGTCAGCAGAACCATTATCAGGCTCAGGCCGTCGACACCCAGCATGTACTGCATATGAAGCAGCGAGGTCTCGATCCATGTGTACTGCTCCAGGAACTGGTAGCCTAAGATGTTGTTATCGAAGGTCGCCACCAGGAGCAGGCTAAGACCCAGAGGTATGGCGCTGAACACCAGTGCCACCCAACGGGCGTACTTGAGTTTGTCCCCTGCCATGAACAGGGCTATGACGGCTCCCACCAGAGGGGTGAAGAGTATCATTGACAACAGATAGTCAGTCATGTCTCACAGCCCCCCTATGTAACCGATCATGTATATTGCAACGAACAGCAGCAGCAGTCCTCCCAGAACGTAGGCGGCATATGTCTGCACGAATCCGTTCTGGATGCGGCGCAGCATCTGCGAGCCCCCGGTGAGGGAGTTGGCTATTCCGTCCACAGTGCCATCGACGGCCTTCCTGTCGACCTGCTCCACGGCCAAAGCCACAGGGTAGGTCAGCTTGAGGGCTATCGCGTCATAGAACTGCGGGAAGAAGTACCTCTTCTGCAGCAGCTGGTACATCGCGGACTCCCCGTCCTTGTTGAAGCGGCCGGGGTCGACGTCCTTGAAGTTGTACATGCGGTAGGCGGCATAGAAACCGGCAACCGCGACGACTATCGCCAGGTATGCGAACGGACTGGTGAATATCTTCTCCAGCACATCCATCATCCCGTATCCTCCGCCACCGATCACGAAGTCGGAACCCGGTCCCGCCCAATTGAAGGTCAGAGCCTGGTTGAATCCGAACAGGATCAGGAAACCGGAGAGGGCGGCGAAGACGGACAGTACGATGAGCGGATAGGTCATAACCTTCTCGGACTCGCCGTGACAGTGCTTGCTGGCCTCGCCCTCCTCACCGCCGAATGTCATGTACCAGAGACGGAACATGTAGAAGGCGGTCATGAACGCGGTTGCCAGTGCGAGGATGTAAAGCAGCAGGAATATCGCCGCTGCCACACCGCTGCCCTCTGCCACCACCATAACGGCCTCAAGGACGAAATCCTTGGACCAGAACCCGGCGAACACCGGTATGCCGGCTATGGATAGCGTACCTATCAGCATCGTTATCGATGTGACGCTCATACGCTTCCTCAGTCCGCCCATCTGGCGCATGTCCTCGGTGCCGACAGCGTGTATCACGGAGCCAGCCCCCAGGAAGAGCAGGGCCTTGAAGAAGGCATGGTTCATCATGTGGAACACACCGGCGGTGTAACCGAAGGCCTTGCTGCCAGTTATCGGAGTTCCATCCGCCACGCCCATCGCTATAAGGTATCCACCGGCCCCGAGAGCGAGGATCATGAATCCCAGCTGGGAGAGGGTGGAGTAGGCGAGGACCCTCTTTATGTTCATGTTGTTGAGGGCCATGGTGGCAGCGTAGAATGCCGTGACACCACCGATTATGGCGATGAACAGCATCACATCGGTGCTCTGGACGAATATGGGGAAGGAGCGGGCGGTGAGATATACACCGGCCTTGACCATTGTCGCCGCATGTATCAAAGCGGAGACTGTGGTCGGACCTTCCATCGCATCAGGCAACCAGTCGTGCAACGGGAACTGAGCGCTCTTACCGATCACACCGCCGAATATCAGCAGCGAACCGAGGG
The DNA here is from genome assembly GCA_003557905.1 of Methanomassiliicoccaceae archaeon. Taxonomy (GTDB): domain Archaea; phylum Thermoplasmatota; class Thermoplasmata; order Methanomassiliicoccales; family Methanomethylophilaceae; genus PWHV01. The sequence goes on along the minus strand of PWNH01000010.1, from coordinate 44,036 downwards.
CCAGTGTGGATTTGTCGACCAGCGCGATGTTGGCAGGGTCGAACAAGGTCACAAAGTCCAGGCTGCTGAAGGCGTTCAGCAGGACGAACAGACCGGCTAGCAGGGCGACATCCCCCATCCGGGTGACGAGGAAGGCCTTCTTGGCCGCCGAAGCGGCCGCCAGGGATGCCTTGTCGCCCTTGGGATGCCTGAAACCCCAGAAACCGATGAGCAGGTAGGAGCACAGACCGACTATCTCCCAGAATATGAAAAGCTGGAGGAAGTTGCTGGCCATTACCAGGCCGAGCATGGCGGTGAGGAAGAGGGACACCTTGGTGTAGTATCTCTTCTTCCTGTCACCCTGGTCGTGCATGTAGCCGATCGAATAGATGAAGATCAGCATGCTGATGAAGGATGCGAACATCATCATCAGAACTGCCAGGTTGTCCAGGTACAGTCCGAAATTTAGGACCACACCGTTGGATATCGTCAGCCACGGTATGGAGTCATAATAGTAGTCTCCATGTGTTCCTGAGAGGATCTCATACCCTACCAGGGCCGACAGTATGAAGGCGAGGGCGGCGGCGCCCACGGCGACGTATCCTCCTCCCTCGGGAGTCCTGTCACCGAAGAATCCGATGAACAGGAATGCGGCCAACGGTATCAGGGGTATGAGCCATGCAAATTCTACAAAGTTCATGTCTTTACCACCTCAGGACGTTGATCTCTTCAAGGTCGGTCGTTCCGCTGGTCTTGTAAAGGTTCAGCAGGATGGCTATTCCGACGGCCACCTCGGCGGCCGCCACGGCGATGGCCATGATCACGAAGATCTGGCCTGCCACATCGTTGAAGAAGGCGGCGAAGGCGATGAAGTTGATGTTGGCGGCGTTGAGCATCATCTCGATGCACATCAGCACCACCAGACCGTTCTTCTTCGTCAGCACCCCATAGGCCCCAACGGCGAACAGGACCGCCGACAGCCCCAAGAACATCTCTATGGGTATCATTCGAGGTCCTCCTTGGCCAGGTACACGCCGCCGAGGATGGCGGCGAACATCAGCAGGCCCATGACAATCACGACAGCCCCATAGTCCTCGAAGAGGGCGTAGTTGAGACTGTCCGCGAACGCGGGGTCGCCCTCGACGGGGTTGAAGGGTATGCTGTTGATGTCATCCCCTGCACCCCAGTCCACGGTGGCCACTGTTCCCAGCAAAGCCACTCCCAGCAGGAATGCCAGGACCAGGGCGGTGGTCGTCTTCTTACTCATTGGAGTCACCCCCTATGATGTTCCTCCTGGTCAGCATGATGCTGAACGCGAACAGTATCGTGATCGCGCCCACATACACCATTAGCTGTACGACGGCTATGTACTCCGCATTCAGGAAGAAGTACACGGCGGCGACACCCACGAAGGTCAGTGCCAGGTAGAATGCGCTGTGCACCACCTCCTGCGAGGTTATGACGTATATCGCCGCGGCGACGGTTATGGCCGCCACCAACAGGAAGAAGAAGGTGTCCAGGCCGAACCAGCTCAGGTCGGTGGCCATTATGTCGTCTATTATTGAGAACATCAGAGCACCTCGTTTATCTCAAGCGCGTCCTTGGGGCAGATGATGATGCACTGCTCGCAGAACACACACTTGGAGTCGTCTATCTTGGGATGCTTTATGGGCTTCCCTTTGGCATTCTCACCGACCACGACCATCTCGATCGCATCAACGGGGCAGGTCTTGGCGCAACGGGAGCAGCTTATGCACTTCTCACCGATGAGTTTGGGCCTGTCCACCTTGGAGAAGGAGGTGGGTTGGTCGGTTATCCCCTTGGCGAGGTTCGAGGGCAGATGCTCCTCGATGTGTATCTCCATACCAGCGGTTGTGTTCTCCCACTTCAGCTGATAGGGGTCGTATATGAGGTCCTCACGGGTGTAGCCGGCGAGTTCGAAGTCCGGTGTAACGGTCATCGCATCGACCGGACAGTACTCGGCGCAATAGCCGCACATCATGCAGCGTCCCACGTTGACCTGGGGACGTTTTACGGTTCCCAGTTTCTCATCCTCCACCTCGACGAGCTCTATGCAGGTCGTGGGGCATATCCTCTCACAGATACCGCAGGCGATGCACTTGTCGAACACCAGTCCTGGGCGTCCGCGGTAGTTATCTGGTATCCACTCCTTCTCATAGGGATACATGATAGTGACCGGCCTACGGATGGTGGTCTTTACCATGTTCTTGAAGGTGGTGAAGAACGGCTTGAGTATCCAACCGCGCAGGGCGACGTTCTTGGGATACTTGTCCATGTATTTCAGTGCCATCAGTACACACCTCCCAACTTCAGAAGGACGACAATGAACAGGTTCAGCACCGCCAGGGGCAGCAGGACCTTCCAGCCGATGTTCAGGATCTGATCGGTCCTGATACGTCCGAAAGTCCCCCTTGCCCAGACCAGTATGAAGAACAGCAGTAATACCTTGAGCAGGAACACCAACTCAGGCACTATCAGACCGTCCACGAACGGTATCGCCCATCCGCCCAGGAACATTATTGCACCCAGAGCACAGGCGACATATCCACGGAAGTAGTCCGACAGCATGATCAAACCCCACTTCATCCCACCGTACTCGGTCTGCCAGCCCTCGACGAGCTCGGCCTCCGCCTCGGGCAGGTCGAAGGGTATCCTCTCCGCCTCGGCGACGGCCGCGACCATGAAGACCACGAAACCGATTATCTGGGGGATTATGAACCAGGTGTTGTCCATCTGGAACTGAACTATGTCGTTTATGTTGAAACTCCCCGCCATCAACACGACGGCGGCGAAGACGAGCAGCATCGGTATCTCGTAGCTGATCATCTGTGCCGCGGCCCTCATGCCGCCCAGGAGCGAGTACTTGTTGTTCTGCGCCCAGCCGGCGACGAGTATCATGAAGGGAGATACAGCGAATATGGCGAAGATTATCAGCAGTCCGGACCCGTAGTCCGCCAGGAACCAGCGGGGGCTGAGCGGGATCATGCCCGCGATCAGGACGGCGCTGCCGATGACGATGCTCACAGCCCACATGTATCCCTTCTTGTCGGCCTTGTCCGGCATGATGTGCTCTTTCAGGAAGGTCTTAAGACCGTCCGCGAGACACTGCAGGTAGCCCAGAGGGCCGATCCTGGTGGCACGGCGGTCCATTATCCTTCCGAGCACCTTCCTCTCGATCCATATCATCGTCAGGTTGACAACGAATATGACCGCGAAGAACACAACGACCATCAGGATCAGGCCCAGGGCGTTGGTTACTGCCTCGCTTATGAGCCATGTCGATAGCCCGTTGCCGGGCGCTATCATGTTTATGATCCAGGCTAGAATCCCGCCTATGATCTCCCAGAGACCAGTGCCGACCGCATAGGGGATGTTCTCTGCGGCCCCATAGGGGGAGTTGCTGTTCTGCAGAGGATCGCTAATGTTTACCCAATCAGAGAAACTCATGGTATCACCTGTCGGTCTCCCCGAGGCACATGTCGATTGTTCCCATTATTGCGGGCACATCGGCCATCCTCGTTCCCAGGACCATCCTCTTGGCCCCGGACACGTTCACGAATATCGGGCTTCTAACCTTCAGACGATAGGGTTTGTCGGTACCGTCGGATATCAGGTACATCAATGCCTCTCCGCGGGGGTCCTCGATGCGCGCGAAGTGAGTCCCCTCGGGAACGTTCCTAGGCACTTTCATCCTGACCGGCCCATCGGGCATACCGGACATCGCCTGGCGTATGATCTCACAGCTCTGGAACATCTCCTCGATGCGAACTGCGTAACGAGCGTAGGCGTCCCCGTCCTTGTGCACAGGCACCTCGAAGTCCATAAGGTCGTAGACCTCGTAAGGGTCGTCGCGGCGTACGTCGAAGTTGACTCCGCAACCTCTCATCGCCGGGCCGGTGAGGCCCATGTTGGCAGCCTCCTTGCGGGAGATCCTGCCGACGTCCTGCATCCTGGAAAGGAATATCGCCGAATCGTCCATGAGTGCGACGATGTCCCACAGCCTCTTCTCGAACAGTTCCACGACGCGCATGCAGTCCCTCTCGAAGAGATAGGGCATGTCATTGCGGACACCGCCGATACGGGGGTAGTTGGTCGTGAGCCTCTGACCGCAGAGCTTCACGAACAGGTCGAGGAACATCTCCCTCTCACGTAGTGACCACAGGAACACAGTGAGGTTCCCGAGGTCGGTACCCATGGCAGCCAGCCACATCAGGTGCGACTGTATGCGGCATATCTCGTCCGCCACCACACGCAGGTACTGCGCCCTCTCCGGCACCTCGATCCCCAAGGCCTCCTCGACAGTCATCACGTACACGTGGGACCATGTCATCGATGCGGAGTAGCACAGACGGTCGGCCATGGGAATTATCTGGGGATAGGTGCGGTTCTCGCACTCCTTCTCCCAACCGCGGTGGAGGTATCCGATGATCGGTATGGCATCGGTTATGACCTCTCCGTCTATCCTAACCTTGAGGGTCCAAAGTCCGTGCGAGAACGGATGCTGCGGACCCATTGTAACCCACATTTTCGAGGTCATCATTCAGCCCTCCTTAGCTTGTATGATTTGCGGAAGGGGAAGAAATCGTAGTCGCAGGGTGTGAGCAACCTCTCCAACTGAGGATGGTTGTCGAACACGATCCCGAACAGCTCGTACGTCTCCCTCTCATGCCAGTTGGCGCCCTCCCATATGGGGGTGACCGAATCGACACGGAGATCGTCCAGCGGTATGTCCACATTGATCTCGATCATCACGCCGTTGTAATAGTTGGAGAGATGATAGACGACCTGCATGTGAGTCTCCCAGTCCACTCCACCCACGGAGCTGGCCTGTTCGAAGTTCAGGACGTCGTGTATGTACTCGCAGATTTCGTAAATCCTCTCTCTTCCAGCGCTCAGGAACACCCTTCGCGCCTTGCTGCCGCGTATGGTCACGTCACCGCCGAAGCGGGAGCCGATGAGGTCTATGACCTGCTCCACTGTCGGAGCCTCGTAGAAGTCTTCTCCGGACATGGCTCAGTCCTCCATGAAAACGCCACGGGCGAAGTACTTCTCGATCTTCTTCTGCAGGAGAAGGAAACCGTCGATCATCGCGTCTGGCTTGACCGGACAGCCGGGTATGTAAATGTCCACAGGGACTATCTGGTCCGTTCCCTGTACGATGTTGTAGGAGTCGTACCAAGGTCCACCGGAAATGGCGCACTCGCCCATGGCGACCACCCACTTCGGGGATGGCATCTGTTCATACAGACGCCTTATGTCGGGACGCACCTTCTTGGATATCCAGCCGTTGATTATCAGGACATCGGTCTGACGGGGAGAGGAGCGGTAGATCATACCCAGCCTCTCGGCGTCATACTTGGTGTTGGAAGCTGCAGCCATTTCCAGGGCACAGCATGCCAGACCGAAGTGCAGAGGGTGGATGGAGTTCTTCATCGCCCAAGCCCAGATAGGTCCGGTCACCTTATCGACAGTCCTTTTCATTCCGCTGCTGAGTAGGCCGTCGATCATCGCCGTTGACCAACTCATGTATTCAGCGGCGCTCATAGCGATCGCGTGTGGGTACAGGCTCATATCCATAGTGACTCCTCCTTTTTCAAAGCATATGTCACACCGACGAGAAGAATTCCGAGGAAAGCCACCGCCCAGATCCTACCCATGACGGAGAGGTCTGCGAAAGCGACGGCCCAGAGCATCAAGAACACGATAACCAGATCGAAAACCACGAAGATGATTCCGAACATGTAATACTGGAATTTGAACTGGATCTGAGCTTCGCCTATGGGTACGGAACCGCACTCATAGGTCGTGTTCCTCCACTCGGAGGGCTTCTCTGGACGAAAGAACCTGGAGGCCCACCAGGCTATGGGGGCGAACCCCATTGCCAATAGAGCGAAAAGCGCTACTGGTAAGTATTCCTCCACGAGCATCATTGCGACACGGTAAAGAATATAATTATTTAAACATTCTATGGCCTTCTGCAATTATCCAGCTGGTTCACTGAATGTGTCTTGGAGGAGGTAGCCTAAACGCCGTTGGCACCCGCCCCGCAGCCATTAATAATCAGCTTCATCATACACAAGGCGGGAATTACCGATGCAAGGCAAGATAGGTTTCATCGGCGCCGGCAATATGGCCGAGGCGCTAATACGCGGTTTGATAGACCAGGCGGTATGCTGCAAGGAGGACGTCATAGCCGGTGAGGTGTTCGAACCCCGACGGGAGTTCATCTCCAGGACCCTGGGGGTCAATGTAACCGGGGACAACGCCGCGGTGGTCTCAGGAAGTGAAATCGTGTTCTTGGCTGTGAAGCCGCAACACCTCAAATCCGTGCTGACCGACATCGGTCCGGCCTTCACCGAAGGCCACCTGGTCATATCGATCGTGGCCGGCGTCACATTGGAGACACTGGAGGAACTGCTTCCGCGCTCCCGTGTGGTGAGAGTCATGCCCAACCAGCCCTGTATGGTGATGGCTAGTGCCTCGGCGTACTCCCTGGGCTCCAAGACATCGGCCGCCGATGGTGAGAATGTCAAGACCATGTTGGAGTCCGTCGGTATCGCCTATCAGGTTGAAGAGAGGCTGTTGGATGCGGTCACCGGTCTGAGCGGCAGTGGGCCAGCCTATGCGTATGTGGTTATAGAGGCGCTCTCCGACGGAGGGGTCCTTATGGGCCTGCCACGGGACGTCTCGACCATGCTGGCCGCACAGACCCTGCTCGGTGCTGCGAAGACGATACTGGAAACCGGTGTTCACCCGGGACAGATGAAGGATGTCGTCAGCTCCCCGGGAGGGACCACCATAGCGGCCCTGCAGGTTCTCGAGGAATCGGGTGTGCGCGGTGCGTTCATGGGCGCGGTGCAGGCCTCGGCGGAGAAGTCGAAGGAACTCGGCCGCCAGTCCTAGAAGCGTGAGCGCAGTGACCGGGCCGTGGACTTGAGCAGACCGGTGGCGACGCGGGGGGCGTTCCTCCATATCGAACCGGTGTTCCAGTCGAGGTCCTTCTTATCGCAGATGGTGGATGCCATGATGTTCATGCCATCCTCCTTCACATCCCACAGGCGCGACTCCCTCTCCTCGGCGTCAGTGATGAGCATGATGTCATCGATACGGTGCATCAGGTCCACGGCGGTGGATGTGCGCAGGTCACGCCCGGCCTTCTCCTCGGCGCTTATCTGCCCGCAGTCCAACATCACCTGGTTAAGGCCGAAGGCCACATCATAGGACGTCCGGGCGATGTCGTCCCGGCTCATCCACTTGGTCTCATAGGAGAGCACGTACTTCCAGGAGGGTGAATCGAGCAGTTGACGATGCTCCTCCAAGGTACGGGCGAAGAAACGGTAGCCGTATTTCTCCGGATTTTCGAAGGCTTTGCTGCCCGGGTCGACGAAAGGTGCGAACGGCGCTGAATAGACGAAGAGGCGCTGGTCGTTGTCGAGGCTGTTCCACAGGCTGCGCGAGTAATCGGATATCCCGAGGGCTGATTCCCGGGTCTGTTCGGGAAGGCCGATCATGAAGAAAAGGTCGTAACGCTGGCATCCGTGCTCGAATGCGGTGCGTATGGTCTTTGTCATGGCCGAGTTGTCGAAATCTCCCAGGGGGCTGATGTTGCTGCGTACGGACTGGTCCTGGGACTCGGGGGAGAACTCCAGGGAGTACTCGCCCAGGGCATCCTCGGCCATACGGTAGAACTCACGGTCGCCGGGATAGAACATCTCCATGGCGATATGGTTGTCAACGCCCCTCTCCTTGATGCCTTTGAAAAGGCGTTCGGCGTAGTCCTTGCCGCCTTGACGCACGTCCCCGATGATGAACACTGGTGATGCCAGGTAGTCACCGATCCGCTCGATGTCCTCTGCAAGCTTCTCCGGGCTGCGGAAAGCGGGACGGCGGCGACAGAGGAACGTCTTACCGGCGGCGGCGGAACCGCCGCATTGGGAGCAGTTGTAACAGCAGCCACGGACGGTGAACACCGAGGTCAGGGGCAGTTTGTCCCATCCCAGCCAGGGAAGGGCGCCCTTGATGTCCATGTTCCTCATGGTGTTCTTGATCATGGTGCCGTAGTCGAACTCCACGTAATCCAATGAATCGGGTATGAATGTCAGAGGGTTGATGACGGCCTTGCCGTCCTTGTCCTTCCAGCACAGGTTCGGAACCTTGGAGAAGTCGCCTTCACCGGTCAATGCGTCCATGAACTCCACCTGCGGCAACTCGGTGGAGTCCCCACGCATGACGAAGTCCACCTCGGGGCGCTGCATCAGCTCCTCGTGGAAGTAGGTCGCCGAGAACCCTCCCAACTGCACCTTGGCGTGAGGGTGTATCGATTTGACCAGCTTGGCGATCTCCAACGCCCCGTGGGCGTGTGGCATCCAATGCAGGTCGATGGCGAACACCTCGGCGTCCAGGCTGCGGATGCGGCGCTCGACGTCGAACCTCTCATCGGCCAGCATCTGCACCGCGAGGTTCACTATACGGGTACGGTATCCCGCCTTCTCCAGATGGGTGGAGATGGTCATGAACCCGATGGGGTACATCTCGAAAACCGGGGATGACGGCACGACGTCGCTGACCGGACCGTAGAAGATGGGTTTCTTACGGAAGTCGTAAACGCTCGGGGCGTGCAGGAATATTATGTCCGACCTGGGCACTGGTGTTCCCTCTCGGCGCTCTAAGCCGAGAGGATACATAAAGGTTGTGAGCTCACACCCCGTAACGTCTCTGACGCTGCTGGTATGCCCTGACGGCCCGCATGAAATCGATGCGCCTGAAACCAGGCCAGTATATGTCGGTGAAATACAATTCGGAGTACGCCATCTGCCACAGCAGGAAATTGGATATCCTCACCTCACCGCTGGTGCGCAACACCAGGTCGGGGTCGGGAACGTGGGAGGTGTACATGTGCTTGGAGATGAGGTCCTCATCGATGTCATCGGCCTTTATGCAGCCCTCCTCGACCTTGGCGGCTATCCGTCGGAACGCCTGTACCAACTCCTCCCGGCCACCGTAGGCGATGGCGATGTTGTAGAAGTAGGAGTCGTAGTCCTTCGTGACCTCCTCCACATCGGCGATCGCGGCCTGGATGCCTTCTGGCAGCAACTCCCGGTTGCCGAGGACGGTTATGCGTATTCGGTTCTCATGAACCCTCTTCTCCTCGGCGAGGGAGCGGAAGCTCTCCTCGAAGAGTTCCATCAGGAGATCTACCTCATCGCCGGCGCGATTGAAGTTCTCAGTGGAGAAAGCGTACACGGTGAGGACCCTTATCCCCAACTCCTGACACCACTCCATGACCTCCTCCAGCTTCTCCCTGCCCTTCTCATGGCCACCGGAGCTCGCCATGCCCATCTCCCGGGCGAAGCGGCGGTTTCCGTCCATGATTATCGCCACATGGTTGGGGGCGGGATAGGCGAGGACCTCCTTCTCCAGCTTCGCCTCATAGGTGTTGTAGGCGGTGTCTGAGAGTATCCGGGAGATTCCTTTTTGAAGGGTCATTTCAACAACTCACTCGAAGTCCTGCGGCAGGCCCGCCGCCTTCATGCCCATGTCGAAGCATCCTATGGCGGCGACAGCGCCTATGGTCCCCTTGGGACCGGTTATCTCATGCACCTCGACGCCGGACTCCTGCGCGGCATTGAGGGCATCGTCGATTGTGAATATTATACTCTTCGACCTCCAGCCGAAATCCTTCAACGCCTCGGGCACTTTCAGACCTACGTAGGAGGTCATTACCGTATCGTCAGAGTAGGTGTGCTCACGGAGATATTCCTTGGCGAAGTCCAAGAGCTCCCCGATCTGCCTCTCCTCCACCGCGAAAGAAACGGCGGTGGAGCAACAGTTGGTGGTCTTGTTGGGGACCAAGGGGTTGAGCTGGATTATCTTGTGGTCCAGGAACCGTCCCACAGGACAGTCCTGACCCAGCCTCATCATCAAGGACCATGAGGCCCCCTTCTCCTTGGTGTCCGTGTCATCAGCACCGATGATCACCCTGACCATCTTGGGGCTCCGGACCACGACCTCGGCGCGATGGGCGCCGCCTATCTTGAAATCGTCGGGATAGGTTGTGGATATGACCTCCGGGGCCTGCGGTATGCAGGCGCCGACCCCCACCGATGCCCCGGCCAACCCTACCCAGCTGGTGACCACCTGGTCACCATCTATCAACAGGGACTTCAGACCTTGGCCGCCGAGGTCCTTGGTGACCGGTCCGAACGACAGTTCTCCCTCGCCGATGATGGTGTCCATTATCAGGGTGTGGCCATCGACGCGGACGTCCTTGACGACCCCGCCGGCGCGTTTACGGTTGACCGCATCCCATTCCGGGGGTCCGCGGGCGATGCATTTCTCAATGACCTGAGCTATGCCGTTCTTCTCATCTACTATGGTGAAGAAGCCTTTGCAGAACAACCTGCCGTAACGGTCCTTGACCTGGTCTGGTCTTAATGTCTCGGTCATTGCAGAACACCGATTCTTTGTCCGGTCAACACAGTCAACGTTTTTATTGTTTTAGAAGAGGGTCGACTGGGCGCAGAGCGAGGGGGCCGTCCCGATGAAGCGGGACACGAGGTCCTTCATGTCCAGGGCCTTGAGCATCCCCAGTTCGTCACGGTAGACCGCCAGGCGTCCCTTGGCGCCCAAAACCTCACCGCGGTGCTTGCCTGCGGAGGGCATGATGCGAGGCGCGCCATCCAGGCCTTTCAGCGGATAGCCGTCGAGGACTATCTCTGTCAAGGGAGTGAACGATGATGCGACCTCCTCCCATCTGGCCTTGGCCTGGGCGAGGGAATCGTCCCCCAGGCAATTGACCAATGACGCCAACGACATGGTCTGCGGTATCCCCCTGGAACGTGACAGGGATTGCTCTGCTGACCGTGCCTCCATACGCGACCCGTACTCGCCGACTGAGATGATCATGTCCGCACCCTGCTCCATCCCCCTCTCCGTCAAGCGTGAGGACCTTGTCATCCCCACCTTCAGGTTGGCGGCGAACACGGCCAGGTAAACCACGTGGGGATCGCCGCACACGGTATCGTCGCACATGGTGCCGCGGCAACGGGGTTGGAAGCGGCATTCCTGCACCGGGAAGCTGTCGCATACCCGGCAGTGGGACATGCGACCCTCCAGTACGGCATCGCAGGCCTCCTCGCCACCGACACAACGACGGGCCTCGGATACGAAGATGTCCAAAGGATCCATTGAGAGCCTACGGACCTCGCCGCTGGAGATCACCCTCTCTGTCAGCACAGGCTGGAAGTCCTCCCATTTGAATGAGATGACATGCGAGCGGTAGCAATCCTGCGGCGAGGACTCCATGAGCTCGGACGCGTTACGGAACATCTCAGCGCTGACTCACACTAAGGTACTCCGGCGGGACCTGTTTGCATAGGTAAACGGTACGGGCGGCCCGTCCGATCTCAACGCCGTCGGCCCTCGCCCTGACGGTGTCCACCGCCAATATCACAGGGTCATCGACCCTGACAGAACCGGCGGAGAAGGCATCATCAAAGGTCTTCGACAGGTGCACCATGCGACGGTCAGCGGGTATTATGCCGATCTCCAGGATTATCTCCGCCTCATCGGATGTGGCGGGATAGTAGAGTTCATCGGGTATGTTGTCGGTGGGGTGTCTGAGGTCGAGGTCAAGGGTGTGACCGTAGGTTGCGCGCACACTGTCGCCGCTCACCTGGTACCTTCCCTTGGGATCGCTCTCCACCAAGGCGATGACGTGATGGGTCCGCAACCAGTGCATGCGGCGGTTGTTGTCCCTCATCCCGGACACCATCTCCCTCAAGGAAACGAAGCCCTGTTCATCCATCTCCAACTCGAACCTCTCCGGGAAGTGGCGCAGAATGCCTGCCATGGTCCGGCCGACCTTGTCCATCTCCTCGGTGCTCATGAGGAACTTGCCCTCTTCGTCACAGACCGGGCAGCGCTCATCGCGGAAGTATCCGTGTTCTTCACATTCCCTCAGCATGTTCATCCCCGAAGGCGATGGTATCAAGAAATACCTTTCTATCGACTAATGGCCCAAGGACATCTCGGCCGCCTTGACGGTGTTCTCCATGAGCATCGCTATCGTCATGGGGCCGACACCTCCTGGGGACGGGGATATGGCAGCGACCTTTCCTTTGACGTTGTCGAAATCCACATCCCCCACGAGACGGTAGCCCTTGTCGCTTGCAGGGTCATCGACACGGTTGGTTCCCACATCGATGACCACCGCCCCCTCCTTGACCATGTCCGCTTTGACGAACAGCGGGATTCCCACCGCGGCGATGAGTATGTCCGCTCGTCGGCACAGACCCTCGAGGTCGGTGCTGCGGGAATGGGCCACGGTCACGGTGGCATCGGCACCTTCACCCTTCTGCATGAGGATGGATGCGATGGGCTTTCCCACTATGTTGCTGCGTCCGAGGACGACGACGTGTTTGCCGCGGGTCTCGACTTCATAGCTCACAAGCAACCGTTGGATGCCCGCCGGGGTGGCGGGCAGGAACAGAGGATCCCCGATCAGCATCCGACCCACGTTGTAGGGGTGGAAGGCGTCCACGTCCTTGTAGGGGTCTATGCGTTCGATGACCTTGCGCTCATCTATGTGGGAAGGAAGAGGGAGTTGGCAGAGGATACCGTGTATCTCCGCATCGGCATTGAGGGAATCTATCAGGCTGAGTAGGTCGTCCTCGGACGTCGAGGAGGGGAGGATGTGCGTACGCGACAGCATCCCCATCCTGTCACAGGCCTTGCCCTTCATGCGGACATAGACGTGGGACGCGGGGTCGTCACCGACCACCACGACCGCCAATCCGGGGTTTATGCCCTGGGCCCTCAAGACCTGCAGCCTGTCATTCAGCGCCTCTGTGACCTGGGCGGCCACATCCCTGCCGTTAATCAGACGGAGACTCATCCTATCATTTTGCACTATGCTCGGTCGATATATATTCTTTTCACAGCTCAAAAACATAATTTAACGGGAAGTGGATTGGGGTCGGATGAGCTCTGACAATGATGATGCAAGCTACGGCGTGCGCCCCATTCTGAAGGTGGCGGAGTCCTTGGGACTGGATGAGGAGGATGTGCTGCTTTACGGCAAGGATGCCGCCAAGGTCCCCCTCGCGTCGCTCAGCCGCTTCGATGGACGCCCGAACGGCAAGCTCATCGTTACGACGGCCATAACCGCAACCCCGGCGGGGGAGGGTAAGACCGTCACCACAATCGGTCTCGTCCAGGGGCTGGGCAGAATCGGCGTCGATTCGATGGGTACCCTGAGGGAGCCTTCATTGGGACCGATATTCGGCATCAAGGGAGGGGCCACCGGGGGCGGCAAGGCCCAGGTCCACCCCATGGTGGAGATCAACCTTCATTTCACCGGCGACATCCATGCCGTGGGAGCGGCGCACAATCTTCTATCGGCGGTGCTAGAGAACCACATCGCCAAGGGCAACGAGCTCGATATCGATCCGACGCGAATCCTGCTCGGCAAGGCCATGGACATCGGATCACGTGAGCTGAGGCACATCGTGATGGGCCTGGGCGGGAAGGTGAGGGGAGGGGTGCCCCATGAGAGCTCGTTCATGATCACCCCGGCATCGGAGATCAGCGCCATACTGGCACTGGCGAATTCCCCCGACGACCTCCGGGAGAGGTTGGAGAGGATGACGATTGCATACAACCATGACGGCAACCCCGTACTGGCTAGACAACTGGGGTGCGTCGGGGCCCTGATGGCCCTCCTCAAGGATGCCATATGCCCCAATCTGGTACAGACCCTGGAGGGTCAGCCGGTGTTCGTGCACGGATTCCCGTTCGCCAACATAGCCCATGGGACGAACTCGGTGCTCGCCACCCGCTACGCCCTGAAACTGGCGGACTATGTGGTCACCGAGACCGGTTTCGCCGCCGACCTGGGGGCGGAGAAGTTCTTCAACATCGTGTGCAGACAATCAGGGCTGGTGCCGGACTGTGTCGTCCTCGTGGCCTCGGTGAGGGCGCTCAAGATGCATGGCGGCAAGTGCGTGGAGGACTGCGGCCGTGAGGACATGGACGCCCTGAGACAGGGATTCTGCAACCTTGACCGCCACATCTCCAACATCAGGCTCTTCGGCCTCCCGGTGGTGGTGGCCGTGAACCGCTTCCCAGGAGACAGTCCCGAGGAGCTCGCGGCAGTGGTCGAACATTGCGCCGAACTCGGTGTGGAGGCGGCGGTGTCCACCGTATTCGAGGATGGCGGTGCCGGCGGGGAGGAGCTGGCCCGCAAGGTCCTTGAGACCATCGACCGCAAGGAGGGTTCCTTCCGCATGCTGTATGACACATCCCTTCCCATCAGGGAGAAGGTCGAGACCGTCGCCAAGCTCATATACGGTGCCGGTCAGGTGATCTTCCTCAGCGCAGCGGAGAAGTCGTTGGAATCTATCGAGTCCCACGGTTACGGGCATCTGCCGGTGTGCATGGCGAAGACCCAGGCATCATTGAGCGACGATCCGAAGCGCCGGGGGGCGCCCGTGGGCTGGAAACTCACCGTCAGGGAGCTGACCATCTCCAGCGGTGCCGGCTTCGTGGTCCCCATCTGCGGACAGATGAACCTGATGCCAGGACTGCCTAAGAGACCGTCGGCGATGGACATAGACCTGGATGAGTGCGGACAGGTCACCGGCCTTCGTTGAGCAGGTCCTCGGCCGCGGAGAGACTGAGCATCTCGAACCCTGAGTCCTCGGCATGACCGAGGATGCGCGCGATGGAATCCAGTTCCCCCGCGGTCTGCCCGGACGACTTGGGACCGGCCTGGACGCCCTCCAGGACGTGCCAGCTGTGCGTGGCCATTACCAGGACCCCTTCCTGGAAACGGTCGATCATGCGCATATAGTCCGATTCAGGTCTTCGGCCCTCATGCATGGCCCACAGGTAGGAGTCTATCACCTTGCCTTCGGCATCGGTGTCGCGTGCCAATGGGAACTCCCACATCCCCATCGGGAGCAATCTTGGCTTAAGCACCCCGTCGAGCACTTTCTCGGTCATCGATGAGTCATAGGTGAAACCGCGTCCCTTGACGAGGGCGAGGACACGGGGGTCTATGTTCAGATAGGGGGCTCGGAACCCGCGTGGCACCTCACCGGTTACGGACAGCACCGTTCCCCAGGACCGCGAGATTATGTCCTCCAGTTGATCGTCCCCCAACAGCAGTCCCGTCGATTCACCGGTGAGGTCCTCGTGCTCCATCCCATGGCACGCGACCTCGAGACCACGGAGCACCGAAGGGTCGCAGAGCTTGCGCAACGAGTCCCCCTCAGCGAATATCGTGGCGGGGAATGCCATCGACCTCAGCATGTCAGCGATGGCCTCCATGCCCTGCGAGGAGGCATCATGACACGGACTGGTCGTAACACCGCAGGAACGTGATGCCGCCGCGGTCTCACCGCGGACTGCCGTGTTGCAGTCCCGGTCGAGGTCGATGGTGAACGCCAGAACCCTCATCTCATTCCTTCCTCCTTGATTCCCTTTCCGATTCCACAGAAGCACTTCAGGACATAAAGGTTATATCGCCCTTATTCTTGATTGGATTGTCCCTTCGCAGGGATGAGGTTTGATTATGATAATCGGCGAGCAGAAACCATTGACGGACATCATCGATATGGTGGAGTCCGAGGGAGGGGGTCGGATACTCGTGGTTGGGTGCCGCTCCTGCGTGGCCGTCTGTCTCGCCGGCGGTGAGAAGGAGGTCGCCGAACTGGCCTCATCGCTTGAGGAGCACTCGGCCTCCAGAGGAATGGATTGGACGGTCTCCACGGTCACCCTGCAGCGTCAGTGTGAGAAGGACTTCGACAAGGAGATAGCGGATATGGTGGAGGACAGCGATGTCGTCCTCTCATTGGGATGCGGGGTGGGAGCGCAGGTCCTGTCGGAGGTTTACCCTACCCGGGTCGTCATCCCGGGAATAAACACGTCCTCGATGGGCTCCCCGGAGGGAAAGGGACGATGGAAGGAACGCTGCGCGGGATGCGGGGACTGCACCATTCACCTCAGTGGCGGCATATGCCCCATCGCCCGTTGCTCCAAGATGTTGCAGAACGGACCCTGCGGCGGGTCCCAGGGAGGGAAGTGCGAACTGTCACCGGACAGGGACTGCGCCTGGCAGCTGATTTACGACCAGGTGAGGAGCAAAGGCCGTCTCGACCTTCTGGAGATCCTGCTGCCCCCCAAGGACTGGTCCAAGGGGCGTGACGGCGGGTCCCGTATCGTGGTGAAGGAGGACAAGAGATGATCGACGGGAGTTCCCTGCAGGCCCTCTTGGAGGCCGGGGAGTTCGTCGTGACCTCCGAGATAGGCCCCCCCAAGTCCGCGGACGGCGGACCGGTGAGGGAGAAGGCCCGCATGCTCAAGGGTTTCGCCGATGCGTTCAACGTGACCGACAACCAGACGGCGATAGTGAGGATGTCCTCATTGGCCGCCAGCCTCTTCTGCATCCAGGAGGGTGTGGAGCCCATAATGCAGATGACCTGCCGCGACCGCAACCGCCTTGCGATGCAGTCGGAGATGCTGGGCGCAGCCGCCCTGGGCGTCCGCAACATGCTGTGCATAACGGGCGACCACCAGAGGTTCGGCAACCAGCCTGAATCCCGCAACGTATTCGACCTCGACTCCACGCAGCAGCTGATGGTCTTCCGTCGCATGTGTGATGAGGGGGAGATGTGGTGCGGGGATTCGATCAAGGTGCCTCCGAAGATGTTCCTCGGTGCGGCGGCCAATCCTTTCGCCGACCCCATGGAGATGGGCATAATACGATTGAACAAGAAAGTCTGTGCAGGCGCTGATTTCATCCAGACACAGGCGATATTCGACCTCGACCGTTTCCGGGAGTGGCATCGGTTGCTGGTCTCAAAGGGTTTGCATGAAAGGACCCACATACTCGCCGGCGTGCTACCCTTGCGCTCCTACAAGGCGGCAAGGTTCATGGCCGATAAGGTCCCGGGAATGAGCGTCCCCGATGATCTACTGCGGAGGATGTCCAACGCCAGCGATGAGAAGGCCGAGGGCATGAGGATCTGCCTGGAGACCATCGATGAGCTCCGTGACCTCCCCGGCATAAAAGGCATACACCTGATGCCGGTGAACTGGGAGAGTGCCGTGCCTGAGATAGTGGAGAGGGCGGGGCTGTTACCCCGGCCTCATGCTCGCAGGTAATCCTCGCAGTACAGATTCTGATCCAGGAGAACCTGTGCCGTCTTGACGGCATCCATGGTCTCCTTGTCCTCGGGATCGAGTATGGCGGCGCTGAGTCCGGCGCCCATCAGCATCGCCAGATAGGTTCGGTTCAACAGGCTGCGGTCCCTGCATCCGTTGGATACGTTGCTGAGACCGACGACCGTCCTCGGAGCGGGGTCGTTCAGCATCTGGAACATCCTCAGGGCCTCTATTACCTTGGCACCTTGGTCCTGGGCCGCCACGACGGGCAGCACCAGGGGGTCGAGTATTATGCGGTCGGGCATGACCTCGTACTCCATCGCCGTGGTGAGCATCAGCATGGCCATCTCGGCGCGGCTGTCAGCATCGTTTGGTATGCCCCTCTCGTCCATTGTCAGACAGATGATGTCGGCATCATGGTCCCGGGCAAGGGGGAAGAACCCCTGCATCTTCTCCATCTCAGCGGTGGTGGAGTTGATGATCGCCGGGTTCTCACAGACTGCCAGCCCGGCGGACATGGTCTTCAGTCCGGGAGTGTCGATGCACAGGGGAAGGTCCGTGACCTCCTGTACGGTCTTGACAAGCCAGCGCATGTCCTCAGGGCCTTCGGCCCCTCTTCCGGGACCGACGTTGACATCGAGTGCGGTGGCTCCGGCCTCGATCTGCCTCAATGTGAGGGACTGGATGAAATTGGAGTCCTTGTCGTCTATGGCCTTACCCACGGAACGGAAAAGACCGTTGATCCTCTCGCTGATGACCATCATTTCCTTCAATGCTTGATATCGCGACATTATAAAAAAAGATGACTAGATTACATTATCGCGGCATGCATTACATTTATGACAGACCTAGCAATATAGGCATGGCATACCTCTGTATGCCCACATCGCGGAGGAATCTCACTGACAAAAATCGAGAGGGCGCTTCTTAGTGTGTCTGACAAGGAAGGCATAGTCGACCTGGCCATGGAGCTGGCCTCCATGGGCGTGGAACTGATATCCACTGGCGGCACAGCAAAGCTACTCAAGGAAAACGGCATAGCCGTTGTAGAGGTCGCGGAGATAACCGGCTTCCCCGAGATGCTCGACGGGAGGGTCAAGACCCTGCACCCCCGTCTTCACGCCGGTATTCTGGCACGTCGTGACCTGCCGGAGCATATGGATGCGATAGCCGCTTTGGACATCGGAACCATCGACATGGTCGTGATCAATCTATATCCCTTCAAGAAGACCGTTCTCTCCAGCCCCGACGACCTGGAGGCCATTGTCGAGAATATCGACATCGGCGGACCCAGTATGGTCCGCGCCGCAGCCAAGAACTACAAGTCCGTGGCGGTGGTCACATCGCCATCGCAGTATCCGAGGATAATCGAATCCCTGCGGGATGGAGGCATCAGCGAATCCCTGCGGGCGGAACTGATGGTGGAGGCGTTCATCATAAGCGCCAACTACGATTCCATGATCGCCGATCAGTTGCGTCGGCGTTTCGGCGGTGAACCGTTCCCGGGGTCCATGCCCATACCCACTGAGAAGTTCATGGAACTGCGGTACGGCGAGAACCCGGACCAGAGGGCGGCATTCTACGCCGACCCTTTCACCCCGGGACCCACGGTCGCCAAGGCGGAGCAGTTGCACGGCAAACAGCTCTCATTCAACAACATCCTCGACCTCGACAAGGCCATGGACATCGCCATGGACTTCGAGAGACCCACCGCGGTCATAATGAAGCACACCAACCCCTGCGGACTGGCCAGTGCGGATGACATCCATGATGCTTTCGTCACCGCCTATGCGGTCGACCCGAAGTCAGCCTTCGGTTGCGTGATATGCCTCAACCGGGAGTGTCCCGAGTCAGTTGCCCAGGAGATCCGTGAGAACAAGTATTTCGTGGAGGCCATCATCGCCCCGGATTTTGAGCCAGGGGCTTTGGACATACTGTTGCAGAGGAAGAACATCCGCCTTCTGCGCACCAATTCCCCCATCGGCCCACAGGCACGGGTGCGGGAATTGAAGATGAAGAGGATCCAAGGAGGGATGCTGGTGCAGACCGATGAGGCCCTCCGGGTATCCGACGAGGACCTGAAGGTCGTCACCAAGCGTGCACCCACTGCGGAGGAGACGAAGGCGCTGCAGTTCGCATGGAAGCTCGTCAAGCACGTCTCCTCCAATTCCGTGGTATACGTGAAGGAGGAGAGGGCCATAGGCATCGGCGCCGGTCAGATGAGCCGTGTCGACTCAGCGATGATAGCCCGTATCAAGGGAGGGGACGCCACCCAAGGCAGCGTCATGGCATCGGACGCCTTCTTCCCGTTCCGTGACGGTGTCGATGAGGCCGCCAAGGCCGGTGTAACAGCCATAATACAACCCGGCGGCTCGATCAGGGACGAGGAGGTCATCCAGGCCGCTGACGAGCATGGTATGGCCATGGTGTTCACCGGCTGTCGCGTGTTCCGACACTAGGCGTCATTCGTCCAAGGGGATTATCGGCCGGCCCTCGGCCTTCCTCTTCATATGGCCGCCGGGTCCGCCCCGCTCCTTGCGGGCGGCCTCTATGCATTCCTCACTGTCGCAGGTGAAAGCGGCGAATACGAAGTGCTTGGCGGGCGATCCGCAAATCTGGCACTTATGGTCCTCGATGTTCATGAACCCCGTATCGACGATTAGCATTATCCTTTTTGTTACGGAAATTTGATAACCCCGTTGTATGATTTGCCGGGGTGGACGATTTCGACCCCGCGGACCTGTCAGATGAGCGGCTTGCTGTACGTTTCTCCTTGGACACCTGCCGCGATTGCGGACTGTGTTCCGAATCATGCCCCAGCACCAGGCATGGAGGGATCGACCCCCGGCAAGTAGTCAGGGGCTTGATCTCCGAAGGGAATGAGGAGAACGTATGGGACTGTCTTCTCTGTTATATCTGCGATGACGTTTGTCCAGTCGACATAAACCTCCCCTTGTTGATAACCCATCTGCGCTACCGCTCCGCTTTGGACGGGGATGCCCCGCAGAGGTTCGTCCGTGGGGCCAAGGCGTTCCTGAAGGAGGGCAGGGGTTTTCCAGCCGGCCCCCGTACCGAAAAGGTGCGCAAGGATCTGGGCCTCCCGGATATGCAGAACGGGGACAGGGCCATGAGGGAGCTCGGGAAGGTTGTCTCCAGAACGAGGTTTGCACATGAATGAAATGCTGTTATATCCGGGATGTGCCATACCCTCAAAACTTCCATTCGTGGAATCAGCCGCCCGTTTCGTGCTCGATAAGCTCGAAATCCCTTTCGCGGATTTTCCCGGGTTCACATGTTGCGTGGAACCGGTAGGGCTGAGGTCATTGGGATTGGAGACCTGGATGGTGGCGGGGGCACGGCTGCACGCCATCGCCACGAAAAGGGAGTCTCCGATCCTTACCCTCTGTGACGGGTGCACCCTTTCCTTGCAAGAGGTGGCGGAAGTGCTGGACTCCGGCAACGCCGAGATTGCCAACGAGGTTCTGAAAGAGATGGGCATGAACTACTCCGGTCGGGCGGAGGTGACCGGTTTCCTTCCGCTGTTGCACTCAAGGCTTGATTCCATCGTCGCATCGGCGGTGGGGAAAGTGGATATGAGATTCGGTATCCACCCCGGATGCCACGGGGACCATATGGCCGGCGGACGTGAGGGCGCGCAGCGCATGCTCGCCGATGTCGTCGAAGCCTTGGGGGGCGAGGCCGTTCTGCCACGGACGAAGGTTTGTTGCGGAGGCAGTCTGACCTCTGTCAACGATGATGTCGCCAAAGGGGTCAGCCAAGAGGCCCTTGATGAGTTCTCCGACGCTGATGCATTGATAACATCCTGCCCTTTCTGCTTCCTGCAGTTCGATACCGTCACGAGGGGCAAGAAGGTGATTCACGTTGCCGAGCTGGTGGCCAGCTGTTTGGGTTGGGATGTCGATTACATGTCCCACCATCGCACCCGCGACTAGAGGATGTGCAACGAGAACTGCAGGGAAGGCGCTGAATGGGTAAGATGCCCCATCGAGATGCGGTCGGCAAATTCCGCGTAAGCGGGGGCGTTCTCAGGACCGATGCCGCCTGACACCTCCACAAGGACATTCGGGTACGCGCCCTTTATGGAACGATAGCATATTCCCGCCTCAGCGGGGGTCATGTTGTCGAGCAGCACGATGTCCACTCCCGCAGCGGCGGCTGCCAACGCCTCTTGCTCTGTCTCCGCCTCCACCTCTATGATCGTTGCCGGGGCGGACTTCAATGCCTGGAGCGCGTTTTCCATGCCTCCTACGGCCTCTATGTGATTGTCCTTCACCAGGATGTGGTGGGAGAGCGAGTCCCGGTGTGACTCCCCTCCTGCCAACCTAACAGCCTTCTTCTGCAGGGCACGGAGGCCGGGCAGGGTCTTGCGTGTGGCGGCGACGCTGACCCGGGGATTGACCGCGCGGCATGCCTTCAAGACCCTGTTGGTCTCGGTCGCGGTACCGGACATGAACATCATGATGTTCAGGCATACACGCTCACGGAGCATCATCTCCCGGAGCGAGCCCTCTATGTGCATGACCTCGTCCCCCGCCGATACGGGGTCGCCGTCATGCTTAATGGACCTGACCTCTAACCCGCCGTCTGCGAATAGCCATGCGGCCTCTTCAGCACCGGCCAGTATACCATCGCCACCGCTGGTGACAACGGCCTTGGAGACTGCGGTGGCGGGTATGAGGGTCTCGCTGGTGACGTCGCCGTTGGGAACGTCCTCCTCCAGGAAAGCCCTCAATCCGTCCATGCACCTCACTCCAATGTATAGGTCTTGTCCAATTCAGGGAGTATGACGTTATACTCCTCGGCCAGAGCATCGTAGAGCGGTTCACGGCTCTCGGAGTGCATGATCACGATGTTCTCGGGATCGCATCCGCGTATGAACTCCATCAGCTGATCGTGGTCGGCGTGGGCGGAGAAGTCGTACCTCTGCACCTCACAGTTGATCTTCTCCAGGCTACCGTCGATGTTGACGCAGCCGGTCTCGAGCAGGAGCCTTCCATTGGTGTCCTCAGCCTGGTAACCCGTGATCAGGATGGCGGACAGGGGATCGTCCTTTATGCTCTTCATGTAGTTGAGCACCGGTCCGCCGTCAAGCATTCCGCCTGTGGTCACGATGACCTCGCCCTTGCGGGCCTTGCCACGCATCTGGGCGTTCTTGACCTCGTTGAACGAGCGGCGGGCCGCACGGAGGTTCTTGGGGTTGATCAGGTATTCCGGGTATTGCATGTACAGGCGGGCGATAGACCGTCCCATTCCGTCGACCCACTTATCGTAGTTGGCACCGTTCAGGAGCATCATTATCTCCTGTGTCCGACCGACGGCGAAACACGGTATCAGGACCTTGCCGCCCCTGTCGACGACCTCCTTGATCTTGTCCAGGAACTCCTTCTCGGACTGTTTGCGGTCGGGGTGCAGACGGCCTCCGTATGTGCCCTCTATGATCAGGTTGTCACATTTCACGGGCTTCGCCGCCTCCACCAGACGGGTGTTTATGGTGTGGATGTCACCGGTGTAGAGTGTGCTGCGGTCTTCTATGACCTCGAACATCATCGCCCCCGGCACATGTCCAGCGCGGTGGGTCTCAACCTCAAGGTCACCGACCTCGATGACGTCCCCGAACTCCAGGGGGATCACGTTCTTCATGGTTCGGTCGATGTCCGCTTCGTTGTAGGGTTCAGGATATCCCTCCGCCTTGGCGATCTTTAGGGAGTCGAACATCATTATCTCTGCAATCTCAGCGGTTATCGGCGCAGTGAAAATGTCGTTATCGTACCTGCTGGTCAACCAGGGGATCATGCCGCAATGGTCAAGGTGGCAGTGCGTCAGGAACGCATGGTCAACCTTGGGGGCGGGCAGCGGATAGCTCGGTGGCTTGGTGGGACTCATCCCGTACTCGAAGACCATGCTGCGGCCTCCGGCCTCCATCAGCATGCCCATCCTGCCAACTATGTCTGCTCCTCCTAGGAATCTTATCTTTACTGTCATTAGGTCATTCACCTACTATCTGTATGATCAGTTCGCGGTGACGGTCCCTTACGTCGTTCTCGACCAGGGCGACCTGTTGCCATTGGCCCAGGTCCAGCTCGCCTTCCGCGAAAGGAATGGTAATGGATCCGCCCATCATGCTGGCGCGGACATGGGAGTGCCCGTTCCCATCGCCCCATTTCCGGTCATGCCGGTAGGTGGCGTCGGAGGGGGCGACCCTCTCCAGGGCATCCTTGAGGTCGGGTTCTAGCTCGGCGTCCTTCTCCATGAACACCAGGGCTCCAGTGGAACCTTTGACGAAGAGGCAGAGCAGTCCGTGACGCAGACCGCTCTCCTTCAGAACGGCACGGGCGTCATCACACACGTAATGCACACCGCCGCTCTCCATCCTATAGCTCAGAACCTTCCTGTAGGTCCCCATCGCTGAAGTCTAACATGCACACCTTTATTTATTTTCCCCTGGAACCGTGAAGTGCTTGAGCCATGAAAAATGATGTCTGGAGGGTGGAAAAAGAGCGATAAGGGATTCTCCCGCCTTTTAAATGAATCGTTGGTGCGGCATAGACAACCATTAAATATTTTTGTGTTACATACAAAATTGTCGGACTCGCGTCTGACGGGGATGCACATGAAGTCAGGGTTTGGTATGACCAGCCGTGGCTACCGGTTCAGGGATGACGGTGGCCAGCGCGGCAGGTCGACAAGCGGCAGGCCAGGCCAACCATACGCCGGCGAGCCTCGTAGGCCCTTCAGCTTCTATGCCGCCGTCAAGGTCACATTCGTCCTCTCCCTTCTCCTATGGTGGCTCCCACTGTTCGGCCAGATGATCGCAGGATACGTCGGTGGAAGGAAGGCGGGCTCCCCGAACAGAGGGATGTTGGCCGCCATGATACCCGTCGGTTTGTTCTCCTTCATGATATACGGTGCTGACGTCGGCCTGTTGCCGCACCTCTCATTCCTCTGTGACAGCAACGGACCGTTGATCGCCGCATTCAGCGAGGACATACCGGCTCTGGGGGCGATCATGATTATCGTCGTCGGATATCTGGAATCATTCTTGGCCGCGGTCGGCAACACCACTTCCCTACAGATCAACAGCTACATCATAACCGTCGCTTTCGCCTACGTCGGAGGCATACTCGCCGAACAGAACCGCAATGAGATGGACTATGTCCGTCAGTACGCGCCCCCTGTCGCCAGGTCCGCACCGCGGGCCTCTTTCGAGAGTTTCGACGAGTGCATGCCTGTGAAGGGTCGTGCGGTCCGCGGTGATTCGGCCAAGAACAGCCGTTCCCCGCGAAGGGCCCATCGGAACACGGCCTCAGAGTCCACATTCAGCGGGCTCTTCCATCGGGCGGAGGCCAACGATCCCAACAAGGACCGCCCCGCCTCCCGGTCACAGAGGGATGACTGGGATTACGTTTGAAGCGGTAAACCAATCTAACAATTTTTATACATCCATTCGATGGGGTAGATAGAGGATTAATACATGTTCTGCCCCGACTGTGGTTCCCTGATGTTCCGTGACGGCCCCAATTTCAAATGCAGCCGTTGCACCTATGAGAAGAGTAGTGAAGCCAATTCGCAAAGCTTCGTGACCCGTGGCCATGACAAAGAGACCGCGGTCATCAATGATGAGAACGCCCCGGCGACCCTGCCCAAGACGAGGATAGAGTGTCCGGAGTGCAAACACAGCGAGGCCTTCTTCACTCTGAGGCAGACCCGTGCCGCTGATGAACCCGAGACCAGGATATACAGGTGCTGCAAGTGCAGTGCGACCTGGCGCGAATACTGAAAGTGTGAACATTTATTATCTTAAACGACTGTGTCAAGGGAGGAAGGGGAAACATGTTTCAGGCAAAGATTAGGTCGGACACACTGAAAGGCATCGTCAACATCATATCCACACTGGTGGACGAGGCCAAATTCAACATACAGCCGGACGGAATGAACCTCAAAGCGGTCGACCCTGCCCACGTGGCCATGATCGACCTCAGCATCAAGAAGGAGGCTTTTGAGGAGTACATCGCCGACGAGACCAAGATAGGCGTCGACCTCGACAAGATCAAGGACGTGCTCAAGCTGGCCTCATCCGGTGACATGATCGAGATGACCCAGGACGAGGAGAAGAGCCGTCTCGTGCTCAAGGTGGGCAACATCGTACGCCGCATGAACCTAGTCGACACTTCGAGCATGGCCGACCCCCGCGTACCGGAACTCAACCTCCCCGCCTATGTGGAATTGGCCGTTGGTGAGATCCAGAAGGGCATTAAGGCCGCCGAGAGCGTCTCCGACCACATCGCCCTTACCGCCGACGGCGATACCTTCGAGCTATACTCAGAGGGAGACACCGACTCGGTGAACCTCAAACTGGAGAGGAGTCAGCTCGTTGAGATTAAGACGGAGGGCAAGGCACGCAGCCTTTTCCCCTTGGACTATTTCTCCAATCTTGTGAAGGCCATACCTTCTGATACGACTGTACGCATCAACCTCGGCAACAACTACCCGGTGAAGATAATGTTCAACTTCGCCGATGGTAACGGCCAGGTTGGCTACCTGCTTGCTCCGCGTATCGAGAGCGACTGAGGCCACATGAAACCCCGTTGTTTGGAACCCCTTTACCTCCTCATTATTCTAACGGAGTCGAGAGGGAAATGTTTTTTACATCGTCAGCTTTCAAATTATAATCCGATTCAAAACAGGAGTGTTCCAATTGCCCAATGAAGAAGTGGAGTTTGATTTTCTGAAGGAGAGGGCGCGCATCATCAGGCGCCATGTTATCGATATGACCTGCGCGGCCGGCTCTGGCCATCCGGGGGGGTCTCTTTCCGCCACGGATATCCTCTGTACCCTCTACTTCAAGGTGATGAAGCACGACCCCAAAGCACCCCAGTGGAAACAGAGGGATAGGTTCGTGCTCTCCAAAGGACATGTCGCCCCCGCCCTGTATGCGGTACTGGCGGAATCCGGTTACTTCCCGGTGAAGGAGTTGGACACCCTTCGTGAACTGGGGAGCCGTCTTCAGGGACACCCGTCCTACGGGAAGCTGCCAGGCATAGAGATGTCCACCGGTTCACTGGGCCAGGGCATCAGCATCGCGAACGGCATGGCCTTGGCGGCCAAACTCGATTCCGCTGACAATCGTATATACTGTCTCTGCGGGGACGGTGAGTTGCAGAGCGGGCAGAACTGGGAGGCGGCCATGCTCGCCGCGCACTATGACCTGGACAACCTAGTCGTTTTCG
The DNA here is from genome assembly GCA_003557905.1 of Methanomassiliicoccaceae archaeon. Lineage (GTDB taxonomy): Archaea > Thermoplasmatota > Thermoplasmata > Methanomassiliicoccales > Methanomethylophilaceae > PWHV01. The sequence goes on along the minus strand of PWNH01000010.1, from coordinate 17,622 downwards.
TGGACCGCAACAGACTGCAGACGATGGGCGATACCGAGGACGTCCTGTCCCTGGAGCCTTTGGCGGACAAATGGTCGGCGTTCGGATGGAACGTCATCGAGATAGACGGACACGACTTCGCTGCGATAATCAAAGCCTGTGAGGATGCCAAGCGCTGCCGCGGACGTCCCACCGTGGTCATCGCCAACACCGTCAAGGGTCGCGGGGTTTCATTCATGGAGAACAACCCCGACTTCCATGGCAAGTGCTGCAACCCGGAACAGAAGGAGAAGGCGATGTGCGAACTGGAGGAGTGTCTATGAAGAACGTGGCACAAAGGGCCTACTTCGGAAAGGCCTTGGCGGAACTGGGAGACAGGAACAAGGACATAGTGGTCCTTGATGCCGACCTCGGAGGCTCCACCAAGACCAGCGATTTCGCCAAAGTGCATCCGGAGCGTTTCTTCCAGTGTGGTATCGCTGAGCAGAACATGATGGGCACCGCGGCCGGACTCGCTGTCTCCGGTAAGAAGGTCTTCGCATCGACCTTCGCCGTCTTTGCAACCGGCAGATGTTGGGATCAGATCAGACAATCGATCGCCTATCCGGATTTGGACGTTAAGATAGTGGCCACACACTGCGGGATCAGTGTGGGCGGGGACGGTGCTTCCCACCAGGCCTTGGAGGATGTGTCCCTGATGCGTTCTCTTCCGAACATGACTGTCATTTGCCCTGCCGATGCCAACGAGGCCTACAAGGCCACCATGGCAATGGCGGAGCATTCCGGACCATGCTACATGCGCATGGGCCGAGCCGACTTCCCGATGATAACCGGGGAGGATGATGAGTTCACCATAGGCAAAGCTACCGTGCTCAAGAAGGGCAAGGATGTGACGCTTGTGGGGAGCGGACAGATGGTCTCCGTGTGCCTGGAGGCGGCGGAAATCCTAAAGGATGATGGCGTTTCCGCCGAGGTCATCAACATGTCCACGGTGAAACCCTTGGATGCCGACACCCTGTTGGAGTCGGCCGAAAGGACCCGTTGCGTGGTGACCGCCGAGGAGCACAGCATAATCGGCGGTCTTGGATCAGCCGTGGCCGAGTGTCTCAGTGAGAACGGAAACCAACCACTGGTACGTGTCGGGGTCCGTGACAGCTTCGGAGAGTCCGGGGACCCGGACGAGCTGATGATCAAGTACGGTCTGACCAAGGAGGACATAGTCTTCGCCGCCCGTAAGGCCATAGACCGGAAGCGCAAGAAGAAAGGATTCCTATGGAGGAAATAAGATGAAGATTTTCATAGACACCGCTAACATCGACAAGATCAAGGAGATACACAGCTGGGGGATATTGGATGGTGTGACCACCAACCCCAGCCTGATAGCCAAAGAGGGCAAGGACCTCAAGACCGTCGTCGCGGAGATCGCGGAGATAGTCGACGGTCCGATATCCGCCGAGGTCATCAGCCTTGATGCTGAGGGGATGTTCAACGAGGGCATGGAGCTCTCCGAGATCCACCGCAACATAAACATCAAACTACCGATGTGCATCGAAGGTCTGAAGGCCACCAAGGCCCTCTACAACGAGGGGATAGACGTCAACATGACCCTGATCTTCTCCGCCCAGCAGGCACTTCTGGCCGCCAAGGCCGGAGCCCGCTACATATCCCCGTTCATCGGACGTCTGGATGACATCGGCCATGTTGGCATGGACGTGGTGGCGGAGATAATGGACATACTCGACAACTACGATTTCGACACCGAGGTCATCGCCGCCAGCATCAGGCATCCCCTGCATGTCAGCCAGGCCGCGACCATAGGTGTGCACATAGCCACCATACCCTACGATATCCTCAAGAAGATGGCCGCCCATCCCAAGACTGACGAGGGCATCGAGGCCTTCCTCGCAGACTGGGAGAAAACGAAGAACCTCTGAGATAGATGCGGTACGACGTCGTGGTCGCAGGCGGCGGTCCGGCCGGGAGCCGGGTCGCTGAGTTGCTCTCTCCCGACTGGGAGGTGGCCGTCCTCGAGGAGCATGAGGTTAGCGGTCTACCCGTGCAGTGCACGGGTTTGATCTCGCCGCGGGTCCTGCGGCTGTGCGGAGTGGATCAGGTTCCCAAGAACGTCCTCCACGGTGCAAGGCTGCACTTTCCCGGCGGCAGGGACATATCCGTCCGGTCCTCGGAACCGAAGGGAGTGGTCATCGACCGTGCCCTGCTCGACCAGCAGATGGCTGAGAAGGCCATCGACGCCGGGGCGGAGTACTTCTACAACCGCCGTTACCTCAAACGCATTTGGAACGGCAGTCATCGACTGCATTACTGTCAGGAAAAGCAAGTCGGAGAGATGGAATGCCGTCTGCTTGTCGGGGCGGACGGACAGAACTCCCGCGTAGGCCGCGAGATAGGGGCCGGCGAACCGCGCGAGTGGGTACGTGGCCTGCAGGTCGACCTCCCCATAGAGGATGATTCCGACATGGTCGACATACACGTGGGTAACGAGGTGGCCCCTGGTTTCTTCGCCTGGAGACTGCCTTGCGGGGAGTTCACCCGTGTGGGCCTATGCGTCTCATGGGACAATGGCCCGCCCTCGCATTATCTGAGGGCTTACCTCAAAAAACTTGGTCTGCAGGACGAGGAACCGATAGATAAGCACTGCGGCAAGATACCGCTGGGCGGCAGAGGGCCCACCTTTGCCGACGGTGTCATGCTGGTCGGTGATGCCGCCGGTCAGGTCAAACCGGCATCGGGAGGAGGGCTTCATCCCGGTCTCCTATCGGCACGCTGTCTCGCCGAGACGGCTGAGGATGCCTTGAGCCAGGACCGTACGGACGCGGCATTCCTCAGAAGATATGAGAAGTCTTGGAAGAAGGAGGTGGGCAGGGAGCTCGCCCGCACCTATCGTCTGCGTCGGGTGTTCACCGGCATGTCCGACCATGACTTCGACAAGGCCGCCGCCCTCGTGGACCGTCCAGACGTCCATGAGATCCTCAACTGCGGAGACATAGACCACCCTGCGGAAATGGCCCCGCGTCTGTTGCGGAAATCGCCGGGACTGCTTCGTTTCTCACCCCGGCTCATCGCCGCCATGCTCTCGAGGTAGGGCATGCGCTTGGCTGTAGTACCTCATGATCGCGCCTCCGAGCTGATCCCAGACCTCCTTGGACGGGACATGGTCGTGAGGTCGGCAAAGATCAGCAAGACCGATGGCGGGACGCTGGTGCCCATAAACACCGAAGGGGAGGCCTACGCCCTCTCGTTGGATCTGGATGTCATCGAGGGTGAGGTCCACGGCCGCAAGGATCAGAGTCCGCAACAGATCATCGACCGCTCCCTCCCTCTGCCTGCGGAGCTGAAATCATTACTGCCGCAGAGATGGGAGTTCGTAGGAAACGTGGCCATAATCCGCCTGGATCAACGTTTGAGCCCTTACGAGAAGGAAATCGGTGCCGCCTACGCTGATGCCCTGGATGTTTCCTCGGTGTGTGTCGACCGCGGCGGGATACACGGGGAGCTTAGGAGGCCCAAGGTTGACCTCATACACGGCGATTCATCGGAATCCGTACGTCTCGAGAACGGCATATTATACAAGCTGGACGTGAGAGAGCTGATGTTCGCCTCCGGCAACGTCGATGAGAGGGCCCGTATGGGTTCCCTCGATTGTGAGGGTGAGACCGTTGTAGATATGTTCGCCGGCATAGGGTATTTCACCATCCCGTTGGCCAAGCATTCCGGTGCGGAGGTGGTCTATGCCTGTGAGAAGAATCCGCAGTCATTCCGTTATCTGAAGGAGAACATCTCCCTCAATGGGGTGGAGGGCAAGGTGCGGCCGGTATTGGGTGACAACCGCGACCTGCCCCTCGCCGGTGTTGCCGACAGGGTATTGATGGGGTATGTGCGTGGCACGAGGGATTTCCTGTGGAAGGGGTTCGACCTGGTCATTCCCGGCGGGATGATACACTTCCACGACACCTATCCGGTCTGGGAGATGCCCCAGGCGTTGGAGAGGGATGTCGCCCTTGCCAGTGCGGGAAGGGAGTACGTAATCGAAGATATCCGGGAAGTGAAGTCCTTCGCACCTTCCGTGTCGCACTATGTCGCGGACATAAGGGTCTATGGCTGAGGCGGCTGCTCTCCCGATCCAGACGCCACTATCATATTGGCCAAGGAGTCGCGGTAGGCATCGCCCTTGTCCTCCATCATCGCCTTGGCGAACTGCTCCAGATAGATGGAGAACTCCAACTCCTCCTTGTTGTACTGCCAGGTGTTGGATGTCTCCCCCACGGCGCGGAGGAACGCCAATCCGACGGCACGGTTGCGGTAGCTGCGGGTCTCGGACTCCACGCTGCGTTTGACCGCTGCGGCTCCGCCGACCTTGTAGGCTCTGGCAAGATGGTCAGCATATCCCCCCACCTCGCCCAGGTCGCTGAAGACCGGTATGTCCGCCAATATCCCCTTCGCCTGCTGACGCATCATCGCTTCCGATACCGCTTTGTTGGGATTCTTCACAGAGACATCGCCCATCTCTTCCAATACCTCAGGGGATGATGCTGCCAGTATCAGGGCGTCATGATGATCGGGCCATAGTTGGTTTATGGCTTCGCTGGCACGGTCCCCCTTGACCAGGACCGCCACGAACTCCGTTTCCAGGAAACGGCGGAGTATGTCCTTCTCCTCATCGGAACCGCGCAGGTCGTGGAGGAACGCGTCCATGTCCCGACCGTAGTTGCGGTCCCCTATCATGAGGACCGCTGAACCGGAGGACTTCATCTCGCCCGACCGTCTCTTGATGACCTCGTCGATCAGCTTGCGGTCGCTCAGCTTTCCGCTGCTGTAGGCCTCGCGATGGTCATCATCAACACGGAAGTCCGCCAACGACGGCGAGTCCATGTCGTGGAAGCTGTGCACCACATGCACATCTATGTCCTTCAACGGGTCGGGGGAGGTCATTCGGCTTATCATATGATGCATCAGGTTCCTGTCGCCAGCACAGGAACGGCATATCTTGATCCTCCTCTGATCCTCGTTGAATGACAACACCAGATGGCCCCTTGAAGTTTCATGCGGGCAGGAGCCGCCCTCATCGAGCGTGTAAGGGCTGGATGCAAGGCGCTCCTCCACGTACTCGTCCGGGAATCCGGGGCGGTCACAGCACAGAATCCCGTCCTCCATCGAGTACATCCTCAACTTCCTCTTTTTACTTACATCGGTATAGGCGAGGAGGTTCATGTCGGGGTCGTCGTAATACTGAACGCCGATTAGCTTGTCGTGTTTGACCTTGCCCCTGACGGCGAAGGAAATATCACCTGAGGGCATCTTAGCGGTGGCTAGATAGGGTATCTTACCGGCGGCGGCCAAGGAGACTGTTCCGGCATAGGCCTTCACCAAGGCATCCGATCCACGCGATGCCGCCTTGGCCAGTTTCTCGGAGTTGTCGATATAGGGTGCCATGGCCTTGATCTTCTTGAAAGACTTGTCAAAATGGCAGCGGCGGCAGGAACCTATACAACGGGGTCTCAGCAGTTCAGGGTCCTTGGCGAGGTCAACGGCCCTCTGCACGAGTTCCTTCTCCTGCCGTTTGGATGTGTGTTTCGCACCCCTTATCTTAACTCCTCGGGCCATCGCCGTCAAATATTTCTCGTCTACCTAATACTTTGCTATAGCAATCAATAATTAGCATTCCATCCAATCCGGGCACATGCCCCCGGCTCAGAGGCGGGACCGTATCAGAAGAGCGCTTTCGGAATGGCCGTTCCTCATCAAAGGGCCGAGCGAACCGCTTGTCGACCTCTGCGACATGGCCCTGATGCATGACAGCTACGTCAACGAGCTACGGGACCGGGATCCGAGCAGGGGCTTGCGTGACAATGAGAGGCTGGAGTTCCTTGGCGATGCCGTTTTGGAGCTTATCGTCAGAGAGAGTCTATTCCTCAGCAGTGACATGCGAGAGGGCGATATGACACTCGCCATGCAGTCTCTGATTTCGAATGCCTCGCTCGCCAGCCGACTGAGGGAAAGTCCGTTGGACCTTGAAGCCCTGGTACTAACAGGAGAGGGCCACGATGCACTGAGTGACAGGATGTTGTCCGGAGCCTTTGAGGCGATCGTCGGCGCTTTGTATCTCGGCGCAGGTCTGGCAACAGCAAGGATGGTATGCAGAAGAATGCTCGGACTGTCCTGAGGGATCATTCGGGGATGGTCATCACAATCTCCATCGAGGATACGTTCGTACGCTCGTCATCCCCGATGGCCACCTCCTCGGTCCATACCTTGATGTCCTCAATGACCGCATCCTCAATGAACCTCCTCTGCGTGATAAGAGCCACATCCACCGCGCGGACGATGGCCTTCCCCCGGGCCTTTATGTTCACTGTTCGGTTACCGCTGTTGAACTGCGTCACAACAGCCAGCACGTAGTTCATGGTAGGCTTCTTTCCTATGAATACAACGTTATCAGGTGGCATCGAGGACTCCGGATTAGAATATGGTCTCCTGATTTTAAATCGGTTTCCCGTCATTCGATACTCAGAGGGCATCCACCACAGCGTAGATTATCCCCAAGGAGAACACCCATAAGAAAGGTATGACCACGTAGTAGAGGTCCTTCACCATCCGTATGTCCGTCTCACCATAGGCCCGGTAGAGCTCCAGGAATATCAGTGTCACTATGAGTATCAGGGCGATGGTTCCGCCCGCCACGCCGTCTGCGACCTCGGTCATCCAACCGAGCTCTGATGCTGGAACGTTAGGAGTGGCTATCATGGCGATCTCCCTGAAAAACAAATTATTGTCTATTTAAAACCTTCCAGCTTGGCCATGAGGGTCCAAGGAGGGTTCTGAAAAGCATTTAGTATGGTGGAGCCCAATTGAATCATGTTGAACATGAGCTTTGAAGATGTCGCCAAGTCGATAGAATCCATGGAGATCCGTGGCGCGGGACGCATCGCCCGGGCCGGTGTGAAGGCTATCTGCGATGTGGCGTCGGAGTCGACGGGGGACCTTGAGGCCCTGCTCTCGGAATTGGAGACCGCCAAAGTCCGCATACTCGCTTCCAGACCCACCGCCATATCACTATGGAACGGGGTCCAGGCCGCATTGCATGGTATAGAGGGCATGATTATTCCCGAAGAGATCAAGGCCAAGGTCATGGCCAACTCAGCGGCTTTCATCCAGCGCTCCGAGAGGGCCATGGATACCATCGGACGCATCGGTGCCAAACGCATCAGGGACGGGGACACGGTTCTCACGCATTGCAACAGCCATGCCGCCCTGAGCGTGATCAAGGAGGCACACCGACAGGGTAAGAATATCCAAGTGATCGCCACCGAGTCCCGGCCGTGGAGACAGGGCATCATAACCGTCAACGAGCTGAGCGAAGCGGGAGTGCCTGTCACCATGATCGTGGACAGTGCTGTGAGGAGCGTGATGCGTTCGGTGGACCTTGTGCTCGTTGGAGCGGACACGATAACATCCAGCGGCGTCCTTATAAACAAGATCGGGACCTCGCAGATAGCACTGATAGCAAACGAGGCCAGGGTACCGTTCCTGGTATGCAGTGAGACCTACAAGTTCTCCCCCATATCCTTGTTCGGCGACCTGGTAGAGATCGAGGAGAGGGACAGGAAGGAGATAATCGGTGACGCCAAGGTCCCGGACAGTGTTAAGGTCCGCAACCCCGTCTTCGACGCCACCCCTCCAGAGTACATTGATTCGATCGTTACCGAGATAGGGATGATTCCCCCGTTCGCAGCCTATGAGGTCATTGTGAAGATTCTCGGACACGATTACATATTCGAGAACAGAGAGTGAAAAAATGCAATATTCCGAACGATACCTCCATCTTGGAGAGAAGATTGACGTGGATTCCCATGTCATCTGCAAATACCGCATAAAGACCGACAGGATGTCCATGGAGGAGGCGGCGGCTGCCATTGCGACAGAGCAGTCCACCGGCACCTGGACCGACCTTGTAACCCTGAAGGACGACATATTCGAACGTTACGGCGCCAAGGTCATAGGCCTGGAGGGTAATGTGGCCACCATCGCATTCCCGGATGAGGATTTCAGTATCGACATTGGAGGCGTGCCGCAGATCCTGAGCATCATTGCCGGCAACCTCTTCGGACTGAGTGACCTGGAGGGAGTTAGGTTGGAGGATGTGGTCTTCCCTAAGAGCATCCTGGAACAGTACAAGGGACCCAAATATGGGATCGATGACCTGCGAAAGCGGGTGAAACGCCCCGATAAACCTTTGGTGGGGACGATAGTAAAACCCAAGATAGGGCTTTCCCCCAAGGCAACCGCCGATTACATTCTGGAATGCGGACGCGGAGGCCTGAGCAACAGTAAGGACGACGAGACCCTGGTGGACCAGGTGTTCTGCCCCATAGAGGATCGTACAGTTGCCATCGCCGAAGCGATCGACACCCTCCGTCAAGAGGGGCATCATATGATCCATGCCATAAACGTCAGTACCTCCGGTCACCGCATAGTGGAACTGGCGGAGAGGGTCCAGGAGCTGGGGGCGTCGCAGATAATGGTGGATGTCCTAACCGCCGGCTTCGCAGCCGTGCAGGCCCTGGCCGAAGACCCTTCCATCAAGCTACCGGTCCATGTGCACCGTACGATGCATGGGGCCATGACCCGCAACCCGGATCTGGGCATAGCTATGCTCCCCATAACCAAACTGGTGAGGATGTGCGGAGGGGATGCCTTGCACATCGGCACCATGGGAGTGGGCAAGATGAGGGGCACCTGTCAAGAGGATGTGATGAACCGTGATGCCTGCATCGATGACTCCGTCCCCTACCGCCGGGTCATGCCGGTATGCTCCGGAGGTCTGCATCCCGGAATGGTCAAGAAGCTGGTTGATATTGCCGGTAATGACTCTCAGATACAGGCCGGGGGCGGGGTCGCCGGTCATCCGGCGGGAATCCGTGGAGGGGCGATGGCCATGTCCCAGGCGGTCGATGCCGCCTACAATGGCGTGGAATTGGCCGAATACGCACGCGAGCATCCCGAGCTGGCTGCGGCGTTGGAGAAATGGGGATCAGTATGAAATTGAAAGTCAAGTATTTCGATGTCGACACCTTGGAGAACGAGGTCATTCTGCATGAGGAGGACTGCGTCGAGCTAGGCGTCCAGGAGATGGACAGGGTCAAGATAATGACCAACACCGAGACCATGGTCGCCATAGTGGAGCGCAGTGACAGTGTCCTCAAGAGAGGCGAGATAGGCCTGATGAAGGACACCTTCCGTGGTCTGAAGGTCAAGCAGGGTGACGAAGTTGTCGTTAGCTACGCCCCCAAACCGGAGTCCGTGCGTCACATCCGCGCCAAGATGGACGGCAAGGTGCTGGAAAAGGAGGCGATCAACGCGATCATACAGGACATCGTTGAATTCCGTCTGTCCAACATCGAGGTCTCGGCCTGGTTGACCGCCCTGTACATAAACGGCATGAATCTGGAGGAGATCGCGGCGATGACCAACGCCATGGTCAAGACCGGCGATGTACTGAGTTTCGACCGCGGGCCGGTGTTCGACTTCCATAGCGTCGGCGGTGTGCCCGGTAACAAGATCACCCCCATCGTGGTTTCGATAATCGCCGAGGCGGGACTCCTTATCCCCAAGACCTCGTCGAGGGCCATAAGCAGTGCCGCCGGGACATCCGACTTCGTGGAGGTCTTCTGTGACGTGGACATCGATGCCCTGCGTCTAAAGGAGATCACCGAGACCATCGGAGGGGCATTCACATGGGGAGGGTCCATTAACCTGGCTCCGGTGGACGATATCGTCATCAAGGTCGAGTATCCGCTTTCGATTAACCCCCGCGCACAGATGTTGGCATCCATCATGAGCAAGAAGAAGGCCATCAGCGCCGACTTCCTTTTGATAGACCTACCCACCGGACAGGGCACCAAGATATCCAATGTAGAGGAGGCCCGCGCCTATGCACGTGACTTCATGACCCTGGGGGACATGCTGGGAATGCATGTGGAGTGCGCCATCACCTACGGCGATCAGCCCGTGGGCTCTGCGATAGGCCCCGCATTGGAGGCCAGGGAGTGCATCCGTATCCTGGAAGGTAGCGCCCATCCCTCCAGTGTGGTTGAGAAGGCCTGTGAATTGGCAGGAATGATATTGGAGATGGGAGGACACAACAACGGCGCCCGTAAGGCCCGGGAGATATTGGCCTCCGGGGCGGCATTGAAGAAGTTCCGCCAGATAGTCGCCGCCCAGAACGGTAACCCGGAGCTGACATCCGAGGACATCAAGATAGGAGAGTTCAAATTCGATTTCCAGGCCTCACGGTTCGGCTACGTCAACGGCATCAGGAACAAGGACCTGGTGGTCGTGGCCCGTGCCGCCGGTTCACCGCACGACAAGGGTGCCGGCATACTCCTGCACACCAAGAAGGGGCACAGGGTCGAGCAGGGTGACACACTGTTCACCATCTATGCTGACAACGAGGCCAAACTGCAGAGGGCCGTTGACACCGCCAAGCGCCTGCAGCCGATGACCATAGAGGGCATGCTCATAACGAAGATCCCCGGCGGTGTGCCTCAGCTCTGAGCCGCTGTACCCCTATGGCCTCCTCCATGGAGAGGCGGCCATGGGCCACATCCTCCGCCAATGGCGTGCTGATTGTCACATCACCGCTCAGCCGACGGCTCTCCCTCTGGATGTCGCGCAGCGAGCCCGCGGTGTGATACACCTCGGGCATCGAATCGAGTCCTTCGCCCTCACACCGTGCGATGGTCTCAGCGGCGTCTATGTGGTCTGTGCAGGTCCTGCCGCTGGTGCGGCTCTCATCCACCACCTCCACCTCATCCACCAGAGCGAAAAGTGAACGGGTGCAACGGTCACGGTTGACGGGGTCTCCGTGACCGATGCGCAGGACAGTCCGTGACGGTGAGACGGCATCGATGGTGGAGGACACGAGCATCTGGAGGTCCTCCGGACGGGAAACGGTCCCGGCGTCGATCGTCTGGCCGCGGAGTACCATGGCATACCCGGACTTCATGCCCGGGTCCACCCCTATGACCAGTGTGCCCCCCTGCGAACCCTCCCTCATGTCCAGGGCCTTGATGACCGCGGACCGGGCATCGCTGTCGCTCACCGTGCGCGGGAAAGAGGTCATCACCATCTCAGATGGTGCACATATCAGGACCGATGCCCCATCCGGGACCTCGGAACCCAAGGGGACGGAGATGAATTTCTCCTTCCTTTCCCGGAGGATGCGTATCAGATCGTGATAGAGGGCGAAGTCCTCGGTGGATATGGCGATGGGACCTTCCATCGTCATAACATCGGAAAATTGGGATAAAGTGTTTGCTCACTTGCGGAAGATGTTGTCGAGTATGCCGCCCTTGTGACCTTCCTCGCCGTCCAACTTCCGTAGCAGGTCCTTCTCCTGGGAACTGAGTTTCTTCGGCACCTGGATTCGGACCCTCACGAACTGGTCGCCGCGCGGTCCTCCACCCATGCGGGGAAGTCCCTGTCCAGGCATGCGCAGCACGGTGTCGACCTGTGTTCCAGAGGGTATCTTCAGCATGGCGCTTTCACCCTGTATGGTCGGCACCTCCAACTCCGCACCCAAAGCGAGTTTGGGGTAACTGGTCGTCAGGTCCAACCAGAGGTTTGAACCTTCACGGCGGAAGACCTTGTGCTGCTTCACGTGAATGACAACGAAAAGGTCTCCCGGAGGACCGCCCATGGCACCGGCATCGCCCGCGCCAGGCACGCGGAGTCGGGTGCCCTCCTCCACTCCGGTGGGTATGTTTATCGTTATCTTGGAACTGCGCTGCTGGCGGCCGGCACCGTTACAGGACGGGCAACGCTCCTTGTAGGTGCGCCCCTCGCCCTGACATTTGGGGCAGGCGGAGACGGAAACGAAACGGCCGAAGCCGGAGTTGCGGATGGACTGCACCTGTCCGGCACCTCCGCACTCACCGCAGGTCTGCACATCCCCATCCTTGCCACCGGTGCCTTTGCAGTCGTTGCACTGCACGGTGTGCGGCACATCGATCTCCTTGCTGAGACCTTTGAAGGCGTCCTCCAGGGTCACCTCTATGTCATAGCGGAGCGAGTCCCCTTGGCGCGGACCACGGGAGCGGCGTTGTTGCCCGCCTCCCCCGCCGAAGAACATGTCGAAGATGCTACCGCCGAATCCTCCCATGCCTCCGAAGATGTCCCGAAGGTCATCGAAGTGGGAGAAGTCGTCCCAGGTGAACGAGCCACCGCTGAAGCTGCCCGACAGTCCGGCATGGCCGTACTGGTCGTACACCTTGCGCTTCTCGTCGTCGACGAGGACCTCGTAGGCCTCGGATATGGTCTTGAACCTCTCCTCGGCTACGGTCTTGTCCTCGGTCGTCACGTCAGGGTGGTACTGACGGGCGAGTTTGCGATAGGCCTTCTTGATCTCGTCCTTGGTGGCCTCTCGCTCAAGCCCCAATACCTGGTAGTAGTCCTCAGGCATGATACCTACTCTTCATCATCGACTATCTTGTAGTCCGCATCGACGAAGTCCTCGCCTCCGGAGGTCTGCCCCCCGGCAGGACCGGCCTGCTGCTGGTCCTGGGCCATCTCGCTGTAGATACGTTGCGATATCGGACCCATGGCCTTGAAGACCGCCTCGGTCTTCTCCTTGATCTTGCCCAGGTCCTCTTCCTCCTTGGCCTTCTCAAGCTCATCGATTGCCGCTTCCACGGTCTTGCGCTCCTCGTCGCTCACCTTGTCGCCGAGCTCCTCGAGGGAACGGCGGGTGGTGTAGACGGTGGTGTCAGCTTGGTTTATGGTCTCGATGCGCTCCTTGCGGGCGCGGTCTTCGTCGGCGAACTGCTCCGCCTGAAGGACCATGGCGTCTATCTCCTCCTGGGTCAGCTTGTTGGAGGTGCTGATGGTTATCTTCTGCTCCTTGCCGGTCCCCTTGTCCTTGGCGGAGACGTTGATTATGCCGTTGGCATCGATGTCGAAGGTGACCTCGATCTGCGGGATTCCACGGGGCGCGGGCGGGATTCCATCGAGCATGAACCTGCCCAAGGATGTGTTGCCGGCGGCCATCTCCCTCTCCCCCTGAACGACGTGTATCTCCACCGAGGGCTGGTTGTCAGCGGCGGTGGAGAACACCTGGGTCTTGCGGGTGGGGATGGTGGTGTTCCTCTCTATCAGCTTGGTGGCGATACCTCCCAAGGTCTCGATACCAAGGGAGAGGGGTGTGACGTCGAGGAGTAGCACGTCCTTGACCTCGCCGGATATGACCGCCGCTTGGACCGAAGCGCCCATGGAGACGCACTCCATGGGATCGATGCCGCGTTGGATCTTGGGGCCGACGATGCCCTCGACGAACTTCTGCACGATGGGCATCCTTGTGGGACCGCCCACCAGGATTATCCTCTTGATGTCCTCGTACTTGAGGCCCGAGTCCTTGATGGCGGTGGACATGGACACCCGGCACTTCTCCACGATGGGGTGGACGAGGTCCTCGAGCTTGGAACGGGAGATCTTCTGGGTCAGATGCTTCGGGCCGCTGGCATCAGCGGTTATGAAGGGCAGGTTGATCTCCGTCTCCTGAGTTGTCGACAGCTCTATCTTGGCCTTCTCACAGGCCTCGCGAACCCTCCACAGGGCCATGTTGTCCGTCGAAAGGTCTATGCCGGACTCATTCTTGAAGCTGGATAGGACGTGGTTGACCAGTGCCTCATCCATGTCGGAGCCGCCGAGGTTGGTGTCACCACTGGTGCTGAGAACCTCGAACACACCGTCACTGAACTCCATCACGGTGACATCCAGGGTACCGCCTCCGAAGTCGAAGACCATTATCTTCTGTTCTTCGGAGCCTTTGTCAAGACCGTAGGCCAGGGCGGCGGCGGTGGGCTCATTGATTATACGGATGACCTCGAGACCGGCTATGGCCCCGGCATCCTTTGTCGCCTGCCTCTGATTGTCGTTGAAGTAGGCGGGGACGGTTATGACCGCCTTCTCCACCTTCTCACCGAGGTAGGCCTCGGCATCAGCCTTTATCTTCTGCAGGATGAAGGCCGATATCTGCTGAGGGGTTTACTCCTTGCCGCGGATCTTGACCTTGTGATCGGTCCCCATCTTGCGCTTGATGTTCTTGATGGTCCCATCGGGGTTGGTGACCGCCTGGCGACGGGCAGGCTCGCCGACGAGGAGCTGTCCGTCCTCGGTGAAGGCCACATAGGACGGGAAGGCTTTGCCGCCCACGCTGGTGCCTTCGGCGCTGGGTATCATGCTGGGCCTTCCGCCCTCCATTATCGCTGCGGCGGAGTTGCTTGTTCCGAGATCTATTCCTATTACACGTGACATATTCACTCACCTTCTCCATTTTTCTTTGTTGCGTTGGTAACTTTGACCTTCGCACATCTTATAACCCTCGGTCCGAGGTAGTATCCTTTCTGGTAGACCTCCGCTATCCGACCGTCCTCATCACCCTCACAGGTCATGAGGCAGTCGTGGACGCGGGGATCGAAAACGCCGTCGGTCGCGATCTCCTTGAGACCTTTGAACTCCAACAGCTTCTTGAGATTGATATGTATGCCGCGGACACCGTCGGCGAAGGGGCCCACGGCATCCTCGGTCTGAAGTGCGCGTTCCAGGTCATCGAGGATCACAAGCAGCTCGAGGACCAAGCCCTCGGTGGCGAACTTGCGGAACTCCTCCATCTCCTTCTGCGACCTTTTGCGATAGTTATCGTAATCCGCCTGGATCCTCTTGGCCATATCCAGGTTCTCGAAGGCTTTTGCCTCCGCCTCCTGTAACAATGACTCCATGTCCATTTCACATTCCTCGACAGGATCCTGCGCGTTTTTCCCTCGAGACTCTTCGTTCACAGCAATCGCCTCGTTGATTAAAAGAGATTTAAAGGGGGTTTCCCCCCTGTTTTGTTCACTCGTCGAAATCTTCCATTCCCATACCGCCGGGCGGGCCGGAGGGCATGGGCATGCCACGGGAGGCTATGACGTCGTCGATCCTCAGGATCATGACGGCAGCGTCGGTGGCCGAGTTTATGGCCTGCTTGCCTATCCTGTAGGGCTCTATGACGTTCAGAGCCAGCATGTCCTCCACCTGTCCGGAGAAGGGGTTCAGACCGGCGTGGATCTTGCCGGCCTTGTGCTGGGCCCTGGTCTCGATGAGGACATCGATGGGGTCCAGACCCGCATTCTCAGCGAGGGTGGTGGGTATGATCTCCATAGCGGAGGCGAAGGCGTCGATGGCTATCTGCTCACGTCCGCCGATCGAGGAAGCGTACTCCCTCAGGCGCAGTGCGAGCTCGGTGGCGGTGGAACCGCCGCCGGTCACCATCATTCCGTCCTCGATGGTCACCTTGACGACGCTCATGGCGTCTATCAGGGAGCGCTCGATCTCATCGAGCACGTGACCGGTTCCGCCCCTTATCAGCAGGGAGACGGTCTTGGGCTCGGTAAGGCCGGTGATGAAGGTCATCTCCTCATCCTGGACCTTCTTCAGCTCCACGATCTCGGCGTTGCCGAGGTCTTCAGCCTCCAACTCATCGAACTTGTTGATGATGTTACCGCCGGTGGAGCGTGCGAGCTTCTCCATGTCGGACTTCTTGACCCTGCGGCAGGCGAAGATGCCCTCCTTGGCCAGGAAGTGCTGGGCGAGGTCGTCGATGCCCTTCTGGCAGAAGACCACGGTGGCGCCGGTCTCTTTCACCTTCTTGACCATCTTCCTGATCATGTTCTCCTCCTCCTGGAGGAAAGCACTCAGCTGGCTGGGGTCGGTGATCTCGATCTTGGCGTCTATCTCGGTCTTCTTGACCTCGAAAGCGGCGTCGAGCAAGGCGATCTTGGCGTCCTTGATCTTGCGGGGCATGGAGGTGTGGACGGGCTCCTTGTCGATTATGAGGCCCTTCACGAGGGTCGTGTCCTCCATCGATCCGCCGGTCTTCTTGACTACTTGAACGTTGGACAGGTCAGCGCTGAGAACGCCCTCGTCATCCTCGACGACGGTCTTGATGGCGTCGACCACCAGCTCAGCGAAGAACTCTTTGGAACCTGAGACCTGTTTGCTGATCATGGAAGTGACAGCGATGAACTTCAGCATCTCGAGGTTGTCTATGTCGACTTTGATTGCAACATCCTGGAGGATCTCCTGGGCCTTGGCGTTGGCCAAGCGGTAACCGCCAGCGATTATGGTGGGGTGGACGTTGGAGTCGATGAGGTCTATGGCCTTCTTCAGCAGTTCACCGGCGATTATGACGGAGGTGGTTGTACCGTCGCCTACCTCGGCGTCCTGGGTCTTGGCCACTTCCACCAGCATCTTGGCGGCGGGGTGCTGTACGTCTATCTCCTTGAGGATGGTCACACCGTCGTTGGTGATGATCACATCGCCCATGGAGTCCACTAGCATCTTGTCCATTCCACGGGGTCCGAGGCTGCTCCTCACTGAGTCAGCAATAGCGCGGGCTGCAGTGATGTTGTTGTATTGAGCATCCTTTCCTCTATCCCTCTTCGTGCCTTCTTTTAGTATAAATATTGGGGCGTTTCCCATACCCATGTCTTATTCCTCCTTGATTGCAAGATTAGCGTTGCTAATCGATGCTAAAGTTTGTTCTTCTATATAAGGGTTATCTTAGACGCCAGCGTGTCCATGTGAGCAACTTTTATCTATTCGCTGCCGCTCTCGAATATTGATGAAGGATGAGCTTGAGAGGTGCGTCACGATGCTGTTCCGGCGCAAGGGGCGCAATGAGCTTAGTGAGAAGGAGTTCCTCTTCAGCGCATCCATAGACCTGCATTGGTTCCCTCCCGCCGATGCGCAGAGGCTGCTCGACATCTGTCGCACCGAGGGCCTGCTGCGGTTGGAGAACGATTATCTCAGACCGGATTTCGACATGGCGTCGGTCGATGTCCCGGTGGCTTTCAAACCCAGCCGCGACATACTGAAGAGCAAAACCCCCCGGAAACCCAAGGACGTGGATGGGCTGTTCCCGAGGCTCATGTCCCTGGCGGAGAAAGGTGGGATGGAGAGAAGAAGGTTCATCTCCACATGCAACGGCCTCCAGGACCGTCTCGATGTTGAGATAGAGGTGGCCGGGATGCTCGTCCTCCGCGAAGAGGGGCATGAAGTGATGCCCCTTGTCGATGAGGCGGCGGGACTGGTCTCATCCCGGTGATCATTCCTTCTTGATGAAGTCACCCAGTGTGAGGGCGCGTCCGCCCTGACCCTTGATCTCGCTACCGGAGAGGACCTTCTCCTTCAATGTTATGTTCAAGGCCTTCTCCAGCTTCTTGACCAATGCCTCAGGAGGGGTTATGTCCCCGGCCTCGACCTTGGCGATTATGCTCTTCTTCTCCTTGATCTCCGCCGCCAGTCTGTCCTGGTCCCAATCCAGGCGACGGCGGGCGGAGCGTATCCTCTCCTGGTAGTCGAGCACCAGTTCCTCACTGTCGCCCGAGAAGACGTCCTTGTTGCTCATGCGCCTCTTCCTCTTCTCCAACCTCTCCTCTATGACGGACTTGTTGGAGATGGCCGTGGACGAGCCGCCGCGGAAGCTGTCGCCGAAGCGTGTGCAGGCGGGGCAGACGTTCAGCTTCGTTCCCTCCACGAAAATCGGCTTGGAGGCGCCGGTCTCCTTTCCGCATAACTCACAACGCATGG
>PWNH01000090.1 GCA_003557905.1 Methanomassiliicoccaceae archaeon | reverse complement strand
GGCCCTGGAGGAGAAGGTCATCGATGAGATAGTCGAGGCCGCCGGTGGGAAGAAGATCAGCTACGAGATAGCATCCCACGAGTGGGACGAGCGCTGCTACGAGTTCCGCGCCCGCCAGGTCGGTGTCGGTGCGATTCCCGCCGAGGTTGTCGTACCTGTGGCTGACTGGTCTGACTTCGCAGAGGAGTGCTACAAGGGCTTCAAGGACCTGAAGATGGATGCTGGCGGTGTCATCGGTATGATAGCCGACCGCAGCACCGCCATGTTCATGCCCTACTACTTCATGAACAACGAGACCATCGTCGGCATGACCGGTTTCGCTTACAACACCTACATGGGCGACGTCGCTGAGAAATACGGTGGTCGTGCCCTCGGGATGGGCGTCTTCTTCGCCGCCAACCTCCCCAAGGTAAGGGATGCTGGGTCCTTCGAACTGATGAAGGACCTCAAGACATGCATGGATCCCCGTGATGTCATGAACCCCGGTCATCTTGTGCACGGGAAGACACGCTTCGGTATCGCCCTGGGCAAGAACATGATGACACTGTCCTTCAAGATGTTGGAGACCGTCAAGAAGTTCGGACCCCAGGACAAGACATTCGAGAAGAACATCGAACGCTTCAAGTTCGATGACATGGAGCACAAGAAGGAGAAGACCCGACAGGTCAAGCTCGAGTGATCAAAACCCCTTTTTTCCTTTTTCAGGCTCGGTCGAACATGTCCAACATGTCGGCGACCGAGCCCAGGACAGGGATGTCCTCCCCTGTCCTTAACCAATCCTCCTGATCGTAGGTACCGGTCAGCACTGCAATGAATCCCGCCCCTGAATCACGGGCGCATTGATGGTCATAACTGTGGTCCCCAACGTAAAGGATGTCCTTGGCGGATACGCCTAGTTTCTCGGCAACGTGCTCCATGGCCCTCGGTGAGGGTTTGGCGTCCTTCTCAGGATGGTCATCACGACATACCAGGGCATCCAGGAGATCAATCGCTCCGCAGAGTGTCAGAACGAATTCAGCATACTCCCGACTGCCGCGGGTCAGTACGCCGGTGAGATACCCCTGTCTCCTCAGAAGCATCAGCAGTTCCAAAGAACCAGGTACCGGCCTAGCCTCACCGGCGTTCTCCATCTCCAGTTCTTTGGCCTGGCCGTTTATCCTTCCCTCGAGCTCGTAGAGCTCATGCTTCCTCCCCTCGGAAACCAGGTATCTGACCCCGCTCTCGATGTTGAATTTTGTGGAGCCGCTGCCGTCCAAAGCCTCCTCTGGAACGCCGATGGTCCTCATCTCCGCGTAAACCAGTTCGGTCATACGGCTGTAGTCGATCCTGGTGTCCAACAGGGTGCCGTCCATATCGAATACCACGGCTTTGTACGAGGCTACATCCAGGGTCATGGTCCGACCATTGTGGAAAAAGGATAAAAGGGTTGGTGAAGGGGTTTGTTTCAAGCCTGCTTGACGGAAGACTCCATCGTTCCGTTGATGTACTTCTCGTAACCGACCAGGTCGAGGAGTCCGTGACCGGAGAGGTTGAAGACGATTACCTTCTCCTCGTTGGCATCCTTGGCCTTCAACGCCAGGTCGATTGCGCCCAGGATGGCGTGGGTGCTTTCCGGTGCGGGGATTATACCCTCGGCACGGGCGAACATCATACCGGCCTTGAATGTCTCCATCTGGTCGTACGATACCGCCTGCACGAAATCCAACTCAGCTGCCAGGCTCACCATGGGTGACATACCGTGGTAGCGGAGTCCCCCGGCGTGTATGGGACTGGGCATGAAATCATGACCCAGCGTGTGCATCTTAAGCAGCGGGGTCATCCCGGCAGAGTCTCCGAAGTCGTATTCGTACTTGCCCTTGGTTATGGAGGGGGTTGCGGAAGGCTCGACGGCTATGAACTTGGTGTCGTTCTTTCCCTTGATCCTCTCCCCAATCATCGGGAAGGCGAAACCAGCGAAGTTGGAGCCTCCTCCGACACAACCCACCATATAGTCAGGCTCAGTGTCTATGAGGTCCAATTGCGCCATTACCTCCTGGCCGATCACGGTCTGATGCAGCATCACATGGTTCAGGACACTGCCCAGGGAGTAGTTGGTGTCAGGGTCCTTGACAGCCATCTCTATAGCTTCGGATATGGCGATGCCCAGGGATCCAGCGGTGTCCGGGTTCTCCTTCAGCATCTTCTTTCCGTACTCGGTGAGAGGGCTGGGGGAGGCATGGACCTTTCCACCGTAGGTCTGCATGACCGTGCGGCGGTAGGGTTTCTGGTCGTAGCTGATACGGACCATGAACACCGTACAATCCATGTCGAATATGCTGGTGGCCAGGCATAGCGCCGATCCCCATTGTCCCGCACCGGTCTCAGTGGTCAGGTTGGTGAAGCCGTCCTTCATGTTGTAGTAGGCTTGAGGGATGGCGCTGTTGGTCTTGTGGCTACCGACCGGGCTCAGGTCCTCACGCTTGAAGTATATCTTAGCGGGGGTCTTGAGCATCTCCTCCAACCTCTTGGCCCTCTGCAGTGGCGAGGGGCGGTTGATCAGGATGTACTTCTCCCTAACCTCGTCAGGGATGTCGATGTAACGGTCGGTGCTCATCTCCTGCTTCAGGATAGAAGGGGGGAAGATGGCAAGGAGGTCCTCCGGTTTGGCAGGCTCCTTGGTGACCGGATTGAGAGGCGGGGGTACAGGTGCCGGCAGGTCTGCGGCAAGATTGTACCATCTCTTGGGAATGTCGTCGATTCCAAGAGTGACACGTAGGTCATTTACTTTGGACATATTCCCAAGAAAAGTGAGCATCTATTTGAACATTATGTTCATTGTTGTACATAAATATACATTATTAATGTCGGTTCAACTCCACACGGAAACCTTCCCCGCGCAGTATCACATGAGGGACGTGGTAAGAGAGCGCCCTGCCCAACTTCAACATCCTATCCTCGCTGGCGATGTTGTCGGGTATTGATCGGGAGACCATCCCATGTATGGATCCCATTCCATTCTGATGGAGTATGGCGGTCTTGGCGACACTGGCGACCGCCTCTCCCAGTCGCTCAATCTCCTCAAGAGTGGGTTCATCAGAGCCTATCGTCTTCCGTATGATGACATTCCTGCCGAGGAGTGTGGCCAGACTGCGATGCAACTCCGGGTCACTCAGAAAATCCTCGTCATTCCCGGCGGGGTCGCAATCCAATACGTAACTGCCGACCATACCCAGAGTCTTTTCGATAATATCAGACAACAGGGGCGAGATAGACAATTCGACATTCTTGCCCATACGTTTCAGACCTACCAGCAGGGATATCAGATCCTCCGAACCTTCTCCAAGGGATGATGCGTTAATGGAGACCGTGTTAACTCGCCGCTCTGATGCTTTGATCAAAACAGCATCCATGGCCAAGTCCTGTGACCTATCAGCGGACTGATACGCATCGGTACAGTCATCGAGGATCAACCAGAGACGATTGCCTCGCCTGTAGGCATCCGCAATTCTCATACTATCGGCCCTTATCGAGGGCGGGGGATCTCCGCCAATCACGGAATTTTTCCGGTAGTTCCTTTCCGCTGCAACTCCATTTCTCAGTTATCAGTCTGTCAACGAGGGATGAGTCGAAACTCTCGAAGAGACTGGTGCATCTTTTCAGCCTCGGTCCGATTTCATTGCATTTGCTCACTGAGTCCCCTAATTCCACCGGTGAGAGTTTCAAAGAATCGCAGACCACCACTATCTGTTTACCCTCTAGTTTGGCCGCGTGTGCTATGGCTTCGGAACCCACTTTGTTGAAAATCTTACCAGGTATGACCGCATCAGCACCGCAGAGGAAGATATCGACCTTCCTCATCCATTCGAAGGTCATGCTGTCAGCGATTATCGTTGTGTTTATCTTGCGCCCGGCAAGTGCCTCTGCGAACATGACGCCTTCCCCCATAGGCAGTGATTCGGTGACAACCACCTTGAGATCGACGATCTTCTTCGATAGGGCAGTTAAACACTCCATGACTGTGGAAGAATAGGAGTTCACCATGATGGTGCTGGGTTTGAACTCACTTATGAAAGTGTCGCTAATCAGTTTCTCGGAATCGGTGTGATACTTGTGAAGATTATCGAATTTCTTCATGAGGGTGTTTTGAAAATCATCCTCTTCGAGGTTCAACAGGATCATGTTGGCGATATT
Organism: Methanomassiliicoccaceae archaeon; assembly: GCA_003557905.1. Classification (GTDB taxonomy): domain Archaea; phylum Thermoplasmatota; class Thermoplasmata; order Methanomassiliicoccales; family Methanomethylophilaceae; genus PWHV01. Next base: position 2,774 of record PWNH01000090.1, on the reverse strand, counting down.
GTACAGGGGAGCCATCCTGCCTTTGGCTTGAAGAAGTCCCAGAGCGAGTTCTTGCCATCTTTCCCTGGACATCTTACCGCTTCTTGCCATCGAGACGATGTCGTCAAGGACGAACTCAACGATGGTGAATGCCGACCCATCGTTTTTCCGTACCTTCTCCAAGAGCTTAGCGACCTCGTCCTTCATGATTGTAAAACCGCCTTCCTGGTTATAATAAAATGTTTGTGGGGTCAGGTGAGGGTAGTAGGCCCCCTTCTGTTTCAAGCGACATTCAACTACGCACCCTACCCGCCGGTCCTTGGGCCATCATCCCGGCTGTTCGGGCTTGCTCCGGTGGGGAGTCGCCGTTTCACCAAATCCCCCAGGAACGTCATCGCCTAACGAATCATCCTTGGCTGGAGGCTGTGTCGTTTCTGAGCCCTTGCCCAGGTTCTCACCCGGTCGGATTTCCCGACCCACCTGCCCATTGGAGGAGGGACCTTCCTCAGCCGGATCAAGTCCTGCCGTCGGTCGCCCTCCCTCTCCTGACATAAACCCTAGCAATAATTACGTATTTATTCCCAACGTATAGGAAAACTTAATAACAACCGCCCTATTCTCCCAATCCAAGCAGGGGTAGCCAAGCCTGGCCAACGGCGCAAGGTTGAGGGCCTTGTCCTGTAGAGGTCCGTGGGTTCGAATCCCATCCCCTGCACCATTTTTCTCCACAATTTTAATTACTAGTGCAAGGACTTTATAATGCTGAAATCATATTTTCCACAATCAAGGTGTTATGATGGCGTACAATGCAATGATTGAGTTGGATGAGGGGAACGTGCTGGAATTGAAGGGAGGCGCCTTGAGGACTCATCTCAATATATATCATAACGGTGAACCCGTGGGAAAACTTGTCTACTTACTTAGTAAAGGTAAGTTAGAGAAGGAAATAGCCGGTAACCTGGTTAGGCTGGACTATCAACGTATGAAAGGTTCCGGATTCATCAAGTTGCTGGTCAAGGTCAACGGCGAGGTAGTCAAAGACAGTATGATCACAAAGTGACTCATTACAACTCCTAAGAAATGTAGATAGGTCTGTAATGGTTTAATCGATTTTGGTCTTGAATCTAAAGAATTAAACACGCTTTAATACAATCAATTAACGATAACATGGCGGAAAAAGAATCATACACCGACCGATACGGAAGAAGATTCAGTGCCGAGGTGGAGGTCGGTCCCGATAAGGTACTGACCTTTCAACAGGCTGGAATCTTCGCTCGCAGGGTGGACATATCCTTGAACGGTATTAAGCTCAAGAGTATGAATTTCGTCTTACCTTTCGGTTCTTTCAAGACCGAGATAGAAGGAAAGATTGTGGAAGTCAAACAAAAGACCGGTTATGTCAGTGGTTCAAAACTGGCCAAGTTCACCGTCAAGGTTGATGGTGAGATTGCCTCGGAATTCCAGCTCAGTAAATCTAACCATGGTCCATGAAAAAGGACGATATGGAAAACTACAAGTCCCCGTGGAACATGCTTTGGAAATACTGGAGTTGCTAGAACATGTCAGACGATTCACCCCCGGCGGATAAGATTAAAGAACTCCTGCTCAGCCAACCCTTCGGCGTCTTGTCGACCAAAGGTGAATACCCTCACACCAGTTTGATATCCTTTTGGTCTTCTGAAGACTTTGGGCGGTTGGTCTTCATCACATCCCGGAACACTCGTAAGTACCGTAATCTCATGAAAGACCCCCGGGCAGCCATCATGGTCGATGACAGGACGAACAATCCCTCGGCTGACCTCAAGCAGGCAAGCTCGGTGATGATTACTGGCACTGTCAAAGAAGCCACTGCCACAGAATCGGAATCGTTGCGTGAACTATTCCTTGAGCGGAATCCCGATCAGTTACGATTCTCCGAGGAATCTGATTCTGCCGTCATGGTGATGAAAGTAGAGGGGACCGACCTCGTGACAAGTTTCCAGGTTTAGGTCGTGAGGGCGGGAAAAGCTTTTTTTCATCTGACCATATGTACCGATGATGGACCCCATAGAGGCAACGGCCACAGATGTTTTCAGCCATCATCTTGCTCGTGATTCAGAGATTAAGATGACAATGGTCGTCAGAATTCCAGGCCGTGTCGATGGACCGGCTCTGACCAAGGCCGTCAGCGCCGTCATGGAGGCCGAACCAATATTGAGTTCATACCTCATCCATGAGGGTGATTGGATGTCATGGCATCATGATCCAGACCTGTCCGCTTCAATGATTGTAAAAGAGCATGACGATCATGACGGCGATGACAGCCGGTTCTGCCTAGGCCCTCTGGAACTTCATTCTCCACCGTTATGGGAGGTGAACCTGGCCCATGGTGAGGAGGACACCATCGCCATATCCATTTCCCATGCACTCGGTGACGGCAAAGCTCTGATTCATCTCTCCAACCTTATCCTAACGGTTTATGCCGGAGGTCCCACACCACACCGTACCGTCAACATTCCGGAACGCAGTCTTGACCAGCTCGCTAAACCGGAGGGAGTCATAGGAGATTCCTTTTTGATGAACGGGCCCTCTGCCTGGCCATCATTATACGAGAGCCGAGGGATGAATAAGGGACGATTGGTGAAAAGAACCATCGGCGCAAAGGAGTTCACAGCAGCAAGGAGTGCCTGGAAGTCAGTGATAGGTGCAACTGTGAACGATATCCTGCTGGCATCGTTGGCAATGTCCCTCAAGGACATGACCGGTCAATCGGACAATGCTGTGATGTCAGCGACGGCGGACCTCAGACGTTACGC
>PWNH01000135.1 GCA_003557905.1 Methanomassiliicoccaceae archaeon | reverse complement strand
TGTTGGGCAGACGGACGCGTGAGGTATCTTCCTCCGTGTTTTGATAATATGCACTCAATTAAGTCCTCCGATGTTTGTTTGGATACATTGACCATATATTAAAGGATTGGGTGGCGGCCATCCAACTGGTCTGATGGCGCCTTTTCCGATGCCACCAACAAAGGCATGGAGCCCCTGCGGTCATGTCTAAGAGGGGAACGCCAGGACATGTTGGGAATGTCCATGTCCCCGGCGTTCAAGAATGCATCGTCCCTTTCCTTCTTTCCAAAATTATGACCATACAAATAAGAACCATGAAAAATAACTTTTTATCGTGCCAGACGCGAAGCGGTACCCCCTCGGCTTGGTCATTGAGGAGGATGCGTCAAAAGCCTCCGTTCTAATCGGATTGCTGGAGGAGGTCGGCATGGATATTGTGAGGCACTCCCCATCCACCGAAGGGGCTGCGAGTTATTTGGCGGACAAGGGTCTGAGGATGGTGTTGATAGGGTCGAAGCAGGGGTCGGAATGGATCACGGACCGGTATCCGATGTTGATGCGGGGGTTCTCCATATTCCTGGTCTCGGAACGGCCGAACGATGTACTGTCTCATTGTCCAGCGGGATTCGATGGCAGGGTCCCTGTGGGCGGGCCATCCTCGGAAATCCGCAAGGAGTCTATCAGGATGTTGCGTAGTGCTGCGAAGGACAGGGACGCCCTCGCGGTGATGTTGGAGAGGTATGGAAACCTATGCTCGATAGTCGACTCCACCTACGACGTGGTGTTCACCCTGGACGATGAGCAGAGGTACACCGGCGTTTACGGTGCTCGGTTAAATAACCTGGAGGATGGAAGGGATGGATTCATCGGAAGGACTCCGCGCGAGGTCTGGGGTGAGGAGGCGGGAAAGATCCATGAGGAACACAACCTCAAGGCCTTGCGTGGTGAGTTCGTTTCCTATGAATGGGAAACCTACACGGACCAGGGCGTCCGACATTTCATGACATCCCTGTCCCCGATAATGACGGACGACGTTGTACGCGGTGTCGCCGGCATCACCCACGACATAACGGACCGTGTCGCGGCCGAGGACGCTTTACGACGGAGCGAGGAGAGTTTCCGGACGCTTCTAGAATTCTCCCCCTTCTCGGTCATTGTGCACGATATGGGTACGATGGAAGTCGTTTACGCCAATTCCAACGCCATAGCGCAAAGTGGATTCCTTTCCCTCGAGGAGATGAGGGCGCATGGTGTGGAATGGGCCGATCCCCCGTATTCAGCGATCGATGCCAGGATGAAGGCGCTGGCCGCCATCGAGGACGGTCCGCAGAGGTTCCAATGGCTTTCCGCCTCCAAGGACGGTCCACATTACTGGGAGCAGATATCGTTGATGGTCCTTCCCTTCAGAGGGGAGGACAGGATTCTTGCGGTATCGGTCAACATCGATGACCTGAAGCGCCTGGAGATGTCCCTGAGATTGACTAACGAGAAGATCCAGCTTCTCTCCAGTCTCATACGCCACGATGTAATGAACAAGATCACCGCCTTGCGGGGGTTCACCGAACTGGCGATCGACTCCTGCGACTGTGGGACCTTCGAACTCCTCCGAAGAGTGGAACAGGCGGCCATAGCCATCCAGAGTGACATAGACTTCATGCGCGAGTACGAAAGGTTGGGGAAGGACGACCCCCAGTGGCAGAGGGTGCGATTCTCCGTGTCATCAGCCACAATGAAGGGGGTCGAGGTCGAGATGCTCCTGAGCGGTCTCGAGGTGTATGCGGACCCGATGTTCAACCATGTGTTCGAAAACCTCCTTGACAACAGCATCCGTCATGGTGGAAAGCTCAGCCGCATCCGTGTCAGCGCTCATCAGGAAGGTGAACACCTCACCATAAACTGGGACGACGACGGTATAGGAATACCCGTCGAGGACAAGGAGCGGATATTCAACCGCGGCTTCGGCAGGAACACCGGTTTCGGACTCTTCCTATCCCGGCACATACTGTCACTGACCGGAATGGATATGAGGGAGGAGGGCGAGGAGCGTTGCGGCGCCCGTTTCGTCATCCGTGTCCCCAAGGATATGTGGCGGTGGAATGATTGAGAGGGCCCGCCGTCGGACCCGTCCCGGTTGAGAAATATTTATAGGGACAAGCCCTCCGCTTTTCGTTATGAACCCGTCACGGACTGCTCTACACCAGCAGCATGTGTCCGCTGGGGCCAAGATGGTACCCTTCGCAGGCTGGGAGATGCCCATACTTTACACCGGCATCGTCGAGGAACACCGACGCGTCCGTACCCGGGCCGGGATCTTCGACGTGTCCCACATGGGCGACCTTCTGATATCCGGCACAGGTGCCAAGGCCCTGTTGGAGGGGACACTTACCAACGACATCTCGCTGGCGAGAGAGGGTAAAGGCATCTACTCCCACATCCTCGATCATGACGGCAGCATAATCGACGACACCATCGTCTACAACCTCGGCGAAAGCTTCCTGATGGTGCCCAACGCCTCCACCAAGGACCGGGTGCTGGAGTGGATGCGGTCCCATGCCGAGGACGCCGAGATCCTGGACCTCTCTTCGCAGTTGTCCTGCATTGCGCTGCAGGGGCCTTGTGCCGAGGAGGTCATGAAGCCCCTGGCGGACCTTTCGGAGTTGAAGAGATTCCGTATCGTACACACGACCCTCCCTCTGGAAGACTCCACACTGCCATCGCCGTTCCCGTCACAGGATGGAATGAACTGTCTCATCGCCAGGACCGGCTACACCGGTGAGGACGGCTTCGAGATAATCGTGTCCAACGATGCCGCGCCGGCACTGTGGAACAAGCTCCTTGAAAACGAACGGGTGGCGCCCGTGGGCCTCGGCGCCCGGGACACTCTGCGTCTGGAGAAGGGCATGCTGTTGTCAGGAACGGATTTCGACGGTTCGCAGACATCGTTGCAGACCGGCCCGTCCTGGGTGGTCAAGTTCGATCATGATTTTATCGGCCGTGATGCGCTGGAGTCCCAATCCCGCAACGGCGAATTCCCAGTGCTGGCCGGGCTGGTCATGGACCAGAAGGGGGTGCCTAGGCACGGTTATCCCGTCACGTCCTCCGGGAGGGAGGTGGGCATGGTCACATCCGGCACGATGTCGCCCATGTTGGAGAAGGGCATAGCCTTGGCATACCTGCCACAGTCCCTCTCCGCTCCGGGAACGGAGCTGGATGTCGTCATACGCGACCGTCCCCACCCTGCGACGGTGACCCGGCTGCCCTTCCTCTGAAGCCTGGAAAACTTTTTAAACGAAATGTATAATCAACGGGCTACGCTCCTGTAGTGTAGTCCGGCCAATCATTCCGCCCTTTCGAGGCGGTGACCCGGGTTCGAATCCCGGCAGGAGCACCATTTATTTTTCTGTCCAGCGATGTCCGTACCCACCGTAATGACGGTTTTGTCGCCATGACAAAATTTTAAGTCCGATAAAGCCACAACGCTGTAGGCAACGCCAGGGGCGACCATTCGCCGCCATGGCGGGATACTAGCTCCGGCAGGTGCACGTTTGAATGATGATAGCAATTGGCATGACCGGACCGTCACCGAGACCCTGAAGGGCCTGGGCACGAGCGCCTCCGGGCTCAGCGAGGAGGAGGCCGCCAGACGACTTGACGCCTATGGGTTGAACGAACTCTCCTCGAAGGAGGAACTAAGCGGGCTTAGCATATTACTCTCGCAGTTCAAGAACCCTCTGAACCTGGTCCTGGCGGTGGCCGCCGTCGCCTCCTACATCGGCGGCCACACGATCGATTCTGTCGTCATCGCGGTCATAATCGGATTCAACGCTGCCATGGGGAGTATCCAGGAGTACAAGGCGGAGAAGTCAATCGAAGCGCTTAGGTCCATGTCCGCACCCGAGGTCGATGTGCTCCGCATCCCCTCATCGGGCGGGAGGGACGGGGAGCAAAGCAGTGTCCCGGTGAAGGGCCTCGTCCCCGGTGACATCATCCTATTGGAAGCGGGATCCATAGTTCCCGCCGACTGCCGCGTCGTCCAGTCCATGAATCTGGAGGTGGACGAGGCCTTCCTCACCGGGGAGTCACTTCCGGTGAGAAAGAACGAAGATCCCGTCGATTACGCTTCCGACCTGACCGAGAGGAGTGACATGCTGTTCTCCGGCAGCGCCGTCACCCAGGGCAGGGGGAGGGCGGCGGTCGTTGCCACCGGAAACCAAAGCGAGATGGGGAAAATCACGGAAATGATCCGCAGGGCTGAGCCCGGAGAGGCTCCCATCCAAAGGCGCATCAGAAAGCTGAGCCTCAAGCTGGGAGCCTTCGCGGTCATGGCCAGTGTCTTCATCTTCTCCGTGGGGATCATCCAAGGTCTTGATTTTTTCGAGACCTTCGTGTTCGCCATCGCCGCTGCAGTGTCCGCGGTACCTGAAGGACTGTTGGTGGTCATGACCATCATACTCTCGGTGGGCGCTTTTCGAATGGCCAAGCGCTTCGCCCTTATCCGAAAGCTCAACGCCGTTGAGACGCTGGGTTCACTGACGGTGATATGTACCGACAAGACCGGCACGCTCACAAGTAATCAGATGACGGTCAAGGCCCTGCACGTGGACGGCAGAATCATCGAGGTCAGCGGCGTGGGCTACGAAATCTCGGGCGGCTTTCAGGACGACGACGGCCCCGTGCATCCTGTCGAAGGGTCGCCTTTCAAGGCCCTGCTGGAAGCGGCAAGCCTCTGCAATGACTCTCGCATCGCAGACCGTAGCGACGAGGTCACAGAGGTGGCCGGGGAGCCTACAGAGAAGGCGCTCATGATCGCCGCCTTGAAGGCATCCATCGATATCGGGTCCCTGCAGCGAATCCATCACCGTGTGGACGACATACCGTTCCACCCTGCCAAGAGATACATGGTGACTTTCCACGATACTCCATCGGGAGTTATGAGGGCCTACGCCAAGGGGGCGCCGGAGGACATCATCGCCATGTGCACACATATCCACAGGGACGGTGGCCTCATGGAGCTCAACCAATCCATGAGGGAGGAGCTCATGACCATGAACTCCGAGCTCGCCGGCCACGCCCTCCGTGTCTTGGGCATAGCTTACGCTGAGGTGCCCGGGAACGATTCCACGGCATACAAGGCAAAGGTCGAGGAGGGGGATGCCGGAATGGTCCTCCTCGGCCTCGCGGGGATGATGGACCCCCCACGGGCGGAGGTGAAGGATGCGGTACGGCTCTGCCACAGTGCGGGTATCAAGGTCATCATGTGCACTGGCGACCATAAGGCGACCGCTGAAGCGGTTGCTGAGGAGATCGGCATATCCTTGGAAGGTATGAGGACCTACACCGGAAAGGAACTCTCCGCCATGAGTGACGAGGATCTCGATGTTGCGGTGGAGGAGGCACAGGTGTTCTCCCGTGTTTCACCGGACCATAAGAACCGCATCGTCAACGCCCTCAAGAGAAACGGTCACGTGGCGGCGATGACCGGTGACGGCGTCAACGACGCCCCGGCGCTGAAGAGCGCTGACGTGGGGATAGCGATGGGAATCACCGGCACCGACGTCACCAAGGAGGTGGCGGAGATGGTCCTCACCGACGACAACTTCGCCACCATAGTGAATGCGGTGGAGGAGGGGCGGGTGGTGTTCGACAACATCCGCAAGGTGGTGCAGTACCTGATAACCACGAACGCCGCTGAGGTGATGACCCTCGCGGCCGCCATAGTGATCTTCCACCAGTATCCTCTGATATTGCTACCGGTGATGATACTGTGGATCAACCTGGTCACCGACGGCTTTTTCGACAAGACCCTGGCATTCGAGGCGGAGGAGGAGGGCGTTATGGAACTCCCTCCGCGACGGACGGATGAGAACATCATCGACGGCATTATGATACGCAACCTGGTGGTCTTGGGATTACTGATGGCCGGGGGCACGCTCTTCATATTCAATGCGGCGATGGTCGACGGCGATGTGGACCGGGCCCGTACGCTGGCGTTCGTGACCCTGGCGATGTTCCAGGTCTGGAACGCCCTCAACTGCCGCTCCCGTACCCGCTCGGTGTTCACTCTCGGCGTTAGGAGCAACAAATTCTTCCACATCGCCCTGATGGCCTCGGTGTCCCTCCTCTACCTGGCCACGGAGCTGCCGCTGTTTCAGACGGCACTCGGCACGGTGGCATTGGGGGCGATGGACTGGCTCACGGTTCTGGCAATTTCCAGCACGGTTTTCGTGGCGGGGGAGCTGTGGAAGTTCGCCATGAATCGGAATGAAGGTCGGAAAAACCCCTCCGTTGTCCGGTGACGATATCCTGAAAGGCCTCCATGCCGGCTCCGCCCTTGGCGAGACTCACCCACCGCCGTCACGGTCCGTGGCGTGGTGGCGAACGGCGGTTCCGTTTGGGCCTGAGACGCCGCTCAGAACGCCACGTTAACTGTCCGATGAAATCCGTATCCTGATAATGTTTTCAGCAACCGCCCGCAAACCCTCGTTCTAGCGGTTTTCCATTTAAGTCCGGCTACAACAAGCACTCAACACCGGATCAAGAATCATAGGCGTATCAGGTCAACCTGCCCCGTTCGCCGTGTATGCCGATGCGGTAGTTCTCGCTGCGCTCGATCACCTCTTCCACGTTGTCGCGTGTCACCCTGACGACCTCCGGAAGCTGGCCGGGGAAGACCTGTCTCAGCTCCTTGAGCAGATAGGGGTCGGCATGGGGGGACGTTTTCAGCCCCTCGTAGCTCCAATCGTCGACCAGGTCGTACACCGCCTCCGCGCCGCCGAGGTAGAAGGCGGTGGCTAGAAGGGAGACCGTGATGGTGTCCGGGGACATCACCGCCACGTCCGCTTCGCGGACCGCATAGCGGTTGCCGTTGAACGACACCGCCAAACCTCCGCCGTCACGGACCAGCTCCATGGCCTGGATGTCGGCGATGCCGCCGCCCACGTACATCGTCTCGTCAAGGTCAACCATCGTCTTGCGTCTGATGTCCAGGATGGAATAGGCCTTCTCATT
>PWNH01000018.1 GCA_003557905.1 Methanomassiliicoccaceae archaeon | reverse complement strand
GGAAGGTGAGCGTGGAGTCGGTCATCTTGAGAAGACCGCCGTTCTCCACCAGTATGCCCAAGGTCATCTCGGCATCGAAAGTATGCGGATAGGCGGTTATCTCGGCGTTATCGAGTATCAGCGAACCGCCGTGGCCCACCACGATGGTCAGGTTGCCGGAGGTGCCGCTGGCCATCTGCAACACTGCATTGCTGACGGTGAGCACGCCGCCGTCCACGATGGTGATGTTGGCCTGACACAACAGGTCGCTGCCGATGTTCACCTCGTTATCGATGATCCACTCGGCGGAGTTGGGGCCGCCGGTGGCGGACACACCGTCCGCGGACCATAGCAACGCCCCGAGCCCGGAGAATGTCACCAGGAGCAACATCATCGCGACAACAAACGCCCTCTTCCTCTCCGTCCTCGCAGCAACCATGGTCATTCCCCATCATACCTGTCGAATGTCATCCGTTCCATTGCATCTAGCACGCATCATCCCTTCCTGATGCGCTTCAGCTCCATCTCCAGACCCTCGAGCTGGCGGGATTTGTCGTTGAGTCTGGCGCCCCAGTCCATGAATCGGCGGTGCTCCTCGACAACCACCTTCTTGGCGGAGGATATGGCGTTGGCCTGTTCGAGAAGCGATATCTCACGGGAACTGATCTTCTCGCGTACCGAGAGGATGGCGTCCAGGGCCCGCCGGGCGGCGGCCTCCTCCTGCTCCAGGGTCTGGTCGATGCCCGTCATCCTCTCCAATATGTCCTTTATGCGGGTCTCGTGGGTCTCGGTCCTCTCCAGGAGGACCAACAGCTCCCGTTCCTGGGAGTCGAGGTCGGACTCCCTCTTGGCCAGCCGGGCGTAGAAGTCTCCGACGGCGTCACGCACCTTGTCGATCTCTTCACCCTGACGACCGAGCTCGACCTTGTAATCGTCAAGTTCCTGCTGCCGTTTGTCCAGGGCGTTGGACCGGTCCTCAAGCCCCCTCTCGCGGAGATCCAGCTCCTTCTCGCGGAGGTCCTGCTTGCGGTCCCTCTCCACCTGTTCGCTCTCTAGGGAGGCCACCTCACGCTTGCGGGCGATGATGTCCGTCTCGATGCCACGGAGGGTCTTCTCGAACTCCTCGATGACCTGCCATTTCGGATCGCTGCCTTCTCTCAAACCAGGTACCCCTCAGAGATTTATATCGCACTTCTGGATTAGATTGTGTTATTTTCTATTAATAAATGTGCTCGGTCTCCTCGTCCTCAGACGGCCTCAGTCTCACCACGGCGCTGACGCTGTCGTCGTCGTGCAGACGCATCACGCGGACACCCATGGTGTTCCTCCCCACCACGCGGATGCCGTCCACGGCGGTCCTCATGACCTTCCCCTGGCGACTGACCATTATGAGGTCGTCCTCAGCGTCCACCTTGCGCACGGCGATGACCTCGCCGTTACGGTCGCCGGTCTTGATGGTAATGACGCCTTTGCCGCCACGGCGGGTGCGGCGGTAGTCCGCCACCGGCGTGGTCTTGCCGAAGCCGCGGTCGGTCACGGTGAGGAGCATGTCCCCGTCGCCGACGACGGCCATGCCGACCACCTTGTCGCCTTTGCGGAGGGTTATGCCCCTCACGCCGCGGGTGTCCCTCCCCGTGGGGCGGACGTCGGACTCGTTGAACAGCACCGCCTGCCCCATGGCGGTGGCCAGGACGACCTGCTGGTCGCCGTCGCTGAGGCGGGTCTCCACCAACTCGTCGCCCTCGTCCAGGCGTATGGCCTTGATGCCCCGGGCACGCACGTTGGAGTAGGCGCCGAGGCTGGTCTTCTTTATCACCCCGCGGCGGGTGGAGAACAGCAGGTACTGGTCATCCTCGAAATCGGGCACGCAGATGGTGGTCATGACCTTCTCCCCCGGCTGCAGGTCGGGCAGCATGTTTATTATCGGCTTGCCGCGCGAATGCCTGCCGCCGGCGGGGAGGTTGTAGCCTTTGAGCCACTGGACGCGGCCGTGGTTGGTGAAGAACATCACGTAATCGTGGGTGGACATCACGAACAGCCTGACCACCTGGTCCTCGTCCTTGGTGCCCATGCCGGTCATGCCGGTGCCGCCACGGCCCTGCTGGCGGTAGGTGTCGAGGGGCATTCGCTTGATGTAGTTGTCATGGGTGATGGTGATCACCAGGTCCTGACGCGGTATCAGGTCCTCGAGGTCCATGTCCAAGGCGTCGGCCTGCACATCGGTGCGGCGGACGTCGTCGCTCTGCGAGCGTACCGTCTGCAGCTCCTCCTTGATTATGTCCTTGACCCTCTCGTCGGAGGACAGGATGTCCTCCAGGTCGGCTATGAGTATCAGGATCTGCCGGAACTCCTCGCGCAGGGAGTCCAACTCCAGGCCGGTGAGCTTCTGCAGCCTCATCTCCAGGATGGCCTTGGCCTGCTCCTCGCTGATCTCCAGCAGCGCCATGAGCGCATTGCGGGCGTTCTCCGGCGATGCCGATGAGCGTATGGTGTCTATGGTCTCATCAAGACGGTCGATGGCCTTGATGAGGCCCAGGAGGAGATGGTGCCTCTTGCGGGCCTGTGCCAGCTCGTAGGCGGTGCGGCGGATGATGACCTGCTTGCGGTGATCCAGGTAATGGGTGAGCATCTCCGGCAGGGACATCAGACGGGGCTGGTTGTCCACCAGGGCGAGGTTGATTATGCCGAAGGTGGTCTCCATCTGGGTGTGCTTGTACAGTTGGTTGAGCACGACCTCGGCGTTGCCGTTCCTCTTGATCTCGATGACGATGCGCATGCCGTCGCGGTCGGACTCGTCGCGAAGGTCGGATATCCCATCGATGCGACCGTCCTTGACCAGCTCGGCGATGTTCTCGATCAGGGAGGACTTGTTCACCTGGAACGGTATCTCGCTGACGATGATGGTCTCACGGACGTCGTCGTCGATGATCTCCGCCTTGGCCCTTATCTTCACCTTGCCGCGGCCGGTCTCGTACGCTGAGAGCACGCCGTTTATCCCGTGCAGGGTTCCGCCGGTGGGGAAGTCAGGGCCCTGGATGAACTCCATGAGGTCGGGGACCTCGGCTTCCGGATTGTCGATCAGATGCACCAGTGCATCGACCACCTCGCCGATGTTGTGGGGCGGTATGTTGGTGGCCATCCCCACCGCGATCCCGGACGAGCCGTTGACCAGCAGGTTCGGTATCCGCGAGGGCAGCACCGACGGCTCCGTCAGTGAACCGTCGAAGTTCTCCACATAGTCCACGGTGTCCTTGTCGATGTCGGCCAGCATGTCCGCTGCGATGCGTGACAGCCGGCATTCGGTGTAACGCATGGCCGCCGCCGAGTCGCCGTCCACGGAACCGAAGTTGCCTTGGCCGTCGACCAACGGATAGCGCAATGAGAATGACTGTGCCATACGCACCAACGACGAGTAAGCCGCCTGGTCGCCGTGGGGGTGGTACTTACCGAGGACCTCTCCCACCACACGGGCGCACTTCTTGTGGGCGCGGTTGTGGTGCAGTCCCATGTCATGCATGGCGAACAGGATCTTGCGGTGCACTGGCTTCAGGCCGTCCCTGACGTCGGGCAGGGCGCGGCCCACTATGACGCTCATCGCGTAGTCGATGTATGAACGCTGCATCTCCTTCTCGATGCTTTGGCTGACTACTCTCTCATCACTCATGTTCACACATCCAGGTTGGTGACCTCGGCCGCATGGGCGAAGATGAACTCACGGCGGGGCTCGACGGCATCGCCCATGAGGGTGGTGAAGAGCTCCTCGGCGCGTATGGCGTCCTCGATCTCAATGCGGCGCAGGGTCCTTGTCTCCGGGTCCATTGTGGTCTCCCACAGCTGCTGGGGGTTCATCTCCCCCAGCCCCTTGTAGCGCTGCACGTTGGCGTTCTCGCCGAACTCCTCGTACAGGGCCTCCATCTCCCTCTCGTGATAGGCGTAGGCCTCCTTCTTACCCTTCCATATCTTGTACAGCGGGGGTTGGGCCAGGTAGATGTACCCTTGGTCTATCAGCGGCTTCATGTAACGGAAAAGCAGGGTGAGGAGGAGCGTCGCGATATGCGCTCCGTCGACATCGGCATCGCACATGATGACGATGCGGTGGTAACGCGTCCGGTTGATGTCGAACTCCTCGCCCACGCCGCATCCCAGAGCGGTGATGAGGTTGCGTATCTGCTCACTCTTCAGGATGCGGTCCAAACGGGCCTTCTCCACGTTGAGGATCTTGCCCCGCAGTGGAAGTATCGCTTGGAACCGACGGTCGCGGCCCTGTTTGGCGCTGCCGCCGGCACTCTCCCCCTCGACGATGAATATCTCCGATTTGGCGGGGTCCCGTTCGCTGCAGTCAGCGAGCTTGCCGGGAAGGCTGGTGCTCTCCAGGAACGTCTTGCGTCTGGTTAGCTCACGGGCCTTGCGGGCCGCCTCACGGGCATGCGAGGCGAGCAGTGCCTTCTTGATTATCTCCTCGCCGGTGCGGGGGTTCTCAAGAAGGAACTCGGCCAGCTTCTCGTTGACCAGGGATTCGACCGCCCCACGGGCCTCGCTGTTGCCCAGCTTGGTCTTGGTCTGACCCTCGAACTGGGGGTCGGGTATCTTGACACTGAGGATGGCTGTGAGACCTTCACGCACGTCCTCGCCGCTTAGGGACTCGCCGTTCTTCAGCATCCCCCGGCCACGGGCGTGGTCGTTAAGGGTGCGGGTCAGTGCGGACTTCAGACCGGACAGGTGGGTGCCGCCCTCCACGGTGTTGATGTTGTTGACGAATGGATGGATGTTCTCGCTGTAGGAGTCGGTGTACTGCATCGCCAGCTCCACGACGATCTCGTCCTTCTCACCGCTGACGTAGATGGGCTGCGCATGCAGCGGCTCACGGCTGCGGTTGAGATGCTCCACGAACTCGACGATGCCTCCCTCGTAATGGAAGTGCTCGCTCCTGCCCGTGAGCTTGTCGGTGAATGTGATCTCGATGTTGCGGTTAAGGAAGGCGAGGTTGCGCAGACGGTGCTGCAGCACATCGTACTCGAACCCCAGTATAGGGAATATCTCGTGGTCGGGGAGGAAGTTGATCCTCGTCCCCGAGCCATCGGTGTCACCGATGCACTGCACATCCCCCTGCGGAGCACCGCGAACGAAGGACTGGCGGTACTTCTTGCCGTCACGCCACACCGTGGCCTCCAGACGCTCGGACAGGGCGTTGACCACCGATATCCCGACACCGTGCAGTCCGCCTGAGACCTTGTAGCTCTTGTTGTCGAACTTGCCTCCGGCGTGCAGTACGGTGAGGACTATCTCCAGCGCACTCTTGCCGTAACGTGGGTGGACGCCCACCGGTATGCCGCGGCCGTCATCCTCGACGGTGACGCTGCCGTCCTCCTCCACGGTCACGAGTATGTTCCGGGCATGCCCGGCCATGGCCTCGTCTATACTGTTGTCCACCACCTCGTACACCAGGTGGTGCAGTCCCCGGGAGTCGGTGCTGCCGATGTACATGCTCGGCCTTTTACGCACCGCCTGCAGCCCTTCTAGGACCTGGATGTTGTCTGCGTCATAGTTATCGTCCGACATTATGATGACCTCGAAAAACGGGATCCTAGAGGCGGGCGCCGGCTATGTTCGCCGGCATCCCCGAGGCCTCCCAACTCATAGTTCCCGATAGGGTTCAAGGTATTTATACTCAATCAATGTCTGGCTTATTGTTATCGCGACCGTCCTCGGGAAGCCCTCCTTAAGCGCCGTTACCCATACTTTTTCGATGGTTACGGACAGCGTAGTCCTGAAAGGAAATAAGAAATACGGAATCGGGGATTGGATGTCGATGACCCTCATGGAAGATGCCCGTTCGGGGATGGTGCCGATCATAGAGGAAGTGGCCCGCTCCGAGGGATTGGACCCCGAATTCGTGCGTCGCGGTGTCGCGGCGGGAAGGATAGTGATACCGCACAACCCCCGGCACGCGCCCGTGGCCTGCGGCATCGGCGAGGGGCTATCGGTCAAGGTGAACGTCAATCTCGGAAGCTCCCGGGACCTGGACTCCCTCGACGAGGAGTTGGCCAAGGTCAAGGTGGCCCTCGACTTCGGTGCCCATGCGGTCATGGACCTCAGCACCGGCGGTGACGTTGACGCCTTCCGGCAGGCCGTCATCCGGGAGTGCCCGGTGATGGTGGGCACCGTGCCGATCTACCAGACCGGTCTGGTGGCGGCGAGGAGGAACGCCGTCGTCGACATGGACGAGGACGACATCTTCAACGGCATAGAGGCCCACGCCAAGGACGGGGTGGACTTCATGACCGTCCATTGCGGCATCACCAAGGAGTCCGTGGAGTGGCTGAAGCGCTCCGACAGGCTCACCGGCGTGGTCTCCCGGGGAGGCTCCTTCCTGACCGCTTGGATACTGCACAACGGCTTGGAGAACCCCCTGTACGCGCAGTTCGACTACCTGTTGGAGATGGCCAGGGAGTACGAGTTCACCCTATCATTGGGTGACGGTTTCCGTCCCGGCTCCATAGCTGACGCGACCGATGCGGCGCAGGTCTCGGAACTGATGATACTGGGGGACCTGGTCAAGCGCAGCCGCGAGGCCGGCGTGCAGACCATGGTCGAGGGCCCGGGGCATGTTCCCCTCCACATGGTGGAAGCGAACGTGCGCCTGCAGAAGTCCCTCTGCCATGACGCCCCCTTCTATGTCCTGGGACCCCTGGTCACCGACATCGCTCCCGGATACGACCATATTGTGGGCGCGATAGGCGGTGCCTTGGCTGCCCAGGCGGGGGCCGACTTCCTGTGCTACCTGACACCGGCGGAGCACCTGTGCCTCCCCAGCGTGGATGATGTGCGCGAAGGGGTGGTGGCATCTTTGATAGCGGCCCATGCCGGCGACATCGCCCGTGGGCGCGGCGGGGACCGCGACCGACGGATGTCGAAGGCCAGGGCGGAGCTGGACTGGGAGACGATGTACTCGCTGGCCATAGACGGCGAGAAGGCCAGGCGCTACCGTTCCCGTGGTGACACCAAGGAGGACGAGGGCTGCTCGATGTGCGGCGACGTCTGCGCCATCAAGATCCTGAAGGACTACCTGAAGAAGTGATGGAGCCACTGGAGGGATTCGAACCCTCGACCAACAGATTACGAATCTGTCGCTCTACCAGGCTGAGCCACAGTGGCCT
>PWNH01000043.1 GCA_003557905.1 Methanomassiliicoccaceae archaeon | reverse complement strand
GGAGCTTGTGCTCAATGTGGATATCCGAAGCGGACATGGAAATCGCCACGGAGTCCACATCACAGTCCAGGCTGTGCTCCAGATCCTCCAAAGATGCGCGGTTCCAACCGAGAACGGAGGCATTCAGACCCATCTGGGCTATCTTTCTTATGGCCTTCTTCTCATCCCCGCCCATGGCCGGGATGCCGCACTCTATCTGCTGAACACCGAGTTCGTCCAGGAGTTTGGCTATCCTCAATTTCTCAATGTTAGCGAAAACTATTCCTGCGGCCTGCTCTCCATCACGCAGAGTGGTGTCGCAGAATATGACTGGGTTGTTCAATTTGGCCAATACCAATGATCTGTCCTTCATAATCAATCCTCCGTTCATATCCTTCTCTATCGGTTCATACCTATGGGAACTGGCCTTAGTTGGCCATGTGACAATCAATGATGTTTTGCACTTGATATGCAGACAACTCATAATCGAAACAATAAAAAACCTTTTCGCAGAGACCAACGTAAATTGGCATTACACTTTATAACGGAGTATGGCCGCCAAACCGGTTATGGACTCCAATTCCCTGCCGGAATCGTGCTGCTCCGACACGACAACCACATCGCCCCCCTGGGCCTCCACGTCACGGATGATACGGTCGAAATCCTTCTCACGGAGCAATGAATCGAGGACCAGCAGAGTCTCAACAGCTCCGGCTGCGGAAGCGTCCGATACCTCTTTGGGACCATAGGCAACGGGACCGTCCTTGGCTATCTCCTCCAGGACCCTCTCGACCAATTTGACCTCCATCGCTACACGGGAATCCCGGAGGACGTCGGTGCCCAATCCTCTTTTCATCATCTCGTTTATGCCTTGCATACCGGATTGACCGGTGTGATAGGAATAAGCGTGACGGAATAAGTCTGGAATCCTTGCCCTCCCGTCCTCCATCAGCTGCTCCTTGGCAAAACCAGGACCGAGGACCACAATCGGGGTGCCCTCTTCGGCCACACCTGCGATCTTGGAAATGATCTCTCCGAAGTAATCCCCTTCGTCCTTGTCCTGATACTGCTTGCCTGACCGCATGGACCTTATGGTTGCCAGCTCACGGACGCCGAACTGTCTCATGACGGCCACTGTGGCATCATCCTGGTCCATGGCCACGAAAACCACCTTCGGCCTTTTGGAATCGGATACCGCCCTCTGTATACGATCCAACTGGGATTGTCTCCAGCATTCCTTACGGATGGAAAGTGTCTCACCGGTCTCGAAGTTCAAAGTATGATGCTGGCCTATGTCCTGAGGCCCTTCCTCGATGGTGCCCAGGACGCGGAGCCTTATGTCGAAATCAGAGAACTCTATCTTCTCGACACGTATGCCCAGTGTCATTCTCCTCTTCTCCGCCCTCTCGGCACGTATCTTATCGCCCTTCTTCTCCTCACGGCGATGCGTCGACGCGCTGACCAGATCCCCCTCCTCGAGAACGTTGTATAGATGCCAAAGGTCATCCTCGCTCTCGATTTGGATCCTCACCTCACCAACGGCAGGGTCCTGGTTCAACAGTCTCATCACATGGCAATCCTTGCCGGCTTATATCGTTGTTTCGTTTATCATTGACCTATAGGGTCGAATGCCGAAGTCAATCTGGACCTTCAATCCCGATCCAGTGAACGATTCGCAGTAATCGGCGAGATACCTGGGAATGAGAACAATATTTATCCAAAGGAAATCATTGTAAAAGGACCATGCCGGACATAGAAAAGGAGATGGAGGCCATACGATGCAGGCTGTTGGACCAGAGTGCCAGGAGCGGCTTGTTGAACCATCGTCCTTTGAACAGGACCATCTCCCTGACGGAAGGCTCACCACGGGAGATGTTCGACGCCCTGGTAACCCAAGGACGTTCCCTGCGATTCCGGACCAGCGGCAAGAAGAGGGGTTCGGCCGCGAAGAACAGCGTATGGGAGAGGGGGCAGGAACCGCAGTCAGTTGTCTTGGAAAGAGGACACGGCACCATCGCGGGTGAGCTCGGAACAAACCCCAATACCGAATTGGACCTCGTCACACTGTACAACAAGGACGAGCTGGAAGAGAGGTTGTTCAGCGTATACAACAGGTCCCGGGCGATTTTCGAGGAACAGGGTTTCCACGTGCTATATCTGGCAATGGGGTTCCTCCATTACAGCGAGGGGAGGCTGGGCAGGAAATGGATGAAGGCCCCTCTGATTTTGATACCGGTAGAGTTGAGGAGGATGGGCAGGACACGGGAGTTCAGGGTGACTTGGACAGGCGACGAGGTCACCACCAATCTGACGCTGCAGGCACGCCTCATCGCTGAGAACGATATTTCACTCCCTGAACTCATCATGCCGGAGTCCAAGTACGAAATCGACCGCTACCTCGATCAGGTTGTGGAAACGATAGAAGGTCGGAAGGGTTGGAAGGTGTTCGACGAGATGCATCTCGATGTCTTCAACTTCCGTCGTTTCATAATGTACCGCGACCTGGATCCGGCGAACATGTCACTTTCCCGAGGCGGAGACCTTGTAAAATCCATATTCAATCCCACACTCCCACGCAATGGTGATTCGATAGAGGAGTATGAGGTCGATGAGAAGGTCGACCCTTTCAAATCATACAGCATACTGGATGCCGATTCATCACAGACCGCGGTCATAGAGACCGTCAAGAAGGGTTCCTGTCTGTTGGTGGAGGGCCCTCCAGGCACAGGAAAGTCCCAGACCATAGCCAACATCATCGCGGAATTGATGGCAGAGGGTCGGAAGGTGCTTTTCGTCAGTGAGAAGATGGCGGCACTGGAGGTCGTCAAGAACAGGTTGGACTCCTGCGGCCTGGGCGATTATTGTCTTGAGATACACAGCGATAAGATGCGCAAGTCCGCCCTTCTTGACGAGTTGAGGAGATCCCTGCATCTTGATCCGCCTGAGAAGGGCAGGGCGGAGAGGGACCTCAATGAGTTGGTGAGGCTGAGGAACGAATTGAACGGCTATGTGAGGGAACTTCATTCCGAGATAGGGGTCAGGGACCTGACGGTCTACGACCTTTACTCGATGAAGGCTGCCGCAGATTCACATTTCCTCGATCGCGGTGTGAAGATGAAGAGGGTGGCACTGGAAGACCCCTCTGAATGTGACGAGGCCCAATGGTCCCAGGCCCTGATAGGCTTGGGAGAGGGTGCCGAACTACTGGAGTCTTTGGGGAGCATTCGCGACAACCCATGGAAGGGTTGCGAGCCGGGACTGGTCCTCGGTCCCGACCTGGAGAGGATCGATGGTCTACTGAAGGACGCCGTCGATTCGTTGAGGCGCCTCAAGGAAGCCAAGAACAGATTGTCCTCGGAATTCGGCATCAGGCCGGCTGAGAACAGTGCCGGCGTCGGGATCATGATGAGGGCGGCCGGACTGCTGGTGGAATCCCCTCCCGCCGATGAGGCGACATTGAGGAACAGCGATTGGGATGAGAACGACTGGATGGCCGAGGACGTCATCGAGGACCTACGGGCACTTGAGCAGTCCAAGGACCGGCTCGATTGGGGTGATGGACCCAGCTTGTTGCGTGCAGATGTCGATGATCATGTGTCAGCGGCCCTCGGTGCCATAGGAGCTGTGATAAGGATATCCATGAGAATGCACAGGAGGCTTGTGTCACGTGTTGATTCTACCTTCCATACTACTGTTTTCGAGATTCCGGTCGAGCACATTGACGAGTTCGTTTCATTATCCCAGAAAAGGATCCCCCACATAAACCGACGTTGGCGAACTCTACGGCGTGATTTCCTTTCAAAAAGCAGACGGAGGATCGGCCATAAAAGACTGGTTCATGAATTGGAATCTGTGAGGGCATTGTCCGATAACCGGAATAGGATGTTGCTCTTCAGATCGGCGGGGGATATGCTGTCCGGAGGACGTTGGAAAGGCGGCGAGACGGATCCTGGCGTCATACCACTGATATACGACAAGGAGACTCATCCGGAGGAGCAGGATATCATCGACATTCTGAGAACCCCCGCCTGGACTTTACTGGCGGCGGAGGGTGACAGGATTCTCGATGAGGTCGTCAGTAGAAATCGGATAGGGGATATGACCGACGGGGATATGGAGGAGGAACTGAACACCTTATCTTACAATGCCGAATCCCTGTCCGTTCCTTTCATTGCTCATCGCCGGTCTTCCGAGGGCGGTAAACTTACGGTCGCCAGTGAACTGCTGGCGGAACTGCTGCAAGCACGTAGGCTGGACAAAAGGATCAGGGCGTCCAGACGCGGAAAGTCCCTTTTCGGGCCTCTCTGGAAATCCAGCGGTTCCGACCCGGACATTCTTGATTCGTATGCAGGATGGATCAAGGAGTTTCGTGAACTTTACAAATCCGGGGAACTTAACGACAGGTCAATGGCTGCGGTAGGGGCGGGGGAATCCCTGGCGGATGCCGTAGTTGCTGCGGAGAGGGTCGCCGATGAGGATGTGAAATTGAGACGCTCGGTAACGATGCTGCTCGATACCCTGAGCGCCGACGCCATGGACGTCCTGGGTTCCACAGTGGCGGAGGCCTCTCACGATTCGATCAAGAACAGCATCAACCGCTGGAAGGGATCAACGAACCAATTGAACCGATGGGCTAGATATATGGAGTTGAGGTCCTCGATGGAGGGCACCATCTCCGAACCTGTCTTCGATCTCATGGATGAGGGCGGTTTGGCGGCGGAAGATGTTCTGAAGACCTTCAAAGGGAATTATGCCGACGCCCTTCTGAAGGAGGTGTTGGCATCCACACCTCGCTTGCGTGGATTCGTCAAGGAGATACATGAGAGGAACATAGGCAAGTTCCGGGACCTTGACAGGCGCATGATAGAGGCCAACCGTCTGCGTGTGGCTGAGAGGGTTCATTCTCAGCGTCCGAACGTCGGGGAGGCGGTCTCCCCGGAATCCGAGATGGGGATCCTGTTGGGAGAACTGGACAGGAAAAGGGGTGTCATGCCCATACGTCGGCTTATGAGACAGACCGGCGGACTGATCCAACGTTTGAAACCATGCTTCATGATGAGCCCGCTCTCGGTGGCGCAATTCCTTGACATCGAGGGCGTCGGTTTCGATGTCGTGATATTCGATGAGGCCAGCCAGGTGAAGCCCGAGGACGCCCTGGGGGCCATATTCCGAGGGGACCAGTTGGTAGTTGTGGGGGACACGAAACAACTTCCCCCCACCCAGTTCTTCGACCGCATAACAGATGTTACCGAGGACGGTGACGACGGGATCCTGATGTCCACCGGCATGGAGAGCATCCTCGGCCTCTGCCGTCGTAGTTTCATGTCCAAGACCCTAAGGTGGCATTACCGGTCACGCCACGAGTCGCTGATAAAGGTGTCCAATCATGAGTTCTACGATGACCGTCTGTTCATCTACCCTTCGCCGATGCAGGGCTCAGAAGATATGGGGCTGAGCCTGATACGCATCCCGGAGACCGTCTACGACCGGGGAGGCAGCGGAGAGAACCGTCTCGAGGCCAAGCACGTGGCGCAAATGGTCAGGGAACACTACAGGAACCACCCCGGGAAGTCATTGGGCGTTGGGACCTTCAATGTCAGGCAACAGGAGGCGGTGCTGCGGGAGATAGAGGAACTGGTGAGGGCGGAGCCCTCATTGGAGACTATGTTCAACAATCCGTCAGATGAAAGACTGTTCGTCAAGAACATCGAGACCATCCAGGGTGATGAACGTGATGTCATCATAGTGAGTGTGGGTTTCGGTTACGACTCCGAGGGCCGGATGAGCAATAACTTCGGACCTGTGAACCAGGAGGGAGGGGAGCGTCGTCTGAACGTTCTGATGACCCGGGCCCGGGAGAGATGTGTGATAGTCTCCAACTTCCTGCCATCCGATATAAGGACCCTGCCGGACTCACCTTTCGGCCTACGGGCCCTGAAGACCTTCATGGAATATGCCGCCCACGGCAAGGAGCAGGATGCCGCCCGTTACGCACAGGACAGGGGAGGGGCGTTCGAGGAGGCGGTCGCCAGGTACCTGGAGGGTATGGGTCATAAGGTTCATCGTCGGATCGGGAGCGCGGGATACCGTATCGATCTTGCCGTCGTCGATCCCCGCCAACCGACGAGATACATGATGGGCATCGAGAGTGACGGACCCCAGTATCATTCCTCCAAGGTCGCCCGGGACAGGGACCGTATCCGTGACGAGATACTACGGGGTCTGGGTTGGAAGACCCACCGTGTCTGGTCCACTGATTGGTATCAGAGCCCCGACAATGCCAAGCGTTCGATACTCGCCGCCATGACGGAGGCGGGGCCTTCGATGGTCAATAAAAACAACGGTGTAGAAGAAAAAGGGGTGGTGAACACCGAGGGCATATCCCTTCTGGTGAAGGAGTATCAGTCCTGCCCTCCGTTGGGGATGCCTCATTCGCCTGACCTCTCCGCAATCGATGACAGACTCATACTGGTGGCCATCGAACGCATCGTGTCATTCGAGGGGCCGGTGCACAAGGATGCCGTGATGTTGAGGATCCGTGACGAGTTCGGTGTCCGCCGACTGAGCCCTACGATGCGGGAACGTATCAGGGGCTTGATGGACAGGGCGGAGGTGAACATCAAGGACGAGTTCCTCTGGCCGAAAGGCCTCAAGGATGTGTCCCCCCGCCGCCGTACGAAAACCGGACTGATGATTGAATGGGTCGCGGAGGAGGAGATAGCCTCCGCACTGGCGCTGACCCTTACCCATATGCAAGGGGATGGGCCGGAGGTTGTAAAGATGGCCGCCCGGATATTGGGATTCACCCGTATGGGGGATGTGATCAGGAACAGAATGGGGCATGTGCTCAATGACCTCATGGAGGGCGGTATCGTGGAACGTTCGCCCTCCGGAGGATTGTATCTCAGGAAAAGATGATGGGCGATAATCATCATTTTCCGCCCCTGTTCGGGGATTCTAACCGGTTCTTGTCCATTATCCGACAACCTGTGTTACCTGCTGTCGAAGGTGGACGATAACAGTTAAGTACAATCCACATTTTCCATAGCATTCTGATGGTAGGTTGCTTTCTCGTGTTGGAGGACGGCACTGTTTTGGAAGGTGTCGGCTTTGGCCATCAGGAAACGGTATTCGGAGAGGTTGTATTCAACACCGGCATGACCGGTTATCAGGAGAGCCTCACCGACCCCTCATACCGCGGTCAGATCCTGGTTATGGCCTACCCGCTTATCGGCAATTACGGTATCAAGGACGGTTTCAACCAGTCCGGCGGGGTGCATGTAAGGGGTTATGTGGTCAGGGAAGCCTGCCATGAACCGAGCATGATGTACGGAGGAGGGAGGGTCGATGACTTCCTCAAGGAGAACAAGGTCCCGGGGATATCATACATTGACACCCGGGAGCTCATCATAAAGATCCGTCAGCACGGTACGCTCCGTGGGGCTATCACCTCCATAGATGACCCCGGATCATTGGTTGAGGAACTCAAGAGGATGCCTTTCCCCAACGAGACCAACCTCATAGCCGAGGTGTCCCCTAAAACCGTCACCCGTTATGACGAGGGGAAGAAATTCACCGTCGGACTGATAGATTGCGGTGCCAAGGAGGGTATCGTACGCGACCTCCGGTCCCGCTACAACGTTATCCGTTTCCCTTATGACACCACCGCTGAGGAGATAATCGACTCAGGGGTCCAAGGGGTCATGATATCGAACGGACCGGGCGACCCGTCCCACCCGGAGATAATGGCCACCACCATCAAGACCATACGGGCCGTCGCCGACCACATGCCGATAATGGGTATCTGCATGGGCAACCAGCTAACTGCCTTGGCCTTCGGGGCCAAGACCTACAAGATGAAGTTCGGCCACCGCGGTGCCAATCAGTCGGTCCTGTACAACGGGAAGGTCTACATAACATCCCAGAACCACGGCTATGCTGTGGACCCTGATTCATTGGAAGGTACCGGACTGATAGCGGAACAGTTCAACGTCAATGATGGCACCATAGAGGGCCTGAAACATGAGGAGCTGCCTGTGTTCACCACCCAATACCACCCTGAGGCCTCACCTGGGCCTTTGGATACTTCTTTCCTTTTCGACCGTCTCGGCGAGATGATGGAGGCTATGAAATGAAACGCGAGTATGGCAAACTGATGGTCATCGGTTCCGGCCCCATCGTAATAGGCCAGGCGGCAGAGTTCGATTTCTCTGGATCCCAGGCCTGCAAGTCACTGCGGGAGGAGGGTTACGAGGTTGTGCTGGTCAACTCCAACCCAGCAACGATCCAGACGGACCTTGACACTGCTGACAAGATATACATAGAGCCGTTGACCGCCGAAACAATAGTCAAGATACTCGAGAAGGAGAACGTCGACGGGATCCTTGCGGGCATGGGAGGTCAGACCGCACTCAACCTGTGCTCGGAACTGGCCGACCGCGGCGACCTTGAAAGGCTGGGGGTCAAACTCCTGGGGACGCAGCCGGAAGCCATAGCCATGTCCGAGGACCGTGAACTCTTCAAGGAGACGATGATCAGGATCGGCGAGCCAGTCTGCAAAAGTCGCACCGTGACATCCATAGAGGAGGCCAAGGCGGCCGTGGAATGGATCGGCTCCTATCCCGTCCTAATCCGGCCCGCCTATACCTTGGGAGGAACGGGTGGCGGCATAGCCCATAACGAGGAGGAGCTGGAACAGATAACCGGTCGCGGTCTGGCATATTCCCGTATCCATCAGGTGCTCATTGAAGAGAGTGTTTTGGGATGGAAGGAGTATGAATATGAGATTATGCGCGACGGTAATGACAACTGCATAATCATATGCTCCATGGAGAACTTCGATGCCATGGGAATCCACACCGGAGAGAGCATTGTCTGTGCCCCGGCACAGACCCTCTCCGACGAGGATCACCAGCGTCTTCGCACCTCATCCATCAAGGTCATCAGGGCCTTGCAGATAGAGGGAGGGTGCAATGTTCAGTTCGCATTCAACCCCGAGAACGGGGACTATCGTCTCATAGAGGTCAATCCGCGTGTGTCACGTTCCTCGGCCCTCGCTTCGAAGGCCACTGGATACCCCATTGCCCGTGTCGCCGCCAAGGTCGCGGTCGGGATGACGCTGGACGAGATATTGAACAGCATCACCGGCAACACCTACGCCGCCTTCGAACCCACCATAGATTACGTGGTGGTCAAGATACCGCGTTGGCCCTTCGACAAGTTCCGCACCGTCGACCGCAGGCTCGGTACTCAGATGAAGAGTACCGGCGAGACTATGGCCATCGGCCGTAGCCTAGAGGAGGCGGTGATGAAGGGCATCCGCTCTTTGGAGATCGACCGCGTAGACCTAGAAGGCGAGGACTGGAGCGAGGAGCGCATAGAGGAGGAACTGCGCGTCGCAACCGACCTGCGATTGTTCGTTATCGGCGAAGCCATACGTCGCGGCTGGTCCGTGGAGCGTGTCGCCGAACTCACCCAGTGGGATCCTTTCTTTGTGCTCAAGATCAAGAACATAGTGGACATGGAGAACGTCATCTCCGGGGCGTCAGAGCTGGATGAGAGGCTCATGAGGAGGGTCAAGCGCATGGGATTCCCTGATGCCACCATCGCCAGGCTCACTGGCATGGAGGAGATGGAGGTCCGTGAACTGCGAAAATCAATGGGTGTGCTTCCCACTTACAAAATGGTCGACACCTGTGCCGCTGAATTCGAAGCCGTGACCCCTTACTTCTACTCCACCTACGGGCATGATTGCGAGGTCAGGAAGAGCGGAAGGAAGACCGTAGTCATCGTCGGCGGCGGACCCATACGGATCGGACAGGGGATAGAGTTCGACTACTGCTGTGTCCATGGGGTTATGGCGCTTCAGGACGAGGATGTCGATGCGGTCATCATCAACAACAACCCGGAGACTGTGTCCACCGACTTCGACATATCCGACCGTCTTTACTTCGAGCCTCTGACTCTGGAGGATGTCCTCAACATTATCGAAAGGGAGGATGCCGACGGTGTGATAGTGCAGTACGGCGGACAGACGAGTGTCAACCTGGCTGTCGATCTGGACCGCGCCCTCCGTGGCCATAAGTGCAAGGTGCTCGGCACCTCGGCGGACATGATGGATATGGCCGAGGACCGCGAACGCTTCTCAAAGCTCATGGACGACCTGGGCATCAAACAGCCGGCGAGCGGGACCGGATACTCATTCGAGGAGGTCAAGGTCATAGCCGACCGCATCGGGTACCCCGTCCTGGTCAGGCCCTCATACGTGCTGGGCGGAAGGGCGATGGAGATCGTGTACTCCGAGGATGAGTTGAAGACCTACGTGGCCACGGCCGTGAAGGTCTCTAAGAAGCATCCCATACTGGTCGATAAATACCTGACCCATGCGATCGAGGTCGATGTGGACCTGGTCTGCGACGGGAAGGACGTCTACATCGGCGGTCTGATGGAGCACATCGAGTATGCGGGTGTTCATTCCGGTGATGCCACCATGGTCCTGCCGCCGTTCACTCTGTCCCCAGAGATAATAAAGGGTCTGGTGGATGTGTCCCGCAAGGTCGCCCTGGCACTGGAGGTCAAGGGATTGATGAACATACAGCTAGCGGTGAAGGACGGCGACATCTATATGATAGAGGCCAACCCCCGTGCCTCCCGTACTGTGCCGTTCATATCCAAGGCCGTCGGTGCCCAACTTGCCAAGATCTCCACACGGGTGATGATGGGCAAATCCCTGCAGGAACAAGGCTACGTCGGAGAGTCGAAGATATCGCATTACGCCATCAAGGCCTCGGTGTTCCCATTCCTCAAACTACCGGGTGTGGACTCGATTCTCACTCCGGAGATGAAGAGTACCGGTGAGGTCATGGGCATAGACGAGGATTTCGGTGTGGCCTGCTACAAGGCCCTGATGTCCGCGGGTCACCAACTCCCAATGAGCGGAGGGGTCTACATGACCGTGAACGACGAGGATAAGCCACGCATCCTGGAGTCGGCACGTCTGTTGCAGGAGATGGGATTCACGATATACGCCACCAAGGGGACGTCCACATATCTCCGTGAGAATGGCATCGGCACCAAGACCGTCTTCCGGGTAAGTGAGAAGATGCCCCCTGATGCCATCGGCCTGATGCGCCGCGGTGAGATCAACCTCATAATAAACACCCCCACGGAGAGTTCAGGGGCACGGAGGGACGGTTTCATGATGAGGCGTCTGGCTGTCGAGTTGGAGATACCGTTCATGACCACCGCCCAAGGCGGTGTGGCGGCTGTTGATGCTATCAAGGCCGCCAAGGATAACGTCATCGGCGTGCGCGACATGCGCTCATTCACGCTCAGTGAATGATGATGCTCTTAACTCCACGACAGCGTTTCAGGGACGGTATGTACTCCGGAGGGACCGGACCCTCGGTGACCACCAACAGCCGCGGCTCCTCGCTGAGCTCGGGGTCATCGACCACCGCCTGACGTATGCTCAGGCCGGCCTCCGAAATCACCGTTGAGACGTCCGCCAGTATCCCGGGGGCACTGGCATTGGTCGGTATGATCTCCAGGACGTTCCAGCCCATCATGGGGGCCACGGAGGCGAGCAGGGGTATGGGTTCCAGACGACTGAAGAACTCCTTCATCTCCGGATTCTCCTCGATGCGCGCAAGGGTCGATCGGACGATACGACGGTCGACCTTGGCCGCCCGTCCCAAAGCGGAATCGGAGACCTCCACTGTACCGGAGTATACCCTGCCGTCACAAATCCGCATACCGTAGCGGAACATGAGTCTTGCGACCTTCTCCTGTGATGGATAACCGGTGAAATACTCTGACAGTCTGCGTTTCATCATGTGAAGATATGTCATGCCCCTATTAAGGATATCCATCAGTGAACATCATTGTCCATTACGGTACTCAATGGAACTAAGACCTGGAGCTGTAAATACTAAAATACATGGTACGCGTTTTCCAACCAGGTCTCTGGCCTGGAGGATTTGGACTTGGTTATGAGGGGGAGGGGCATGGCCCGGGCATCGGGCAGTATCATCAACGCCATCGTCAGTGGAAAAGGCGGATCCTTCGGGATGGACCTTAAGACATGGGGAGAGGTGGAGATAAACGACAGCGGTCGCATAGAGATCGTCATCGAAGGGAACGACTTCGAGGACAAGTACCTCGTCCATCGCTGCGTATCCCAGGTCCTCGACACCTATGCGCCACAGGAGATGTACGGTGCCAAGGTCGTCACCCGTTCCGAGATTCCCATGTCCAGGGGGTTGAAGAGTTCCTCGGCAGCAGCCAACGCGGTCATAATGGCCACCCTTGAAGCTCTGGATGTTGACGTTGACCCTTTCGATGCCATCAGGATAGGTACCAAGGCATCCCGCGATGCGGGACTTTCCAAGACCGGTGCGTTCGACGATGCCTGCGCCTCATGGTTCGGAGGCATATGCATCACAGACAACTCCAATGAATCGCTTTTGAAACGGGGAAGGTTCAACCAGAACTACCGCGTCATCATCCATGTGCCCACTCAGAAGGTCAGGAAGAGGGACATACCCCTTCATCGCATATCAGCATGGAGCGAGTTGATGGAATTAGCCTTCGGCATGGCCATAACTCGTGACTATCTCAGGGCCATGATGCTGAACAGCCTCTGCATATCTGCGGCATTGGACCTTGACCAGGAGGTGGCGATGAACGCCCTGGTACATGGCGCTGCCGCTGCCGGTTTCACCGGAACCGGCCCTAGCACCGTCATATTGGTTAAAGAGAACAGGGTCGAGGACTTCCTCAACCTATTCGAGTGCCGCAACGGCGACCTGAGGGTTGTGGACCTCTACAACGGTGAAGATTGAGGCCATGAACCTTAAACCGACCGTACTGGACGGGGCGATACCCTCGACGCCATCCCGTTGGCACACCCAGTTCTGTCTTGCCCTTGCATCGTTGGCGTTCGGACGCAGCCGTCTGGAGGGTTGCGCGATCGACGACGTCACAATATCATTGGTCAAAGCCTTGGAGGGGATGGGTGCTGGTTTCAAGATAAGTGGCGACGTCTGCATGGTGGAAGGTGGGCTTTTCCACCCCCGCGGTGATATCGATGCTGCCGGACATGAGGACAACCTCGCAATCCTGGCAGGTGTGGCTGCGAACCTCCCCCGTAACAGTCGCATCACCTTCGAATCCCGAATAAACGACTCCTATCCCTTCATCAACGCCCTTATGGCACTTGGAGTTGGCGTCTCATCACAATCCCATGGTCGGGATTCACCATGGCTGATTCGCGGCCCATCACGCCACGGGGGCACCCACATAACCGGCGATTGCCCTCCTGCATACGTATGCTCCCTCACATTGGCCTGTCTTCTCAGGATGAGGAATTGCGACATAACGATATCATCACCCGACCGCAGCAGGGCTATGATGAACATAGCCGAGGATGCCTTGACCGGGTTCGGGGTGGGGGTAACCACGGGATTAGGGAATGTCCGGGTCTCGGGGTCGGAACCGCTTCGGCCGTCCAACATCAGGATAGTTAACGATTCTGAGTTGTCGGCGTACCCGTTGGTGGCCGGCGCCTTATGCGGTAGGACGACGGTAAGCGGTGACATGGCCGATGAAGCGGTCATCTCCGTGATGGAAGCCCTCAACGCCGAACTGACAGGTACCCGGACCAAGGTAACCGCGAATGTCTCTGAATTGTACGGTGCCACCGTGGACCTTTCCCGCTGTCCGCGGTCGTTCCCGGCCATTGCCGTCCTGGCAACAGCGGCCAAAGGAGGTACGGTGTTGCATTCCGCCAAGATACCGGGAAGGGATCTGATCACCCCTACCGTCAAGATGTTACGCAGGATGGGCTGTCCGGCAAAGGCCACGGAGGATGGGGCCGTGATACCTCATTCAGATCTTAAAGGATGTGAGCACGGCTATTTCGAAGACCCGCTGGTGGCGATGGCGGCCGTGGTGGCTGCCTGCAGGGCCACGGGCGACAGTGGGATCGGGAACCCGGAGATCTGCGAATACGAGTACCCGGGATTCCAAAGGCACATGTACCTATTGGGATTGGAGATGGGCGGTTATTGAAAGGAACAAGCTTTTTTAGAGTGAAGACGTTAAAGCCGATGATACCAGATTTTCTGGGGGGCTGTCACTGACCGATATAGACGAACTTCGAGAGATGATAGAGAACATAGACCGCGAGATCGTCGAATTGATAGCCACTCGCATGGAGGTCGCGGATGAGCTCGGCAAGGAGAAAAGCCGACTTGCAAAAGGGCATCGTGACCCCGAGGTGGAATCAAAGGTGGTAGAGAGATATCTGGCACTATCGAAGGAAGTCGACATATCCGAGGATGATGCCAGGAAGATCGCATTGACGATATTGGACATCTCCTTGGAACGTCAGAAAAAGCTATTCCAATAAAACATATTGAACTAGTCATAATATTCTTAACAGAATATTTGCGACAAAAGATGTTTTAAATATTCCCATGATTAGGGATTTCCATTCAACTCATGTTCAGGAGGTTTTTTGTTTGGATAAGATGAAGGTAGCGGTTCTTGGTGCGACAGGGATGATAGGACAGAGGTTCATACAGCTTCTGGAGGACCATCCATATTTCGAGTTCGGAGGCTTGTACGCCTCCGAGAGGTCAGAGGGAAAGAGTCTCGGGGAAGTCCTGAAGATAAGGGACCACCGCTTCAAGCCTGAGACGATGGAGATGACCATTGAGAAGCTTGAGGTCAAGAACGTCGCTTCAAAATCCCGGATCGCATTCAGCGGTCTGCCCTCGGAGACTGCCGAGGATACGGAGGTGGAACTTGCCAAGGCCGGTCTCGGAGTTTTCTCCAATGCCTCGTCCCACCGTATGTCTCTCGATGTGCCGCTACTCATCCCCGAGGTCAATCCTGAACACCTTGACGCCGTCAAGGATCAATCGACCTTCGCCAACGGTGGTTTCATAGTTACCAATGCCAATTGTTCAACCACGGGCATAGCCCCTCCTTTGAAGGCGCTAAATGAGGCGTTCGGTCTTGACATTGTCACCGTTTCAACATATCAGGCAATATCCGGGGCCGGATACCCCGGAGTCCCTTCCTTGGACATTCTCGGCAACATCGTCCCCCACATCGGCGGCGAGGAGGAGAAGATCGAGATTGAGATCAAGAAGATGCTAGGCAAATGGGAGGGTTCATTCAAGCATGCTGATTTCACCATGCTCGCGAACTGCGCCCGTGTACCGGTGGTCGATGGGCACCTGGAGGCGATGATCCTCAAGCTTAAGGAAGACACGGACATCGAGACCGTTATCAAAGCGTTGGAGCAGTTCCCGGCACTGGATCTGCCATCCGCACCCCGTCAACCGATCATAGTCATGAGAGAGAAGGACAGGCCTCAACCGGCTCTCGACGCATTCGCCGGAGAACCAGAGCGTGCCAGGGGCATGGCGGTCACCGTGGGCAGAGTCAGAAAGGAGGAGGGTTGGTTCAAGATGTTCGTCCTCTCCCACAACACCCTGAGAGGAGGGGCTGGAGGATCGGTCCTGAACGCTGAGCTGGCCAAGGCCAAAGGATTACTGTGAGGATTGAGATGAAACGCACCTACGAGGAGATAAACGAGAAGATCCGGAATGGTGACGCGGTCGTCATGACCGCAGAGGAAGTCATCTCACTGGTCGAAACCCAGGGCGTGGAGAGGGCGGCCGCCGAGGTGGATGTCGTCACCACCGGCACCTTCGGGGCCATGTGTTCATCCGGTGCCTTCCTCAACTTCGGCCATTCCGACCCGCCCATCAAGATGGGGAAGGTGTGGCTGAATGACGTTCCCGCCTATACTGGCATAGCCGCAGTGGACTGTTACATCGGCGCCACGGAGATGATGGAGGGTGACGGTGAGGATTACGGCGGGGCGCATGTTATAGAGGACCTCATTGCCGGAAAGGCCGTGAAGATGAGGGCACAGTCCGACGGTACCGATTGCTACCCTCGTAAGGATATAGAGAGCTATGTCTCATTGGACACCCTCAATGAGGCCTACATGTTCAATCCGCGCAACGCTTATCAGAACTATGCGGTAGGCGTCAATTCGTCGAATAAGACCCTGTACACTTACATGGGAAAACTGCTGCCCCGCTTCGGGAACGCCACCTACAGTTCCGCGGGTCAGCTTTCGCCTCTGATGAACGATCCTCACTGCGAGACAATAGGTCTCGGGACGAGGATCTTCCTCGGAGGAGGGCAGGGTTACGTGTCGTGGCAAGGCACCCAGTATAACACCACCCATCCCGAAAAGAACGGAGTGCCGGTGGGTAACAGCCGCACACTCGCTGTGATAGGCGATCTGAAAGGGATGAGCACCGATTACATCCGAGCCCTCAGCGTCCACAAATATGGCATATCGATCGCCGTGGGCATAGGCGTACCCATACCGATTCTGAACGAGGACATCATGCGCGGATGTGCCGTCAAGGACGAGGACATATTCGCCCCGGTCATCGATTACTCCGTCCAGTCCCGACGCCGTAAGACAATGGCCGAGGTCAGCTATGCTGAGCTTCGCTCCGGAAGTGTTGAATTGTTCGATCGCAAGGTGAAGACATCTTCCTTATCCTCGTACCCCAAGGCCAAGGCCATAGCCAACGAGTTGAAACGTTGGATGGTCGAAGGAGAGTTCGAGTTGACCCGGCCTGTGGCACCGCTGCCTTCATCCGGCAAGGTCAAGCCGCTCAACATATCGACACGGGAGGAGTTGGAATGAGCATCCACCGCAAGTATCTCCTGGCTTTCACACCCGAGAGCGCCAAGCTACCGGTGATAGCCGTCCTGGTGCAGAAGTTCGGGATAATCCCCAACATCATGCAGGCCAAGGTCAATGAGAAAGGCGGCCGGCTGGTCCTGGACATCGAGGGGGACAAGGAGAGCCTGGAGAAGGCCAAGGCCTACATCCAGGAGCAGGGCATCGACATGAGGGAGCTGGACAAGCATGTGTCCCGGGACGAGTGGCGGTGCATCCATTGTGGTGCCTGCGTATCCATCTGTCCCGCGGAGGCATTCCACATCGAACCGGCCACCTATGAGGTGGTTTTCACCCCCGAGAAGTGCATAGCCTGTGAGGCATGCATTATCGCCTGCTCCCCCAAGGCGATGAAGCTTGAACTATGGTGATACGTGAGCATTTCGAGGTCGCGGAGAGCGCACTGACGCTTCTGGCACGTAAGGAGCACATACCCTACGGGAAGGAAGCGATATTCCATGCCAGGTCTTGCATAGAGACGGCGATCAAGAAGGACCCTTACTTCGCTACCAGCTTCGATCCGTTGATCATGGAGTCGGACTGCCGCGTCATAGACCGGATGTGTTCCGCCGCCATCAAGGCGGATGTGGGACCCATGGCGGCTGTCGCCGGTACGGTGGCATGGGAGGCGGTCGATGCAATGGTCGCCCAAGGCGCATCGCTGGCTGTCGCCGACAACGGCGGGGACATAGCCCTTGTCTGCGACCGTGCATTGACTATCGGCATCCACACCGGCGGTCCTCTGGCAGGCATAGGGTTTTCGATACCCCCACAGGACGCTGTTCTTGGCATCTGCAGCTCCTCGGCCGAGGTGGGACCGTCCATATCTCTGGGCAGATCGCGGATATGCACTGTGATATCGGAGGACGTGAGCCTCGCTGATGCCTGCGCCACCGCCTTAGGCAACATGGTCCAGAATGATGAGGAGGAACATCTGAAGGAGTGCCTGGATAGGATATTGTCCATAGACGGCATCAAAGGGGCCATGATCAACGCCGGTGGACGCTTGGCCATGAGAGGCGATCTTCCGAGACTGGTGAAGGTGAAGGAACAGGACGATTTGATAACCAGACGTCTGCTCTGAGGTCGAGGCAATCCTTTTTTTAGGCGCATATTATATGGAACACTCGCGAGGAGATGGCAATGACCCTGCGAATGGCCGTACCGAACAAGGGCAGACTCAACGAGAGAGCCCTGGAGCTGTTGAGGAAATCAGGGCTGGAGATGGACGTCAACTGGGGACGGCGCCTTTATGCGTCAGTGGACAATCAGGATTTCGAGATCATGTTCGTCCGTGCCCAGGACATACCCCGGTTCATACACAGCGGGACGGTTGACGTCGGCATAACCGGTCTCGATCTTATCCTGGAGGCCGACCTGGATGTGGAATGGGTCCTGGACCTTGATTTCGGACATTGCCGCCTTTCAGTGGCAGCCCCCGAAGCACTGGGATACAAGAGTGTCGAGGACATTCCAGAGGGTTCGAAGGTTGCAACATCCTTCCCCAACCTCGCTTGGCAGTTCTTCGCCAGTCGCGACAAGAATGTGGAGATAGTGCGAATATCAGGAGCGGCGGAGATAACGCCACACATAGGCGTGGCGGATGTGATAGTCGATCTGGTATCCAGCGGATCCACATTGCGCACCAACCGCATGGTGGAGATAGATACCATAATGCGCTCCCAGGCCGTCGTCGTCGCCAACCCGGGCAGCATGGATACAAAGGGCAAGGAGATCCTCGATTTGGCTTCTTCAATCGAAAGCGTACTCCTGGCGGAGAAGAAGAAGTATCTGATGGCGGACATAATGACTGAGACCCTGCCGGAGATCGAGAAGATGTTCCCAGGCATGGCCGGACCGACGGTGATGAACCTCGCCGGCCGCGATGACATGGTCGCCATACACGTGGTGATCGACAAGAGTGAGGTCTACGATGCGGTGAACGCCCTCAAGGCAATGGGAGCCAAGGGGATACTCACTCTGCCCATCGATAGGCTGGTGCCATGATGGACCGGCAGTTCATGCGGGAGTCCACGCGGAATTTCAAGCCATATTACAGTCCGACCTCGGACGGCTCCCTACGCTTGGATACCAATACCAACGTACTCGGCCCCAATCCCGCCGCCGTGAAGGCGTTGTCAGACATTTCTGACATGGACATAAACCAATATCCGAACACCTACTCCGCCGATCTGCGCAACGTGTTGGCGGAATTCTATGGATTGGGTCCAGACAACTTCGTAACCGGCTCGGGGTCTGATGAGATACTCGATGTTCTCTTCAAAACGTTCACAGACAAAGGCGACCGGGCAGTCATGCCCTATCCTTCCTATTCGATCTACGACTACTTCAGTGAGCTCAACGGCGGGGTGCCGGTACTGGTGGACCTCGATCAGGATTTCCAGCTGGATGTGGATTCCATCCTCGCTGCCGACGGTAAGATCATAATGATACCCAGTCCCAACAATCCCACCGGGAACGCATTCCGTCATTCGGATCTCGTGAAGATAATCGAGGGCACCGATGCGCCCGTGGTCATCGATGAGGCCTATGGTGAGTTCCATCATGAGAGCTTCATCCCCTTGGTGAGGAAATACGAGAACCTCATAGTCACCCGTACATTCTCGAAGGCCTACGCCATGGCGGGGCTCAGGGTAGGATACTGCGTATGCTCGCCTGAGATAGCGGAAATGATGACCTGTATACGTATTCCATACTCACTGAACATGTTGAGTGAGAAGGCGGCTATGGCGGCCTTGCGTGACCAGGATTTCATCAAGAGGTCGGTGGACATGGTGGAGAGGAACAGACCGATGCTGGCCGAGGGTTTGGATGCGCTGGGGTTCAAATGCTATTCCAGTGACGCAAACTTCATCCTCGCCCGCTCACCAATCGACCATAAGGTCCTCGTCAAAGGACTTAAGGAACGGGGAATAATGATTCGGGACTTCGGCCACCGGCGGCTGTTGGAGGACTGTGTGCGTTTCACCATAGGGACGGACGAGATGAACATCAAGGT
Source organism: Methanomassiliicoccaceae archaeon (assembly GCA_003557905.1). Classification (GTDB taxonomy): domain Archaea; phylum Thermoplasmatota; class Thermoplasmata; order Methanomassiliicoccales; family Methanomethylophilaceae; genus PWHV01. The sequence goes on along the minus strand of PWNH01000043.1, from coordinate 4,829 downwards.
CATAGAGGCCTGCGAGGAGTTGACCAGATGAGCATGGTCGTCTCACTCGCGGACTATGGCGTCGGCAACCTCCATTCCATAGGCAAGGCACTTGAGATGTGCGGGGCCAAGGTACGTGTGGTCGATGATATGTCCCGATTGAGTGATTCCGATTGCATCGTGTTTCCGGGAGTGGGTGCTTTCAGCCGCACCATGGAGAGACTCCAGCCTTACAGGGAAAGAATAGTGGAGAGTTTGGAGGCTGGCACACCTTGCCTGGGAATATGCATCGGTATGCAGATACTGTTCGAAGGCAGCGACGAAGGCAGCGCGCGGGGATTGGGATACATGCCCGGCAGGGTCGTTCCCTTGAGAGCCCGCAGTGTGCCCCATATGGGATGGAACGAAGTTATGGGGGATGATCCTTTGCTGAAGGGGGTGGACGACCGCTTCTTCTATTTCGCCCACTCATTCCACGCCCATCCGGATGATGGCTCCCTAGTCGTGGCCGATACCCAATACGATGTGTCGTTTCCTTCAATGTTCCGCAAGGGCAACACCTACGGGACACAGTTCCATCCCGAGAAGAGCAGTAGGTCGGGATTGACCGTGATAAGGAATTTCGTGAACTTCGCGGAGGCTTGTCAGTGATAATCATGCCTGCGGTCGACATAATGGACCATAAGGTGGTCCAACTCGTCGGGGGTGTACCGGGAACAGAGCTGTTCAGTCTTCCAGACCCTCTTCAGGTTGCTAGGGGATGGAAGGTCAAAGGAACACCCGCATTGCATGTGGTCGACCTTGACGGTGCATTCGGTAAGGAGGACAACATCGATACGATTTGCTCCATGGCCTCGGATATGGATATACCTGTCCAGGTCGGAGGGGGCATATCGACCGATGAGAAGGTCGACCGTCTCATCTCCGCCGGTGTCGCCAGGGTCATAATCGGCACCAGGGGCATAAGGGAGCCGGAGTGGCTCTCATCGGTGGCCGACAGACATCCTGGCAAAGTGGTCCTGGCATTGGATGTGAAAGATGGCAGCATAACCATGAAGGGTTGGCAGGAGCAGTCTCCCTGCAGCCTCAGCGATATGTTCTCCCGCATCGAGGAGATGCCTCTGGCAGGCATACTCAACACCAATGTCAATGTCGAAGGCAAAGGTCAGGGCATCGATGTGGAGGCCGCCACTGATTTCATCTCCCGCTGTCCCCACCCGGTCATATCATCGGGAGGTGTCAGCTCTATTGCGGACGTTGAGGCGCTGGAAGCTGCCGGGGCGGTCGCTGCGGTAGTCGGGGTGGCGATATATACCGGCGCATTCCGACCCTGGGAATGGTCCAGGCCCTGGGTGTTCGGAGACGATTCTTTCCTCTGAGGTCAACGGCCAAGTTTTCGCCGTACCTCATCACGATAGATGTAAGCAAGCACCGCCAGGTCAGCCAGCATTATCACCAATGTAACTATGATCGAAAATGAAAGATCGTCAGTGGCCCAATACAGCGCGTACAATATGATGGCATAGATTATGACGGCCGCCACCATCAGTTCCTTGAACCATCTACTAATGAATTCCTTCATCGGTAACATATTCTAATGAGAACAATATGAATTTTTGCCGAAACGCCCAAGACTCACGAACGACGTCATCAAGGCCCGGGGACATCATCCGGGATTCTGAATGCACCGATGGGGACATGGATCTCGAAACGGGCGCCTTTTCCCGCTTCTCCCGTCTCTGCGATCGTCATTCCCGTGATGGAGAGGATGTCCCTCGTGATGTACAGGCCGAACCCAGTGTTCTTGCCTCTTCCCCTCTCGAATATATCTGACTTATCAGCATCAGGTATGCCAACGCCATCGTCCTCCCATATTATCCTAAGGCCGTTCGCATCCGATCTGTGATACAAGCGGATTGCACTGACCCGTTCCCCATGCCTGACCGAATTATCGAGAAGGTTGCTGAAAACCTTGATCATCATCGGGTCGCCGAACACCTCGACACCTTCCACGGATTTGTCGAATTTGATATTGTCGAATTCCTCCGGAGGGGGTAAAAGGTCATCTATCCCGAGCCATGCTGGTTCTTTGGAACCGATACGGTCGTAAATGGTTGTGAATCTTATCTGATCGCTGATCTTATCGGCTATGGATATCAATCGGTCTATATGCACCTGATCGCGTCTCTCGGGATGATCCTTCATCAGCTGTAGGAAACCGCTCAACGCCATTGTCTGGTTGAGTACGTCGTGCCTTGTCAGGCCGGTCATCAATGTAAGTTGTCGGTTCACACGCACCATTGCCTCTTGTGCGATCCTCCTCCCGGTTACGTCCCTTATTGATTCGATCGCACCGATAGCGTTACCTTCAAGGTCATAGATCGGTCGGGCCATCGCCCAAAGGTATCTTCTGCGCCCATTCATGACCGCCGGTACATCATCGGTTATGAGGGTGTCATTATCCCTCACAACATTCGGATATTTCGATTCCAACTCCTCATCCCTCTCCAAGGCGAGATTGGCGAGGATGGGCCTCCTCTGCCCGTAGAAGGGTATCGCGTATTCGTGGTCGGCCTTACCGACCATTTCCTCCCCTCTCATACCTGTGAGGTCCTCCAAGGCCTTGTTCCAATGCCATATCTCACCATCCTTGGAGATCACCATCGTCGGGTCCGGCAGATTGTATATTATGTCCTCTAGACGAAGGTGTGATTCTTCCAGACTCCTCTGAATCTCGGCTTCCCGGCTTACATCGATGTGTATCCCATAAACGACAGGGCCAGGCTGCCCTTTTTCATCAGTCAGTCTGCATCCTCTCGACTTTATCTGCGCCCAGGAACCATCAGCCCTCTGCATGCGGTAGTTGTTCTCATACATCTCCAGACTGCCGCTTCTGAAGTATTCCTCACTGTATCGCAGGGCACCCTCCCTGTCTTCGGGATGTATCAGGTTCAGCCAATGCCCATCGGGACCCTGGGAGTCGGGTCGGTAATCTTCGAACGGTTCGTAACCAAGCATCGTGTAGTACTCAGGACTTCTAAAAACACGATTTGATTCCATACAGACCTCCCACGAACCGCAGCCTGATGCTGAGAGGATGGTCTGCTGCCGCTCCCTGGACCTTGCAAGGCTTTTACGGATATCCTTGGATTCCGTGAGGTCGTGTGTGAGGGTCAGGATGCCGATGGGTATCAGGTCCTTGTCCCGTATCAGACCCGCCCTGACACCTAAATGAAGAACGTGTCCTTCCTTGTGATACTGGTCTATCTCGAATGACAGAAAATTATCGGGCTTGTATGCCCCTCTCATATCAGCTTCAAATGCCTCTTTGAACAGGGCCATGGCATATTCGTACGATTCGGGTGTCAAAACATCCTTCAAATTGAGGTTTGCGGCTTCTTCGGGGGTGTGTCCGCGCAAGTTCTCAATATTCTTTGATATGTATCTCACATTGAAATCCAGGTCGAATATTGTGACATTGTCCCATAGGTTATCGGTTATGAGACGGAACAGCTCCTCGGTCTCACGCAGCCTCTCCTGTTCCGCCAACCATTTGTCGATTATCTCGGTGTAAAGAATGAATCCGCCGATACTTCTGTCCGACCTGTACCACGGCGTGCATTCCCAGCGCGTCCAATTCTTAGTGCCGTCCGCACGCTCATATATGTCGACATCAGCGGATTCAGTAGCACCATTCAGAACCCTTTGATGGACGTCCCTCCATTTCTGGGGCAGATCTGGGAAGACCTCGTAATGGTGTCTGCCAATCAGATCCTGACCGTGAAGATCGTATTGATCGGTGTAGTTCTTGCTGACATACAGGTAATTCAGTTCGGTGTCGTGCACCGCTATCGAAGCAGTGGAATTCTCAACGATTTGCTTCAGTAGTTCATTTGAATCATCAAGTTCCTGCCTGATCCCCTCTCTATCCATGACAACAAGCATCTGTGAAACGCGTGCGGAAACGTTGTTTAGGAACGCCTCCTCATCGTCATGCCATTCTCGTGTTGAGCCCAGGCTCTCCGCGCAAATTATCCCTCGCAGGATGCCATCAATGGTTATTCCGACGTCGAGGAATGACCTCACATCCTCATCGAGCAGGTAATTGTACTTCATGCATGAGCATCTTACATCATTGAAGGAATCATCCACCTTCAACACATTGCTCCTTCTGATGTGTCTTATATAAGGTGCGATAGCATCGATGTCGCCATTCTGAGGATGATCGATCAGCCCTTCGCTAAGGGAGTACGCAGAAACACAACTCATTGTTCTACTCTTGTCGTCGATCAACCAGATACTTGCACGGCTGACATCGAGACCTTTGCATACGATTTCGGCTATCCGTTGGAAAGCAAGTGTCATATCGGCCTTCGCCACCACATCGTAAGAGATAAGATCGAACGCCGCCTGCCTTTGATTGGCAGCCCTTCTACCCGCCTCCATTGAATCCTTCTTCGACAACCAGCTGTCCGTGACATCATCAAGGAGGATTCCGACCCTCTTATCGGGTAGCTTGAGAACCCGCGCATTACAAACCAGAGGCGGGTCTTCTGTAAGGACGAGTTGATCGACATGATATGGTTTGCCGGACTCGTAGACTGTGATCAAATGAGGAATGTTTTGTTCAAAGGCGGAGGATAACGGACCGTTTCTCAACTCCTCCAGTCGAGGGTACATTTTGAAATCGATGTCGGTGAACATCTTCTCTGCCGCATGATTCAAACTCTGTACATTGCTTGACCAGAAATCTTCTTCGTCAATGTGTATAGCGACTATCGCTGTGTCCATGCTCCTGACAAGGTCTGAGTATGCCTCCAGCTCCCTCTTCTGATTCCACCTCTCATAGG
>PWNH01000085.1 GCA_003557905.1 Methanomassiliicoccaceae archaeon | reverse complement strand
TTTTATCCAGGAGGGTCCGTCCTTGCGGACGCCGATGACGAGGTCCAATCCTGAATCGTGCAGGCAGAGGGCCTGTGCTCTTCCCTGGGCACCGTATCCGATGACCGCTATCTTCTTACCGTTTAGGACGCCGAGGTCGACGTCTGAATCGTGATAGATCTTGACCATTTGCTTCACCTGTGATGTTCTATGATTGATCGGATTATATTCTGAACTCAATGTAAGTATATGGGAAAAAGGTTGTGCCGCTAGAAGCGGCAGCGTCCCATGATCGGCGCTATGGCCGGGTTGGGGGGCAGCATGGGGAGGATATCCTCCTCGGGGTCCACCTTGATGTCCACGATGAACGGCACATCGGAGTCCAGACCCATCTGCAGTGCCTCGGCGACCTCCGACGGGCGGTCGACATGGACACCATCAGCACCGAATGACTTGGCCAGGGCGACGAAGTCCGGCATGCAGCGGTATAGTTGTGTACCGGAGTAACGCTTGTCCCAGAACAGCTTCTGCCACTGCTTGACCATTCCCAGCCAGCCGTTGTTGAGCAGGCACACGGTCACCGGCAGGTCCTCGGCCACGGCTGTGGCGAGCTCCTGTATGACCATCAGCAGGCTGCCGTCACCCGCAACGTCCATGACCTTGTGGTCGGGTTTGGCGGCCTTGGCTCCGATGGCGGCGGGGAAGCCGAAGCCCATCGTGCCGAATCCGCCCGATGATATGAACTGCCTCGGCCTCTGTATCTTGAGGTGATGGGATGCCCACATCTGATTCTGACCGACCTCGGTGGTGATTATCAGCTTGTCGTTCATCAGTTTGTTGATCTCGTGCATGACCTTCTGCGGAACGATCGGTATCTGATCGATATCCCTCTCACAGCAACACTGGGCCTTGATGGAGGCGACCTTCTGCGCCCACTGGTCGTGTTTCTGCTGACGGATGTGCTGCAGGATGGCGCGCAGCCCCACCTTCACGTCCGCCTTGATGGAGGCCGCGGTCAGTTTGTGTTTGCCGAGTTCCACCGGATCGATGTCTATGTGCACGACCTTGGCAGTGGGCTGGATCTCGGTGTGATTGCTGAACGTACGGTCGCTGAACCGGCTGCCAACGGCTATGAGGAGGTCGGTCTCCTTCAGGGCCTTCAGGGCGCTGGTGCGGCCATGCATGCCCGGGCAACCCAATGCCAGGGGATGCTCGTCCGGTATGGAACCGATGCCCATTAGCGAGGTGACGACTGGAGCCCAGATGGTTTCCGCCAGGGTCACAAGCTCGGGGGCCGAGTTGGAACCTATGACGCCGCCTCCCGCCAATATCAGAGGCCGCTCCGCCTTCATTATGAGGTCGACGGCCAAAGGCACCTGGCGCAGGTCCTCCTGCACCGTGATGATAGGGAAGTCGGAGTTGAGCAGTTTCTCATCCATATCGGAGTTAATCGTGTCCAAGGGAAGGTCGATGTGAACCGGCCCCGGTCTGCCTGTCTGGCATAACTGCCATCCGCTGGATACGGCCTCCGGAAGATGCTCTATGTCCAACAAGCGGTAGTTGTGCTTGGTGATGGGCATCATGAGGCTGAAGCAGTCAACCTCCTGGAAAGCACCCATGCCCAGGGCGCCGCTCATCACTTGGCCGGTGAGCACGATCATAGGCGACGAATCCGCATAGGCGGTCGCCACACCTGTGACCAGGTTGGTGGCACCGGGGCCGGAGGTCGCCAGGCATACGCCGGGCTTCCCCAGGGCACGGGCGTACCCATCCGCCATGTGGGCGGCGCATTGTTCATGTCTGACAAGAATGTCCCTTATCGAGGAGTCCAGTAACTCGTCGAATATGGGTATCACGCTTCCTCCAGGGTAGCCGAACATAGTGTCGACCCCTCTGTCCTCCAGAAGCTTCAGCAACGCCCTTGATCCCTTCATGATCGAACCATCCTCACGACAACGTACCGTGATAGCTGTCCAAAATAGGCTAATATTAATAAACGTTTATGCCTAGATTCAGAGGCCGGACATGGTTGTCGTAGTTTTTAATGAGGATCTGATAGCCCACGCCCATTGGGAGGGTCATCCCGAATCGCCAATGCGGCTGAAGTCCTTGATGAAGATGCTGGAGAGGGAGGGCCTCATCAACGACCATATAACCGCGGTACCGGTAACGGAGTCCCAGCTCCTCTGTGTGCACAGTCAGGTCATGATAGACAAGGTGAAAGGTGGGAAGGGAATCCCTCTGGACCCCGACACCGCGCTCCACGAGGAGACCTTCGACCTCGCCTGTCTCTCCGCAGGTATGGCCGTGGAGGCCGTGCGCCATGCTTTGAAGGGGGAGGTGAGCATAGCCCTCACCAGACCGCCGGGGCACCATGCCGGGCCGGATTACTCGTGCGGTTTCTGCTATTTCAACAATGTAGCCGTCGCAGCGGAGTCCGCCGGCGTGCGCACTGCGATCGTGGACATAGACGCCCATCACGGCAACGGCACCCAGGACATATTCTACCGTCGGAAGGATATCCTCTACGTGTCCGTGCATGAGGAGGGCATATTCCCTGGAACGGGACGCCTCGAGGAGGTGGGGGAGGGAGACGGCGAGGGATACAACGTGAACATCCCCCTGCCCCACGGTGCCGGTAACGATTCATTCAAGGAGTCGATGGAAAGGATCATATTGCCGGTGCTCAGGCAGTACCGTCCCGAACTGCTCTTGGTTTCATTGGGCATCGATGCCCATTACGCCGACCGCTACTCGACCCTGAACCTGAACACCGACATGTACCTCCACCTCTGCAAGATGCTCATCGAGGTTGCCCCGGGAGGGTGCATCGCGTTCATACTCGAAGGGGGCTACCACCTCCGGGCCACCGCCGAAGTGGTGCATGGAATCATAGCGCATGTCAAGGGCACGTCTTCGGTGGCGGAGTACGCCGAGGAGAGCGGAGAGAACCCACGGGCGATGGAGTACGTGCAGAGGGCGGTGGACGTCCACTCCCGTCACTGGGACCTATAGGGAACCTTTTTTCAATCCGACAGGGATATAGTGGCACTTCAAGCGCGGAGGAACGTTCAATGACCGTGAAGGTAGGCATAAACGGATACGGAACCATAGGCAAGAGGGCAGCATCCGCCATCAGCGCCCAGGATGACATGGAGATCATAGGAGTGACCAAGACCCGGCCCACATACGAGGCCGCCTTGGCACTGCAGAACGGTTACAGGCTATTCACGGACCAGGACCGTACGGCGTCCTTCAAGGATGCCGGCATGGAGGTCTCTGGCAGCATAGACGACATGTTCTCGGAGGCGGACATAATCGTCGACTGCACTCCGGGCGGTGTGGGTGAGAAGTACCGCCCCCAATATGAGAAAGCGGGAGTGAAGGCCATATTCCAAGGGGGCGAGGACCACGGCGTGGCGGGCATATCCTTCAACTCCACCGCCAACTACGATGAGTCCTGGGGCGCCCAGTTCTCCCGGGTGGTCTCATGCAACACCACCGGTCTTCTGCGGACCCTCTATCCTCTGGACAAGGCCTTCGGAATCGAAGAGGCCTTCTCCGTGCTCATCCGCCGCGGCGCCGACCCCGGGGACAGCAAGAACGGTCCCATCAATGCGATCGAGCCGTCGTTGAAACTGCCCACCCACCACGGTCCCGATGTGCAGAGCGTCATGCCCTGGTTGAACATACAGACCATGGCGGTGAAGGTGCCGACGACCATAATGCACCTGCATGCCAACATCGTCGACCTCAAGGAGGAGGTCAGTACCGAGGATGTCCTCGAGGTTTGGTCCAAGGCCCCGCGCATCAAGTTCGTCAAGGGCGGGGATGGAATCAAGTCCTCGGCCCAGGTGATGGAGATGGCCCGGGACCTCGGCCGCTCCCGCAGCGACCTCTTCGAGATCGCACTGTGGGCTGACGGCGTGAAGACCGTGGGCAAGAAGCTGTTCTACTACCAGGCGGTGCACCAGGAGAGCGATGTCGTCCCCGAGATAGTGGACTGCATCCGTTCGATGTGCAAGGTCGAGCGTGATGGCCCCAAGTCCGTCGCCAAGACCAATGCCGCCATGGGCATACCGCGCTGAGAAACCGGCCTTTCAAGGCCATTCCCCCTTTCAATACCTCTGAGTTACATCATTCCCATTAAATATCGTTCACGAGAATGTTTTCCCATAACGGCCTAGGCCGAATGGAGGCAACAGTATATGATAAGTGAAATGGAAGACGTCAAGAAGTACGCCTACGAGACATTGGAATACCTTAAGGGCAAGGGGGCACCGGTCTCCTACGACGAACTGGATGACAAGGTCTTCAAGGGAGATTATCAGTTGGCCGTCGACACCAAGATGTGGATGCTGGAGACCGGCCTGGTGGACAACGAGTCACCGCCCAAGGACCCCGACGCGGATCCCACGTCCTGCATGAGGCACATGGTCACCACCGACAGCGGCATCGTTTGGTCCGGGGCTTTCAACTTCCCCTACATCATATTCGTCTACGACGAGGATGAGACGGAATGGAAGTATCTTTGCAAGATCGTCGATGATGCCTGCATCCACGACGGTCTCGTCCACTGTGACAAGTGCGATGTGGCAAAGAACGCCTGAAACCCCTTCAACCAACCCTCTTACCCTTCTTCAGGCAAAAGTGTATTTTAGTTAATGGCAATCACCTCCCATCCTCACCGATGGAGATTCCCGTATGAAGGAGATCAACACACTGGACGACTTCGACTTCCAGGACCGTACCGTTCTGCTCAGGGTGGACATCAACTGCCCCCTTGACCGTGAGACGCTGCGTATAGTCAATGATGCACGCATCAGGCGTATATCGCAGACCGTCAGTGAGTTGATATCCCGTCGGTGCAAGCTTGTGATACTCGCTCACCAGAGCAGGCGGGGTAAATGGGACTTCATACCTTTGGACCAACATGCCCAGCGACTGTCCCGTCATATAGGGAAGGAGGTCGCATTCGTGGACGATGTGATCAGCGATAAGGCATTGGACGCCATCTCCGGGCTCAAGCCCGGGGGAGTGCTGATGCTGGACAACGTGCGGAACCTTGACTGTGAGACTGAGAAGAGGCCGATGGAGGAGCACGCTGAGTCAGTACTCGTGAAGACCTTGGCCCCATTGGCGGACTACTTCGTCTGCGACGCCTTCGGCGCCGCCCACCGTTCACAATGCTCCCTGGTCGGTTTCCAAGGGGTCCTCCCGTCAGCGGCGGGTCGCCTGATGGCCAAGGAGCTCTTCACCCTCAAGGGGCTGTTCGACGAGCCGAAACGTCCTTCGGTGTTCATCATCGGCGGCGCCAAGTTCGGTGACGCCATCAAGATGGTCGACAACGTGCTCCGCCGCGGCAAGGCGGACACCGTGCTGCTCACCGGGCTGGCCGGCAACGCCTTCCTAAAAGCTCGTGGGGTACACCTCGGTGAGAAGAGCGAGGAGATACTGTCCGAGGAGTTGACCCCGGAGAACCTCGAGTCCGCCCGCCAGGCCATGCGTGACCACGGACCGCGGATAATACTGCCGGTGGATGTGGCGGTCGATGCCGATGGTCGTCGGGAACTCTCGGTCGGTGACCTCCCCTGCGAGCAGCCGGTGATAGACATCGGATCCCGCTCAGTCGAGAAATACGCACGCGTGATACGCGGAGCAGGGACCTCTTTCATGTCCGGGCCTGCCGGGTGGTATGAGAAGGAAGGCTTCGAAATCGGCACCCGCGGCCTCATGCTGGCGATGATAGAGGGCGGTGGACGCTCGGTCGTGGGCGGCGGCCACACCGTGGGAGCGGCGGACGGCTTCGACCTCAGCGACCGTTTCTCATACGTCAGCACCGCGGGCGGCGCATTGGAGACCTTCCTGTTGGGAAAGCCGTTGCCGGTGGTCGAAGCGCTCAAGCATGCTTTTAAGCGCGATATGAAAAAGGAGTAAGGGGTTTTTTACCGGAATCAACCGGTCCTCATGCGCTCCAGGGCCTCCTCGATCCTTTCCTTGGAACGGGTGAGGGCTATGCGCACGAATCCTTCCCCGGCCTCGCCGAATCCCACGCCGGGGGTGACGACGATGCCGTGCTGCAGCATCTTCTCGGTGAACTTCATGGAGTCCATGCCGCAGTCGAACCACACATAGAAGGTGGCCTTGGGCATGGGCACATCGAAGCCCAGGTCGCGCAGGCCTTCGACCATGACCTTGCGCCTCTCACCGTAGACGGCGTTGTTGTCCTTCAGGACCTGAGGGAGGCGGCGGCCGTCATAGAGGCCCAACGCGTCGGCGGCGGCCTTCTGTATGAACTTGGGCACACCGGAGTCGATCTGCGACTTCACCTTCTTGAGCCCGGCTATCAACCGCTCGTCACCCACCGCCCAACCGATGCGGTAACCTGTCATGTTGAACGTCTTCGACAGCGACCCGAACTCTATGACGTCCCTGCCGGCCTCCAATGCCGAGGGGGCCATGTAGTCGTCGAAGCACATCTCGGAGTAGGCGTTGTCGTAGCAGAAGATGGTGTCGTTGTCGTTGCACCACTCCATCACGCCCTTGAGGTAGTCCACCTCGCAGGTGGCACCAGTGGGGTTGTTGGGGTAGTTGGCGTACAGCATCTTGGCGTCCGTGGGGCACCTGTCGACGTTGAGCAGGAAGCCTTCCTCGGCCAGCAGCGGCACGTTGACCGGCGTGGCGTCGGAAAGGAGCGCAGCACCGTTGGCGTACACCGGGTAGGCGGGGTCGGGGGAGATGACCTTCTCCCCGGGGTTGACGAAGGCCTTGCAGATGTTGGCTATGGCCTCCTTCGAACCAATGGTGATACAGACCTCCTTGTTGGGGTCGACATCGACGCCGAACCTCTTCTTGTAGAAGTCGGCGACCGCCTGCCTCATGTACCCCTCTCCAGCGCTGGATGAGTAGGTGTGGTTCTTCTGATGCACCGCCGCCTCCTGCATCGATTCTATGATGGTCTTAGGAGTGGGCAGGTCCGGGTCTCCGATCCCGAAATCGATTATGTCCACGCCCTCGGCGCGTTTCTTGGCGGTCAGTTCCTCCAACTTCGCGAATAGGTAGGGCGGTAGCTTCTGTAGTCTGTCTGCGAAAACGATTTCCATACTTATCATTCCTCCAGATATTCTCCTGTGAATACCAGTCTCGCCGGCCCGGACATCATCACATGTCCCAGGTCGGCGGCCACTGTTATCTCCAGGTCCCCACCGGGCAGGCTCACCTTCACCGGCTTGTCGTAGGGGACCTTTCCGTTCAACGCCGCCGCCACGGTGGCGGCGCACGCTCCGGTGCCGCAGGCCAAAGTCCATGCGGCACCACGTTCGTACACCTTGACATCCAGTCCGTCATCCTTCACGGTCACGAACTCGACGTTGGTGCGACGGGGGTAGAAGGGATGGGATTCCAGCTTCGGTCCCAAAACCTCCAGCTCCTCGTCGCTGAAACTCTCAAAAGTGACCAGGTGGGGGTTCCCCATGGACACGGCGGTGGCGACGATCTCCCGACCATCGACCTCGATGACACCGTTGACGAACTCGCCGTCATGGTCCACCGGCACCTTCCTGCCGTCCAGTATGGGGGCTCCCATGTTCACGTCCAGCATCTCTGCCTTTCCGTCCACGGCGGTGACGCCGATAACCAGCACGCCGGCCAAGGTGTCGATGCTCATGCTGTTCTTAGACACCCAGCCGCTGTCGTGGAGGTGCTTGGCCACGCAGCGTATGCCGTTGCCGCACATCTCGGCCTCGCTGCCGTCGGCGTTGAGCACCCTCATACGCGCATCGGCGCGTGGCGAATCCGAGATGTACAGTATGCCGTCGGCACCGATCCCGAAGGAACGGTCGCAGACCAGGCGCACGAAGTCCGGGTCCTTGGCCATGGTGTCGTCACGGTCCTCGACCACGACGAAGTCGTTACCGATGCCTTCGTATTTCCAGAACCTCATCACATCAGCCTCTGGGGCATGACCTGGTGTCGCCAGATGTCCTCCAGGTCCTCTGAATCACGTATCAGTTCAGCCTCGCCGTCGTTCACCAGAACCTCACGGCAACGGGGCCGGCTGTTGTATTGGCTGCTCATGACGAAACCGTAGGCCCCGGCGTCATAGACCGCTACGAGGTCACCCTCCTCCGGTTCGGGGAGGACACGGTCACGCGCGAGGTAGTCGCCCGATTCACATATGGGGCCGACCACGTCGTAACGGGCCTCACAGGCCTTGTTGAACTTGTTGGCGATGGCCACGTGGTGGTAGGAGTCATAGAACGACGGGCGTATCAGGGTGTTGAAACCGGCATCGACGCCGATGAAGTTCTTCTCCTCCGTCCTCTTGATGTCCACGCATCGGGTCAGCAGTACGGTGCTGTCGCACACAACATAACGACCAGGTTCGACAGCCAGGGTCTTGATGTCGCTCTCCTCCATTATCATCTCGGTCAGGTTGGCCGCCAACTCGTCAACGTCCATCACCGGTTCGTTCGGGCGGTAGGGTATTCCGATGCCGCCGCCCATGTCCAGGAACTCCAGTTCCAGGCCGAGTTCATCCTTGAGGTCATTGACCACTCCCAGCAGTATTCCCACCAGGTCTGTGAACGGATCGACGGACTGTCCTCCCGACCCGATGTGGGCATGCAGCCCCCGGGGCTTGAAGCCCAGATCGACGGCCTCACGGAAGGCGTCCATTATCTCCTCGATGGGGATGCCGAACTTGGATCCCTTGGCGCCGGTGATGACCTTCTGATGATGGCCGGAACCCACGCCGGGAGTCACGCGGAACGATATCGGTACGTCGGTGGAGATCGCCGCCAGTCTTCGAAGACCGGAGAAGGAGTCGATGTTGATGGGAACCTTGGCCTCCACCAGTCCTTCGAACTCCTCGTTGCTCACGTTCACTCCGGTGTACAGGATGCGGTCCGGGGAGTATCCCACCTTGAGGCAGGTGAGGACCTCGCCCAAAGAGACGGCGTCTATGCAGGCGCCCTCCTGCTCCAGTACCTTCAATATGGCCATGTTGCTGTTCGCCTTGCAGGCGTAGTGTACGCGGGTCTCCATATGGCGGTTGAACGCCTGATGTATACGGCGGAAGTTATCGCGCAGCGCCTGCTCGTCCGTCACGTACACAGGCGTCCCGAACCTCTCCGCTATATCGGTGGCGGCCATGCCGCCTATCATCATCTGCCCGTCCTTGTTATCAAAATCTCTCATTTTTTCACCCTATGAAACCTTCATGCAGAGCCCTGACGACCGAGGTGGCCCGGTCCATCGAGACCACGAAGTTCAGTGAGACCGTCGAGGCCCCCTCCGATATGAGCTCGACATTGGCATTGGCCTCACGTACCTTGCTGAATATCTCCGCCGATGCACCGCAACGGTCGAGGAGATTGTCCCCGACCGCACAGATCAGGCACATGTTGCTCTTGACGTCTATCCTCTCTATGTCGTCGCCTTCCAATGTGTTGAGGTTGCGCAGGACCTCCTTCACATCGTTGTTGTGTATCAGGAAGGCCACCGTCGAAAGTGATGTGGATATCGCGTAGACTATGACATTCGCATCCCCGATGCGGTCTATGATGCGCCCCACCATCTTGGGGCGGTAGGCGATCTCTGACGAATTGACAGTGATTATCGATAGGTCGGTCTTCAGGGCCACACTGCGCAGCAGTTCATCCTGCGGGGCGCGGAGATGGTGTATTATCGTGCCCATCCCCTGGGGGTTGAACGAGTTCTTCACCCGCACCGGGATGTGCTTCCGCCTCACCGGCTCTATCGTACGGGGGTGAAGCACCTTGGCACCGAAATACGCCAGCTCCGCGGCCTCGCTGAAGTTCATCTCCTCGATGGTCTTGGCATTGGCAACTATGCGGGGGTCGGCGGTCATGAAGCCGTCCACATCAGTCCATATCTCCAGGAAGTCAGCGTCTATGGCGTGCGCTATGACCGCTGCGGAATAATCGGAACCTCCGCGCCCGAAGGTCATCGGCTTCCCATCACCGTTGCGTCCGTAGAAACCGGTGATCACCGGGACCTTGCCGTTCTCCAACAGAGGCCTCAGGGTGTATGAAAGGTCGCGACTGGTGAGGTCCAGGTCGGCGAATCCCGCTCCTGGGCAACCCACGGCATGTATCCCTGCCTCCTCGGAGCACAGTGGGACAGAGTCCATGCCCGCCTCCCGCAGAACGAAAGCCATGGTGACGGCGGAGAGCCTCTCGCCCTGCGAGGATATGTTGTCGTTGAAGTAGGGGTCGTTCCTGACATCAGGGTCCTCGAGCAGTTGCTTGAGACTCAAAAGTCTCAGGTCAAGCACCTCGAGATATTCCTTCAGGAGGTCAGGGGACATGACCTCTTCGGCGGCCTCCTTGTGCTTCCCGCGTAGGGTTTCGATGACCTCGTCGGCACTGTTCTCCCCGCTCTCGAGGAAACTTATCAGGTAGTTTGTCACCCCTGACATTGCCGATACGACCACCACCGTGTTGCCCTCACCGGAACGGATGATGTCCGCTGAGCGTCGGAAAGCCTCAGCTGAACCGACACTTGTGCCTCCGAACTTCTTGACCGTTATCATATGCCTAGAACCTCACTCATATCGTGTATACGGCCTTCCTTGCGCCCCGCCATCCACTTGATGGATGTCAGACAGCCGCGGGCGAAGGCCTCGCGGGAGATGGCACGGTGCGTGATCTCCAGACGCTCCATGTTTCCTGCGATTATCAATGTATGCTCACCGACGATGTCGCCGGCTCTGATGGCATGTACGCCGATCTCCTTCCCGCGGGCACCGCTGACGCCCTCGCGTCCGTGCTTGAGCTCGCTCAGACCGGTAGCGCGCTCCACGGCCTCGATGGCCTTGACGGCGGTGCCGGAGGGGGCGTCCTTCTTCTGATTGTGATGCATCTCTATGATCTCGAAATCATAATCGGGCAAAGCTGCCGCCAGAACCTCACAGGCCTTCCAGAACACATTGACACCCAAGGCGAAATTCGCAGACAGGAGCGCCGAAGTACCATGTTCGGCGCATCCCTCCCCCAAACGGTGCAGTACATCCTCGGGTATGGCGGTGGTCCCTATCACCATCGCAGTCCCGGTCGCCGGCACCCGCAGCACATTCTCGGCCGCGGCCGTGGGCGATGTAAGGTCGACATAGACGTCAGCATCCTCAAGGTGCTCCTCCAAGGATTCCGGGGTGAAGGCGAACACGCCAGGATACAGTTCCTTGCCTGCGTTCCCGCCGGATGACGAGACCATGGCACCGTGGAGCTCGAGCTCGGGGTCTGCGAGCACCTGCTCGCAAACAAGCCGACCCAGCTTTCCGGTGGCCCCTCCAACCACCACTCTGGTCATTGGATCACACTCAGATTATCCCGAGCTGTCTCATGGTGTTCTCGAGCAGCTTTCGGTTACCTTCGGTCATATCCATCAGTGGCATCCGGAGTTCACCGGATGGTTTGCCCATCATATCCATGGCGGCCTTGATGGGTATGGGGTTCGGCTCCAGGAACATGGCGTTGAACAGAGGCATGAGCTTGAAGTGCATCTCCCTCGCCTTGGCGAAGTCTCCTGCCAAGGCACTGTTCACCATCTCCATCATATGCTTCGGTGCGCAGTTGGAGGTCACGGATATGACTCCCTCCCCGCCCAATGCCATCAGGGGGAATGTGAGGGCGTCGTCGCCCGATATCATGGCGAAATCCTTAGGCCTCTCAGCCATTATCCTCATCACTTGGGCCATATCCCCGCTAGCTTCCTTGATCCCGCTTATGCCGGGGAGTTCAGCCAGTCTCAGGGTCGTCGAGGCCTCCATGTTGCTGCCTGTCCTGCCCGGCACGTTATAAACGATTATGGGGAGGTCGCAGGCATCGCTGACCCTCTTGAAGTGTTGGTAGATGCCCTCTTGAGTGGGCTTGTTGTAGTAAGGGGAGATGGAAAGGATATAGTCCGCACCCATGTCGGCGGACTTCACACTGAGGTCTATCGCCTCCTGCGTGGAGTTGCTTCCAGCCCCGGCGATTATCTTGGCCTTCTTGGCCTGGTCTATGACCACCTCTATCGCCCTAACATGCTCTGCATGGTCCAGGGTCGCCGATTCTCCTGTCGATCCGCATGGCACGATGGCATCTATTCCCATGGACTCCTGGAAGTCCACGAGGTCCCTCAGGCCCTGCTCGTCTATCTTCCCATCCTTGCGGAAGGGGGTTATCAATGCTGTCGCGGTTCCCTTGAACATCTCATTCATCTCCAAAATGTTCCTTAAGTATCAATCTGGTGCGTGTGCTCAGCACGCTTTCGTAGTGTCTCACTTTCTCGATTATATCATTCAGTTGCGGAGACGACTCGACGTCCACGATGGCCACTATGTCCTGGTCACCGGTTACCTCGAAGACCTCGGTCACACCATCGTAGTTGGCAAGATCCTCGGCAATACGGTCGCAATCGGTGTTTACATCGATGCGCACCTCGAGTATGGCCTTTACGTTCTTGCTGCTGGTCTTGATAGTGAATCCCTTTATCACACCGTCGTCTACCATCTTTCGGACACGGCTTCGCACAGTGCCCTCTGAAACCTTCAGTATCTGGGCTATCTCTACGAAAGGCCTTCTTGAGTCCTTTTTCAGGATCTCAATCATCTTCGCGTCCAAATGGTCAATCATCAGAAATCACACCCTAAATACTGTCAGATTTCGTATTATTTCTGTTGAGAACAGTAGAAGTGTATATAATAATTGCCCATTTCATAGACAATCATAACGAATTCAGCAAGAACATCGGCATGAAAGAACAAGGATGCCCTTGAACAAAGTCATCATACCGTAGTATATTATAATGTCCCCCAATGGATTCATGGTCTGATACGAACGGAGTGGTTTGATGGATACGGTGAGGATCCCGGTAGGAGGTATGAAATGCGTCGTCTGTTCCAATGCGGTCGAAGAGGCTCTCAAGGGGATCGACGGCGTTGAAGAGGCCACGGTCAACCTTGGTAATAACACGGTCACCGTGAGGTTCGACTCCGATGCGGTGGATCTGGAGTCGATGGAATCGATCATCAAGGAACTCGGTTTTCAGCCCGCTTGGGCGAAACTAAGGTTTACAGTGGAGGGCATGGAGTGCGCCGCTTGCGTGAACGGCCTGGAGAAGAGCCTCCTATCCCGGGAGGGAGTGAGGTCGGCGACCGCCAATCTGGCGACATCCAATCTAACGGTGGAGTTTGACGAGGGGCTCCTGGACGAGGGGCGCATCGTAAGCCTGGTGGAGAAGGCGGGTTTCAAGGTGACCTCCGCCGAGATGGAGGACATCTATGCGAAGGAGATGGAAGGTCAGAAAAGACTGATACTAATCGCCGCCGTACTGGGGATACCGGTGTTCATCCTCAGCATGCTGTTCGGAATGACCTCGGTCACTCTTGGTCTGGAGACCTGGATGCAGAATGTCCTTCTCTTCATACTCACCACACCTGTCCAGCTGTACTGCGGACGTCAGTTCTACACTGGAACCCTGGCCGCCATCCGCGCCCGCAGGGCGAACATGGACACCCTGATCGCAATGGGCACCACTTCCGCCTACGTCTACAGCACCGCAGTGACATTCCTGCCCGGTTTCTTCGTCCACACACATGTTTACTTTGAATCGTCGGCGATGATCATACTGCTGATCCTGATTGGCAAGTACCTGGAGATGTTCGCACGCCATGGGACCTCGGAGGCATTGAGGAGGTTGATGGACCTGCAACCGCGGACGGCCACCGTCCTCAGGGACGGACGGGAGGCACTCGTGTCCGTCGATGAGCTCGAGTTGGGCGATCTGGTGCTGGTGCGGCCGGGGGGGCAGATTCCCGCCGACGGTGTGGTCACCGAAGGCTCATCATCTGTCGATGAGTCGATGGTCACCGGTGAGAGCATCCCGGTCACAAAGATGGCGGGCGACGAGATGATCGGTGGGACGATCAACCAGAACGGGACGGTGAAGATGACCGTATCCCGTCTGGGCAAGGACACGGTCCTGTCGCAGATCGTAAGGATGGTGGAGGACGCCCAATCATCAAAGGCCCCGATACAGAGGATAGCCGACACGGTGTCCGCATACTTCGTCCCCATAGTCATAATCCTGGCGTTGACATCATTCGTGTTCTGGTATGCGATCGGTTTCGATGCCTATGGTTCGGACATGGGGCGTTTCCCTCTGGCACTCACTGTGTTCATAACAGTCCTGGTCATATCCTGCCCCTGCGCATTGGGTCTGGCAACACCGACGGCGATAATGGTGGGGACCGGAAAGGGTGCGGAGTACGGGATACTCATAAGGAACGGCAGTTCGTTGGAACGGGCGGGGAAGGTGGATATAATCGCGTTCGATAAGACCGGCACCCTCACCAGCGGCAGGCCTGTGGTCACGGACATAATATCCTATCAGGATGACGACATCCTTTCCATAGCCGCCGCCGGTGAGAGGAGCTCGGAACACCCAATCGCCGCTGCGGTGCTGCAGCGTCACCGTGAGGAATTCGGTACTGAGCCCCGTGAACCAGAAGGTTTCCTGGCAGAACCCGGTAAGGGTTTGACATTCCGCTTGTCAGGGAGGAACTTCACACTAGGGTCGATGCGCATGATGGAAGGCCGGCCGGGTGCTGAAAGGGCTGCGGCAGACATGAGTAGACTGGCTTCATCCGGACGTACACCTATCGCCCTGGCGGATGACGATTCCGTGTTAGGGGTGATCGCGGTGGCCGACCCGATAAAGGAGGGTGCGGTGGAGGCCCTCGCTGAGTTGAGGAGTATGGGCGTGGAGACGGTGATGATCACCGGCGACCGTCGCGAGGCCGCCGAGGCGATAGCCGCGGAACTGGGCATAACTCGGGTGTTGGCTGAGGTGCTTCCCGGTGACAAGGCTGATGCCGTCAAGGGCCTGGCGGATGAAGGGGTGGTGGCAATGGTGGGGGACGGTATCAACGACGCCCCTGCATTGGCCATGGCCGACGTGGGGATAGCCATGGGCAGCGGTACCGATGTGGCCATCGAGACCGCGGACATCGTCCTGATACGTGACGACGTCAGGGATGTGGCCGCCGCCATGCAGATGTCACGCCGCACACTGACCAAGATACATCAGAATCTGTTTTTCGCCTTCATCTACAACGTGACATGTATCCCCCTGGCAGCAGGCATACTGTATCCATCGACCGGCATACTACTTCCTCCGATGGCCGCCGCCGCGGCCATGGCCTTGAGCAACGTGTCGGTTGTGGGCAATGCGCTCCTTTTGAAGCGTTATGTCCCCGGTGTCAAACGCTCCTCTTGAAGCGGGTGGCCTCGGAGTGGGCCCGTCGACAGGGGTCGACCCCCATATCCAACATCCGGCCGAGTGCCTCTTCGGCCTGGGAGAGGGTGACCAGATTCCCCACGGACACGTAGTACCTCCCCACTTTCCTTCCCTTCTCCTCTCCGTCGATCCTGACCGACTCCCCGTCCAACTCTCCGACCATAAGGGACTTGGCGGCGCCCATGGTGCGATGGCCTTCACGTCCTAGGTGGCAGGCTATCCCCGCCCTCCGGGGATGAAGGACGCCGTTGCCGTCGATCACATGCAGACGGCCGTCGTCGACAAGAAGGCACCCCATGGCTCCAGCCTCACGGTAGGAGAGATAGCCCGGGATGTAAGGGAACTCGACCTCAGTCCTCACACGTTCCCGTCCGATCTCAGAACCGTCAAGCAAGGAGAAATCCACCCGGGCCGCGAAGGCGGTATCGCCGTCGTAGGAAACGTCGATCGCGGATAGCGTGTCCGGCAGCGGCCCGCCATCGCAATCAATCTCCCGGGACAATGCCAGTTGCTCCTCTCTCATGAACTTTAGAACGGGAACGGTCTCGAATTCGGTGAAGAGATGCTTTTCCAGATCGACACGGCCCTCATGGACCTCCACACCTTCGGCACGCAGTAATGATATCTTGTCCTCCGCGCCTCGGCCCCGTCCTTTGTACCACCCCGTCCTGCCATCGGCGTAGACGACGCGATGGCAGGGAGGGTCGGGTGGCGTGGGGTTCTTCGACAACAGGGAACCGATCGCCCTTGCTGCCCGGCGGTCTCCCAGCGAATCCGCCAAGGCACCGTAGGTGGTGACCATGCCCTGCGGAACCTGCCTGAGCATATCCCATAGCTGGGTCCTGATATCCGGAGGATGATCAGCTGGGGCTGTTCCGGAACCACAGGTCCCGTTGCGGGAATGGAATCTGGACACCATGCTTGCGGAACTCCCTGTCTATGGCCTCCCTGAGTTCTGAGGCCACACGGTAGTTTATACGGAAATCAGGGACCCATGCGGTGACACGGAAATCCAACGAGGAGTCCCCGAAGGCCATGAACCTTGACCAGGGCATATGCTCGTCGTCCTTCATCGTCTCCGGGTGGGTCATGACAACGTCCAACAGGATCCTCTTGACCAGTTCGATATCGGAGCCGTAGGCCACCCCGACATCGATCTTAACCCAGTACTTGGGGTCGGGCTTGAGGACGTTCGTGATCTTACTGTCGGCTATCAGACGGTTAGGCATGACGAAATACTGGGGGTTCCAGGTGTTGAAGAGGGTGGTGCTGCGCAGGCCCACACGGGTGACCTCGCATATCACGCCGTCATCCATCATTATCAGGTCACCAACCTTGAAAGGCCTCTCCACGAGGAGGAAGAACCCGGCGAAGAAGTTCGAGAATGTGTCCTGGGCCCCTATCGCCAACGCTATGCCCAGTATGCCGGCACCAGCGAGGAACACCATGAGGTCAAAGCCGAAGACATCCAATATCGCCCCGAAGAAGGCGATCGCCAAGAAGATCTTGCCCAGCCAAATGAACAGCGGTTCGAGGGATTCGTCGATTATCCCCTGTTCATCCTTGAACCTCCACATAAGCCTATGGACCAGTATCTTGTAGGCCCCCCATATTATCCAGGCTGCCAATGTGATGTAGATTATGCTGCTCAGTGAAGCGATGTATATGGCGGTCTGGTAGTCAGGACCGAGTATGAACACGCTGCTGAAGAAACCGTAACTCACCACCAGATAGAAGACCGGTTTGTTCAACAAGGCCTTGATATGTGGACAGAAGGCGCGCTTGTGGGATATGATCGCCCGTGTCAGCCAAGGCATGATACCCCACATGAAGAGGGCCGCGGTGAATATCCAGAATCCCATTGAGACCAGGAATGCGCCCAACGGACCATCCGCAGGTTCCGGAAGGATGTTGGGATAGACGCCCAGGAGTCTATTGTAGCTGTCGGAGAGGTGGTAGACAGGAGTCACACCCAGATCGGCGTCCAGGGTCCGTTCGGTTATGTTCTGGTTGTCAACGCCGACATCGGTCAGGACCAGGATCTCTATCCCCACCTCTGATTTCGGAGCCATCTGCTTTATCGTTACGATGAGTTCGATCGTCGCGCTCCCGTTCGGTTCCAGGAGCACTCCGGAGATCTCCTGCGGGCTCTGATCCGTCTTCGTGATACGCAACGAATGACTCTCCACCGAGTTCGATGGATCGTCCAGGATCACCGATGCGGAGATGAAGACCGAATCGTTGTACTTGTTGTACACGAACCAGCTGAATGTGGCGGCGTTCCCACCGACCACCGTCTGGTCCATGGAACTGGTCTCCTTCTCGGTCAAGGAGGCGTCGCCGGTGAAGGGGACGAAGAACACTGTTATGAACAACAGAAGTAAGACGATGGCGACGGGTGAACTCCTCATCAACCAATGCGATAGTGTTCCATTGTAATAAATTAAGCGTTGGCGATATTGTTAATATCGACCGCACATTATACCACAGCATGCAGGAATGGGTGGACTTGGTCAAGGTTCTGTTGGCGTTCACGGTCATGGCTGTTGCCAGCCGTCAGGATTGGCGTGAGCGAATGGCCGACGACATCCACTGGGCGGTGATGGGGGTTGCAGGCCTGGCCTTCATGGCCCTTTACGTGGCCATGGAGGGGCTGCGTTGGGAGTACCACCTCATAGTGATAGCCACCGCGGTCCTGTTCCTCGACATCTTCTGGGACAATGATGGGATGGGCAGGGCTCTTACGATGTCCCCCTACGCATTCGCCCTCATCCTACTGGGGGCTGCGATAGGAGTCATAGGGTTGGAAGGTATGCGATATGAGTTGCTTACGCCCTTCATACTCTACTGGATGTTCGTGCTCCTGTATGTTTTCGATGTGATAAAGGGAGGGGCCGACGCCAAATGCCTGATATCATTGGCGTTGCTGTTCCCATTGTATCCTGGCCTCTGGTCCCTGCCGTTGCTAGGCCTCCCCACCGAACTGGCGCAACTGTTGCTGCCATTCCCTCTGATGGTGCTGTTCCTGGCCTCGGTACTGTCAATAACCATCCTCCCCTATTTTCTGATGAGGAACATTATACGAAGGGACATCAGGTTCCCGCAGTCGTTGCTCGGTAAGAGGATCCCCATAGACGTTGCGGAGAAAGGCCACTACTGGCCCATGGAGAGGGTCAGGGAGGATGGTACCGTGGAGGTGAAGTCCACTCCGCAGGGTGAGGACTTCAACGCCCTCCGTCAGGCGGGTGCTGGAATGGTGTGGGTGACGCCGAAGATACCGTTGCTGATCCCGATGACCGTGGCACTGGTGATCCTGATAATCATAGGGAACCCGCTGTTCATGCTCTTGTGAACGCACAGCCCTGCTCCAAGGGGCAGCCCCCGCAGAGCGGCCGGACCCGGCAGTGCCTCTTGGCATGCTCCACCAACAGGGCATAGAAACCGGAGAGGACGCCGGAGTTCCTTCCCAACGTTTCGTGGACCCTATCCTGGACCATATGGTATTCATTGCTGTCCATGGCGCCGGTTCTAACGAAAATCCGACCGCAATAGGCGGCAGCAACGAAATACGGACGTCCGGCGGCGAACAGAAGTATCGAATCCGCGCTCTCCGGGCCGATGCCCTTGTTCTGCAGCAAAAGTGTCCGCGCATCATCCCTCTCCAGGAGCCGCATCGGTTCACCGTCGTAATGGTCGATGACAACTCGAGCCAAAGACTGCAGCCTCTCCGCCTTCTGACGGTAGAAACCGCAGGGTCTGACGACTTCCATCAGGCGGTCGCGGTCGGCGCGGGCCACCTCGGTCAACGAGCGTAGGTCGCAGCGTCCCATTTCCTCCATGACCCTGACCACGTTGGACCATGCCGTCTGCTGGGTGAGGATGGCACCCACCATCACGTCCCAAGCATCCGTGTAGGGCCACCAGCCGTCGACATCGTAGTTCTCCGCCAACAGCCTGTGTATCTCCTCGATCCTCAAATCAAACCCTCATGTTCACCTGCTCACCACAGGCCGCGCAGTTGCCGCCATCAAGCCCATCGGTCTCAGTCTGGTAACCGGTCCTCGTCACCACCGTGGCGCCACAGGACGGACAGACCGTGTCCCGTCCCTCCTTTATGGGCAGATTGCCGAGATAGACAAACTTCAGGCCCGCCTCCCCAGCGGTCTTCTTGGCGTGCAACAGGTCTTCAGCGCTGGTGTCGCGACCATCACGCATCCTATGGTCGCGATGGAATGCGGAGAAATGCACCGGTACATGAGCATCGAGAACATCCGCCACCCATACGCAGAAATCCTGCAGTTGGGTGTCGTCATCATTGAGTCCCGGTATGAGGAGGTAGGTGAGTTCCAGATGCACCCCTGCCGCCAGGCAGGCCTCGGCGGTCTCCAGGACCGGAGCCAGGTGGGCATTGGTGACCTTACGGTAGAATTCCTCGCTGAAACCCTTCACATCGATGTTGATGGCCGCTATGCGATCCAGAACCTCCTTGCGGGGCTCAGGGGAGATGTAACCGTTACTCACATAGATCAGGTCGAGACCATCTGCCAAACTGTGAACGTCCATCACGTACTCATGCCATATCGTCGGCTCGTTGTATGTGAAGGCCAGGTTTCGGACGCCCTCGGAACGGCAGATGCCCACAAGTTCCTGGGGCGGGATGGTACGGTGACGTCCACCCCCGTCCCTGACGGTGGAGAGGCTGTGGTTCTGGCAATGGAGACAGTCCATGTTGCAGCCGTAACCGCCCACGGACATGACCAGCTCACCAGGGCGGAAATGATAGAGGGGTTTCTTCTCCATGGGGTCGATGTTCATGGCCACGACTTTGCCGTAGTTGTCTGCCACCAGCGCCCCCTCCCCTCCCAGCCTGGTACCGCATATGCCTCGCGACCCGGGAAGGATTCGGCATCCATGGGGGCACAGTCCACAGACATGGCGACCGCCGACGGTACGGTAGTGCCGGGCCTGTTTGACAACTATGCCGGACATTATACCACGGATTTCAATCCCATTAGCTCGGATTAATAGATTGTGCCTTGCCCGACAGTCGGCCTATCAAAGCCACGACCGCGCCCGCCACGTCCACGAGGCGGCAGGGGTCGACGACATCGCTGACGTCATCGGGACTGTGGGCTATGGACATTATCTCGATGAGGTCCGCGGATGTCAGGGCCAATGCCGGCACACCGTTCTGTACCAGCAGGCTGTGGTCGCCCTGTCGCCACTGATCCCCCTCGATTATCCCGTGGGCCGCCATCTCCTCCCGGGCGATTATGCTCTGCGCATCATCGACGCCGTACAATGAGAATGCGGTGTCACCATGACGATAACCGGCACCGTCGATGTTTATCCCCAATATGATATCCCCAAGGCGGCCTTCGTTCTCCTGTAACAGCTGCACCTCCCCGGGATTGGCGTAATGGTCCTCGCCATTGACCGCCACGATCTCCACGGCCAGACCAAGGTCGGAATCCTGCAGCATCTCCGCCACCAACATGAGGGCGACGACGCCGGCGGCATTGTCTATCGCGCCCGAACCCTCGGAACGGCTGTCAATATGGGCCATGAGCAGTATGCGGACGCCGTCGCCTTTGCGTCCGACCACATTGCATGCCCGGGTCGGGACGCTCGAGGAGTCGATACGCAGGGACACTCCGCCGTCGCACATCTCCACCAACCTTTGACCCTCGGAATCGGTCATATAGGCGTTGGGAATCGGGAAATCGCCGTCCTCGATCACCGGGAAAGGGTATGCGCCGTTCACCTCCATCTTGCATCCCGTTGCCGCCAGGATCGCCGCCGCACCGCTCCCCTCCAGCAGTGCTATGGTCCGACGTTGCTCGACGGGGTTGTAGAAGGGGAAGTTCTTGGGGATCAGTTGTTCGGCTGCCAACCCATCACGTATGAGGAGGACAGAATCGCTGGCATCGATGCCCTCCAATTCCTCCAAAGATGATGCCACCTTCAGACCTCCTTGGAAATCGACCCCCGCCGACCAGGGGCCGGTGAATATCTCGAAGACCTCGCCTCCCGCTTCCAGCATGGTTCCGTGGTCGGTCCAATCGAAGCAGTCGAAGACCTGATGGGATACCTTGAAGCCACACTCCTCCAACCAGGCTGAGAAGAGCTCGGTGGCATCCCGGTTCTCCCTGCTTCCGACGGGACGGGCGCCTATGCTGTCGCATATGGTGAGCAGCAGGGTCTCCGCCATGGCACAATAATCATCCCTCTCCATTGTTCCACTCCTCCTCATCGTTATTAGTGGCGGGAGGGATAGTTAATGGTTCGCTGAGCGGTTTTGATACGCGATAGCGGATTCAAGGGCGGAAGTGCTCATACCCTCTGTCCTCGATCCTTTGGATCTCCGCCTCCTTGACGAGGAGGACCTCCTCCCCCGGGACGACCCTGCCGATGACGCTGAAATGCAGATCCATCTCCTTCAGGGTCTCCAGCATCCGCATGGGGAAGGTGAAGAGCAGCTCATACTCCCCTCCGTAATGCAGTACCATGTCCTCCAGGGAGGCTCCCGTGGCCTCGGAGACCGATTGCACGCCGTCCCATATCGGCAGCGCCTCCCAGACGATCTCCATGCCCACCCCTGAGCGCCGGCATATCTCGTGTACCGTGGTGGACAGCCCATCAGAGATGTCCATACAGGAGTTCACAGTCCCCGTCGCCGCGAGGGCCCTGCCCTGCCTGACCTTGGGAACCGGCAGGGTGAGGCAGTCCACAGCCTCCGGGAAATCCATCCCCGTCTGCAGGGCGTGCCAGCCAGCGGCGGCTCCTCCGAGCGGACCTGTGACCGCCACCAGATCCCCGGCCTTGGCCCCGGACCTGGTGAGTATCTCCCCTTTGGACACGATTCCCAGGGCGGTGCCGCAAATCAGACCCTCTCCCTGTTTCGTATCCCCTCCCAACACGTGGGTCTCACAGAACTCGGCGCATTGGTCGATGCCGGAACTTATGGCGAGCAGGTCCTCCTCGTCCATTTCGGGAGGGATTGCGTAGGAGGCGATGAAACCGATCGGCTCCGCCCCCATGGCGGCGATGTCACTGAAATTGACGGCCGCAGCCATCCAACCCACCTTCTCCCAGGGCGTGGACCCCGGTCTGTGACTGCGGAAACTGACGATGTCCGAACTGACCACCAACCACCGGTCACCGAGGTCGATGGCGGCGGCATCGTCCCCTGGGCCTATGCCCGGGGCGGGACGTAGGGTGCCCAACACACGGGATATCAACTCCCTCTCGCCCAGTTCGTCCAACCTGACCATGCCCGGTCTAGCGGCCTCCGGGCTGATAAGCCTTTTCTAGTCTCCCTATGGGTTGTTAGTAAACCATTAAAAACATCCGACTATTCTCTAATGCCCACAGATGAAGCTGGACATCAGATACGGCAGGGACGCAACTCAGCAGATCGATGTGGGCGACGGCGACCTGATCGGCGTAATAGGGCCCAACGAGGTTACCGTAGGCGATGCCCGCGGGGAGATCGAGAGGGCTTTGGACGAACCACTGGGGATAGAGAGGATAGAGGAGTTCCTGAAGGACGGGGAGGATGTGGTGTTCATCGTCAACGACGGTACACGTCCGACCCCGACCGCGGAGGTATTGGATGCATTGGCATCCCGGTGCGACCTGTCCCGTTGCCGGTTCCTCATCGCAACCGGCACCCATCGCGCCCCCACGGAGGAGGAGTACCGTTTCATCTTCGGAGATGTGCTCGATGATATCAGGGACCGAATCCACTCCCACGACTCCCTGGCCGATGAGATGGTCGACCTGGGCAGTTCCAAGAACGGCACCCCGATGCAGATAAACCGCATAGCCGTGGATGCCGACCGTCTGATAATAATCACCAGCGTGGAGCCCCATTACTTCGCCGGATACACCGGAGGGAGGAAGTCCTTCCTGCCCGGCGTCGCATCCTACGCCACGATCGAGGCCAATCACCGTCTGGCCATGGACAGTGCCGCTCAGGCCTTGGTGTTGGAGGGCAACCCGGTGCATGAGGACATGATGGATGCTCTCAAGGCCGTGGAGGGTAAGAGGATATTCTCCGTGCAGGCGGTCCTCGACCGCGACCACCGCATATACCGGGTGGCTGCCGGGGACCTGCATCAGGCATTCGCACAGGCCGTCGTCTGGGCGGACGAGGTGTTCTCGGTTGGCATACCGGAGAAGGCGGACGTCGTGATAAGCGTGGCGCCCTATCCAATGGACGTCGACCTGTACCAGTCGCAGAAAGCCCTCGACAACGGTAAATGGGCATTGAAGGAGGGAGGCGTCCTGATAATGGTCTCCAAATGCCGCGAAGGCGTTGGACACGCCACATTCCTGAACCAACTCTCATGTTCCAAAGACCCGAGGTCGGTACTGGAGAGCCTTGATGGTGAGTACCGTCTCGGCTACAACAAGGCCGCGAAGATGGCCGAGATAGCGTCATGGGCGAGGATCCATGCCGTGACGGACCTCGACCCGGATATGATAAGGAAGGCGCACATGGTGCCCTTCGATACCGTGGACGGTGCTCTGAAAGAAGCTTTGAGGACCCGTCCCGGAGCAAAGGTGCTGGTGCTGACGGACGGCAGCATGACGGTGCCCAAGGTGGTGAACGGATGAGTGATTTCGATGCTGAACGCCTGAAGATGATGGAGCAGGCCATGCTGACCTGCACCATGTGCGGGTTCTGCAAGAGTGTGTGCCCTTCATTCAAGGAGGCGGGATGGGACACCAGCGCGGCTAGGGGACGTGTCATACTGGCATATGGTCTGGCGCAGGGTGACCTGGAACCCGACCAGGACGTGCTCGACAGCCTCTACACCTGCACGACCTGTATGGACTGCTACCGAAGATGCCCGTCCAAGGTGGACGTTGTGGGCATCGTGGAGGATGCGCGGAAGGACATCGTGGCCAGCGGCAGGATGCTTCCCAAGCATGCCGAGGTCGTTTCCAAGGTGAGGTCGGATGGCAACCCCTATGGTGAGAAGGCGTCGGTGCCGGACACACTGGGCGCTGAACCGAGGAACGCCCCATTGGCCTATTTCGCCGGTTGCACCGCGACCTATCGCAGCAAATCGATATCGCAGGCCACCCTTTCCATACTGCGGAAGCTGAATGAGGACTTCACCGTTCTGGACGAGAGGTGCTGTGGCAGCGTCATGGGGCGCATCGGCTGCCCGGAAGATGAACTGGTGCCCATGATGGCCCGCAACGTCGAACACATAGCGTCCTTGGGCGTGGAGACGCTCATACTGTCCTGCGCCGGTTGCTACCGGATGTTCAAGGAGGATTATCCATTACACGTGGACGTTCCGTTCCGAGTGCTCCACGTATCCGAGTGGCTGGCGGAGAGGGACCTCCCGTTGCAGGCTTGTAAGA
>PWNH01000004.1 GCA_003557905.1 Methanomassiliicoccaceae archaeon | reverse complement strand
CGTCGGCGACCAACCAACAACCCTGGCACTTCATAGTTCTCACCGACCGCGACAGGATGCTGGACATAACTGCCGTGCATCCCCACTCCAATATGCTGAAGGAGGCCGCAGCGGCCATCGTGGTCTGTTTCGACCCGCTTTTGGAGAACATAAAGGGGTTCCTGCCCCAGGACTGCGCCGCCGCCACGCAGAACATGCTGCTCATGATCGACGAACTCGGTCTAGGAGGCGTTTGGCTAGGCGTTCATCCGAACAAGGAGCGTGAAGACCAGATCAGGGAGATAATCGGCTGTCCCGGGGACATCGTACCGTTCAGCATAATAGCTTTGGGACATCCCGCGGAGAAGAAGCCAGCCAACGACCGGTACCATCTGGAAAGGGTCCATTGGGAAGGCTGGTGACCTCTCTTCAAAAACGTTTTTGACGAGTTGGATGAATAATCCAAATCTATTAATATCAAGTTATCGGTTTTCTATTTCATATGGTTGGATGAAACAACCAATCACATTAATAAAAGGTGATTTAATGATAGCAGACACCAGACAGAAAATCGCTATTGCCATGGTGGCTTTATTAGCGGTCATGATGGTATCAGCCTTCATAGTACTCTCTCCATCTGCGGCAGAGGGTTTTGAAGGTCCAGAAGATGCAATGGGGAATACGTTATTCTTCGATAAGGCGCCAGATAAGATTATAAGCACAGCGCCGTCGATATCAGAACTTCTATACGCTTTGGACTCTGGCGATAATGTAGTTGCCATAAGTTCAAACTGTGATTTTCCTGCTGATTTGGTAACACGTGCTAGCAGCGGAGATTTGAAGAGAGTTGGCTCCTACAATTCGCCCAATGTGGAACTTATAACCTCAGCCGGTGCTGACGTGATATTCGTTTCCTACACCGCCGGAGGCGTAGGTGCGTATAACCTCCTGAGAACCATCGGTGAACCTGTTGTGATGCTTTTCCAGGAGGAAACCGTCGCTGATGTTTACAAAAATATTGAGCTGATGTCCGAGATTCTCAAGAAAGAGAGCGTGGGAGACAATCTTGTGAATGGCATGAAAGCGGACTTCACTCAGATAGTTTTAAAATCTGCAGTCCAGGACTTCAGTGGGTGGCCCCCGAGCAATCCCAAGGTCATGATGAACCTTGGATGGGGATGGGGTACACCTTGGCTATTCGGTGCTGATACATTCGGTAGTGATATAATATCTCTGGTCAATGCTACCAACCATGCCTCTTATTCAAGCGGTTTCTTCACAGCTAATATGGAATATGTAGCTGATGTGGGAAATTACACAATCGATGTGATAATTGCGACCAGCCTTGGATCGTGGAGCAACTATACCAATGCAATGGCCGCCCTTGAGGCAGATCCGATTTGGAAAGAGACAAATGCCGTAAAGAACGGTGAAGTCTATTTCCTAATAGACCGAGCTGCTGACATAACTCAGCGAGCCGGTCCAGGACTAGTTGATTTGGGAAAAATAATCAGTATGATTATTCACCCTGATCAATTCGAGGACTTCAATCCCGCTGACCACAAGGTAATAGGAGATGATTACGCCGATATGTTCGTGGGACATTGGTGAATATCTCCAACAAACCATTTTCTTTTTTTATTTGATTAACATTGACTGAGGAACAAAATGAAAGAACAGGAAGAATCTCTTGTTTCACAAGGTAAAGCCCGTTTGGCTATGGTCATTTCATTAGGTTTAGTAGCATTGTTATCTCTGTTTCTGATATCCATAGCCTATGGTCCGGTACCAATGGCAATATCAGATGTGTGGAACAGCGTTTTGAATATAATCAAGAACGGCCCTCAGACTAGTAGTGAACGAATAATATATCATTTGAGGATGCCTCGGGTTTTAGGGGCGTTTGTTGTCGGTATGGGGCTAGCAGTTGCAGGGGCAGTCTTTCAAGCAGTCATTCGAAACCCTTTGGTTGATCCATATATTACCGGAGTATCATCGGGTGCGGGTTTTGGGGCAGTCATTGCTTTAACAACTGTGACAATTGTCAGTTCAACATGGTCTCTTTTCACAATCCCCATCGCCGCTTTCATAGGCGGTTTATTGGCTTTCTTCTTAACATTCATGATTGCTGAAGGGTCAGGAGGGAGAGCTATCAATTACGTACTTGGAGGAGTTATAGTAGGTATGGGTTTTGGTGCCTTGACCACTATCATCATGATGTTATCCGAAGACAAGATTCATCAGATACTGTTCTTCCTCTTTGGCAGTTTTACCAATATGAGTTGGGAAAATATTTGGATAATATCATTCCCGATAATTATCCTTTCAATAATAATCTGTTTTTATGCTCGCGAGCTCAATGTTATCCTTCTCGGAGAAGAACAAGCTCAGCAATTGGGTATAAATGTGAGAAAATTTAACATTTTTATGTTAGTAATGGCGTCATTGCTCACAGCCCTCTGTGTTGCATTCGTCGGCATTATCGGTTTTATCGGTCTGATAGTACCTCATACTGCTAGAATGATAGTTGGCGGTGATCACAGATTACTTTTGCCCGCATCAATGATTATTGGTGCGATATTGATGTCAATAGCGGATCTTATTGCTAAGATGGCTTATGTTCCTATTGAACTCCCCGTTGGTGCAATAATGACTTTGATAGGAGTTCCGTTCTTCGCATATTTATTGATAAGGAGAGGTAAAGGATATGCCAGTTGATAACGGATTATCAATATCATCAAGCGAACTCAATCTCTATTATGATAATTATCATGCACTAAAGAATATCTTTTTTGATGTCAAGCCGGGCGAGATGATAGGCTTGATAGGTCCCAATGGATGTGGGAAGTCAACACTTTTGAAAACCATCAATGGTTTTCTAAAACCTCGTTCGGGCATCATGATCGTCGATGGAAAAGAAATTCACAAGTCAAGTCTAACAGAGATTTCAAAGACATGTTCCAACGTACCGACCGAGTTCCCTCCCGATTTCAACCTCAACGTGATAGAGGTGGTAATGATGGGTAGATACCCACATCGTAAAGGGCTTTGGTGGGAGACAGAACAAGATGAGGTAATAGCTCGAGAAGCTTTGGCCAAGTTTGAGATAAGCCATCTTTCAAAAAGGAACATAAATCAATTAAGCAGTGGTGAGAGACAGAGGACACTCATTGCCAAAGCCTATGTTCAAGAACCCAAGGTGATGTTGGTCGACGAACCTACTTCGCATCTCGACATGCGTTTCAAATTAGAAGTCATGGAGTATCTTAGGGACTTGATGGAGAAAGAGAGGGGCATGACTATAGTCATTGCATCCCACGACATCAACCTGATGGTCAAGTACTGTGATCGTATAATCTTGGTCAAGAATGGTCAGATAGTAGGGATAGGCACTCCGGAGGAGATAGTTACCGAGGAAAACATCGCCGATGTTTACGGGGTAGAGTGCAGCATCTTCAAGGACAGTACCGGCGAGGTAATAGTCCATCCCCGCTGTTCTTTGCGATTTAAGGATTGAATGATGGATGGATGTACCAGCCATCTTTATACGATAGGAATGCTGTTACAGGTGGGATGAGGGTCAGAGACCTGGTTAGGGAGCCGCTGAAAGGACTGCCTCGCACCGTTCACGGCGGGACGGCATGGAAACTGGAAGGTATCGAGGACTACAGTCACAATCTGAACCCCCTCGGACCTCCTGAATGCCTCACCGCGCTGGTGCAGGAGTCGATACCCCATATGCATCATTACCCTGATGACTCCTGTCTGGACCTGCGTCAGGTCGTGGCCGACCATCACGGTGTCGATGTCGAGGAGGTCATCATCGGATCCGGTTCATCGGAGATAATCCGCAATTTCCCCAATGTTTTCATAAATCCTGGGGACAGGGCACTGATCCCCCGCCCCACTTTCGCCGAGTACTCCCAACAATGCAACGTCGTGGGTGCCAAGGTCAATGACCTGCTTCTCTTGGAGGCCGAGGACTTCCGCATCGATGTGGATCGTCTGCTGCACAGGATAACGCCATCCACCAAGGCGGTCTACATTTGCAACCCCAACAACCCCACCGGAAGGATAGAACCGAGGAAGAAGATCCTCGAGATTGTGGAGATGTGCCGTCACAAGGACGTCATGGTATTCCTGGATGAGACACTGTTGAGTCTAGTGCCTGGAAATGAGGACATTAGCTGCGCCTCATACGTGGGTTCCTATGACAACCTCATGGTCGCCGAATCACTCACCAAATCATTCGCCATCCCCGGCATCCGGATAGGATATGGTCTTGCCAACAAGGATATGATAGAGAGTATGGACAAGGTCAGGATGTCCTGGAACGTCGGGGCGGTGGAACAGCATGTCGCGACAGCTTTGATACGCGATCATTCCGACCATGTGGAGAAGGCCGCCAAGATGATGGCCGAGGAGTCGGAGTGGGTATTCCATCGATTGAAGGAGATAGGTTTCCCAGTTGATCGAAAAAGTGACTCTTACTTCTACTTCAATTCAGTTCAGAGCCTCAGGACCAGCGGGGCGGAGTTCCAGGATCGGATGAAGGATTCCGGCTTCATGGTCCGGGACTGCGCATCCTTCGGAAGGCCTTTTGAAAGGTTCATTCGCTTCTGTGTGAAAGACCGACAACGCAATGAGGCATTCATTCAGGCCATGCATGATGCCATCGGTTCTTTAGGATGGTGAACCGATGCTCATCGAGGCCGTCGTCATCATAGTTCTCGCTCTCCTCATAGACCTGATACTAAGCGACCCCCCCAATCGGATTCACCCTCTGCGTTGGATCGGGAACCTAGTTGATGCGTTGGATAGCAGGATAACCCGGAAGGGTGTGTGGAACGACCGATTAATGGGGTTTTTGTCATATGTCCTGGTAACCACCTTGGCTTTGTTCTCGGTGCTTCTCGTGACCGCGCTATTGAGGGAGCATATCGGCGTATGGGCATGGGTAGTTGCCACTGCGTTTCTTTTCAAGATAACCTTCGCCGTCTCCTCTTTCCGGAGACACTGCTCACCGATCCGTAAGGCCTTGGACGAGGGGGACATCGAATCGGCACGGTCCATGACCCAGATGATAGTGAGCCGCGACACATCATGCCTCGGTACCGACCACGTCTCATCATGCTGCGTGGAGACGGTCGCTGAGAACAGCGTCGACAGCGTGGTATCCCCCGCACTCTACATGGGTCTATTCGGATTGGCGGGCGCTTACGCGTTCAGATGCGCCAATCTGATGGATGCCATGTGGGGGTACCGCAAGGAGAAGTTCGCCAATCTGGGGACGTTCCCTGCACGTTTGGACGATGCGCTCGGATTCATCACTTCAAGGGTATCCCTTGTCTTCTTGGCCTTGGCGGCCGCAATTCTCAGAATGGATGTGCGCGGATTGTTCCGCGTATCACTCCGTGACCACTCTCTGACTCCCAGCCCCAACAGCGGGTGGCCGATGGCAGCCGCCGCCGGGGCGTTGGGCATCACGATGGAGAAACCCGCTGGATACCGGATCGGGGACGGACCTCTGCCGACGGTCAACGACATCGAGAGGTCACTCCGTCTGGTGGAATTGACATCGGTCATATTCCTCGTGGCGGTCACCCTTCCCTTGTATGCAATGCTGGGGATACAGGTGCAAATCTTTATCGAGGACTCGATCCTCGGAATCATAGGAGGTCTATTATGAACGATATATCAGCAGACGTCACTTTCCATGACTCGATGGGTTTCGAGGTTGCCGTAGTACGTATGAACTCCATGATGGAGGTGCTCAGTTCGGCGATGAAGAACGGCGGTGAACACATGACCGACACGTTCGTCATAATCGAGGTTCCGAAAATGTACGACCATCAAAACCCGATGGAGGATATGGACTCCGTGTTCAAAGACCTGTCAATTCCGGACCATGCCGTCGGTTTCATGACTGCTGCGGAGATAAGGACAGTCCTAACCGTATGCGACAGTCAGTTCGAAGGTGCGAATTGCAAGGCTATAGTCACCGCAGGAGTTTCGAACCGTGTCAAGGCCGGAGACATAATCACCGACATGCCTGAAAGGCTGAGGAAGTCGGTGGAAAGGGCGAAGTTGCGCAAGCAACGCATGGGAACCATAAACATCATCGCGGTGAGTGCCGCACCACTGACGACATCCGCCAAGATGAACGCCGCCATTGTGGTCACCGAGGCCAAGACGGTAGGTATGCATTCCGTGGGTCATGATGAGACCGGAACGACATCCGACGCCATCGCCATAGTTTCCCCTCCTGGCGACGAGAGGGCCGATTATTGCGGAACCGGGACGTCCATCGGAATAGCATTGGCGAGATCGGTGCGCGAGGCGGTGGCAATCAGTCTCAAGAACCGCGAGGATTTCCCTGAGCCCTACAGTTTCATCAAGGCCCTGGAGGAGTTCGATGTGACTCCGGCACAGATGTGGGATGCCGCCTTGGAGCTGTACGTCCCCTGCCCGGAATGGGACACCGAGGAGCTGAGGAGGATGTTCCGCAACTCCTTGGACCATTATGAGAATGACATCAACGTCAACTCATTGGTCATGGCCGCTGTCCTGTTGGAGAAATGGGGAACCCACGATAAGATATGGGGGCTGAAGAGGGGGGAGTTCGCCCGTGACCCCATCCATCTCATAGCGGATGAGATGCTCGGCATTCAACTCGCAGAGTACATTGCGGGAACCCGGGCCCTTTTCGAATTCAACCGTTTCGATCGCCACAAACCGGGTGTGATAGGCAGCATGGGCCCGTTCATCGATGACATACTGTGCGGCCTCATCGGTGGCATCATGTCATCGATATACACCAAGAAATTCGAGGAGGTATGAGGTTGGGTGCGCTGAAGGCCATGTTCTCATTCTTCACCATGTTGCGTATCGACATCGATGAGGATGACATGATGGCGATGGACCGATCATTCCATCTGGTCCCTCTGGTCGGTCTTTTCTATGGTGTCATGGCCTTTGTGATGCTCACATTGCTGAGTGCGGTGGTTGACACTCTGATAGCAGCTGTCGCGACGCTCTTCGCAGTTTCAATGATGAATCGTTTCCTCCATCTCGACGGGGTGATGGACCTCGGTGACGGCCTGGTCGTGTCCGGCGGTCGTGAAGATCACCTCCGGGCTCTAAAGGACAGCCGCATCGGTGCCGGCGGAGTGGCCTTCGCGGTGTTCGCGACACTGCTCGCCGTCACGGCGTGGTCCGCGTTGGTGGCCGCCGGTATCATTGTCATCGTGCTCATGGCAGAGGTTTACTCACGTAATGCCAGTGTCG
>PWNH01000127.1 GCA_003557905.1 Methanomassiliicoccaceae archaeon | reverse complement strand
GCTGTCGGAGCGGTTGAAGGCACTACACAGGTAGGAGGACTTGTTGGTTTCAACAATGGAGGTTATGTCAATTTCTCCTATTATGACACCAACACCACAGGACAGTCAGATGCCGGAAAGGGATTCGGGAAGACCACTGAGGAGATGAAGAACCAGACCACCTTCGTGGGATGGGACTTCGATGATGTCTGGAGGATCAACGAGGGAGTCTCCTACCCCCGCCTGCAAGCCATAGTTACACTGGATGACATCCAGGAATTCATAGAGGGCATACTGGATGAGATATGCAACTCGGCCGGGGTCATACTCTTCATAGGCGGTGTTGCGATAATCAGCTCCCGTAAGAAGAAGTCCTGAGAACCAAACCACCCGTCAGCGTCCTGACGGGTGACCTTATAATTTTACTTTAACAAAAATCATGTCAAACCTTTTTTTATCAACAGGTAATATCTGAACGGATGAGCGAGAAAGAGGATATGGCGGACTCTTACTTCCATTGCACCGAAGGTGAGAGGGCCGCATTCGAGGCCGGGATCAAATTGGCCACTGTGTATCACCAGTTCGTCGGAACACCTTTCAACTCCGCCAGTCTGGAATCCCTCGAGAGAGGTATCGAGGAGGCTATCGCCGTCCAGCCTTATGTTGAGGACGTCACTGTACGCATAGACCCTGGATCGACATCAAACGGCGAGGATGTGTTCGCCTATTCATCGCTGACCGGTGAGATGATATCCGTCGAACTTACAATCTTGGCCAAAGGGGTCAGGCTAAAGGCGGTTATGAGACGGATAGCCGAACTGAACTACCCTCTGATGTACATCGAGGGGATCGAGCGTTCGGAATGAACGTTTCCCATGAATTTATTAATCAATAACTATATTCGGTATCACACAATATAGGCTACTTCTGAACACGGTGGAAATGATGGTCGCTAACAATAAAATTGGTATAACTGGTCTTCCGGGGGCGGGCAAGACCCATGCGTTGATGAGGGTCATGGAGATGCTTGCGGAGGAGGAGTTGACTATCGGCGGCATGATCACAGAACCCATTGTCGACGGCAGAAGACGCATCGGTTTCACTGTTAAGGACTGGCTCACATCCGAGACCAGCATCTTCGCCCATGTGGACATCCAGAGTAAAGTGATGGTCGGCAAACTGGGCGTGGACCTCAAACGGTTGGAGGACGTGGGTGTGAAAGCCATACTGCGCGCCTGTGATGAGACCGATGTCATCGTGATCGATGAGGTGGGCAAGATGGAGGTGGAGAGCCAGGCGTTCATAGATGCCGTGAAACAGGCCCTTGACACCGAGAAACCCATGCTTTTGACCCTTCACAAGAAATCCCGTAATCCTCTTCTCCAGGATATCAGAAGGCGTGATGATGTGCGCATCCTCGAGGTCACACCGACCAACAGGAACCTTCTACCCTACAAGATAATAAGACTCATGAACGGAGAAATCATGTGACGTCCCATGTCGTCATAAAAGAAGGCCCAACATTTCTAGCCGTACCGGAACTGCATTCAAGCGGCGGCCCCGGCACCAAGGGTATCGATGTATTCTATAACAGCCAGATGGCTTTCAACCGTGATGTCTCCATAATGTTCCTGCGAGCATTGGGAACAGAGGTCAAAGCCGCAGACTGCATGGCCGCCACCGGCTCGAGGTCAGCGAGGATGGCCAACGAGGTCCCCGGTATCGAGGTCGTGGCCAATGACATCGACCCCCGTTCATCGGAGTTCATACAGAGGAACATCGAACTGAACGGATTGGACAACCTCAGGGCCAACAACCAGGACCTGGCCTGCCTACTTTCCGAGGAACGTTTCGATTACGTGGACATCGACCCCTTCGGCTCCCCCATCCCTTACCTGCATTCCGCCATAAAGGGCGTGAGCCGCAACGGCGTGCTGGCCCTGACGGCCACGGACACGGCCCCCCTGGCAGGGGCGAGACGGGACAAGTGTGAGCGCAGATACCTTGCCAGACCTATGAAATGGCCTGGCCATCATGAGTCCGGACTGAGGATCCTGATGGGGACGGTCGCTCGGGACCTGGCACGATTCGATAAGGGGATGGAGCCGCTGCTGTCCTTCTATTGCGACCATTATTTCCGCATCTACGTCCGCGTGACCAAAGGTGCCGAGAGGGCGGACCGCACACTTTCCCAGCTGGGATATATGGCATACGACAGTAAGAGCCTGCTGAGGTCGGTTTCACCAAGGTCGGATGGTCATCCCTACGGACCGATGTGGTTGGGGCCCCTTCACGACCGTGAACTGCTTTCCAGAATGGATGCCGATGATTCCCTGCAGGAGAGTGCGCGGTGTGCTAAGATGCTGAAATTGTGGAGGGAGGAGCTTGATACGCCTATCTGTTACGAGATCGCGGAGCTGTCATCCCACCTCAAGGTATCGCCGCCGCGGATGGAGCGTTTTCTCCTTTCACTTTCCAAAAGAGGACCTGCGAGCCGCAGTCACGTCTCACCGACGGTTTTCCGTACCGAACTTCCCTTGGAAGAAGTGTTCAGTTCCTATCTAGAAGCAGCAGAGATTGACAACCTTTAATACCGTTGAATCAATCCAAGGGACGAGCATGAAAACACTCGCTATCATTGGTGCCCAGTGGGGTGACGAGGGCAAAGGGAAGATTACCGACTACCTGGCCCGGGACGCCGATACCATCGTGCGATTCCAGGGAGGTAACAACGCCGGTCACACCATTCAGATCGGCGACGAGGTGTTCAAGCTACACCTCCTTCCCTCTG
The DNA here is from genome assembly GCA_003557905.1 of Methanomassiliicoccaceae archaeon. Lineage (GTDB taxonomy): Archaea > Thermoplasmatota > Thermoplasmata > Methanomassiliicoccales > Methanomethylophilaceae > PWHV01. The sequence continues at coordinate 4,582 of PWNH01000127.1, read as the reverse complement.
GCATCCTTAGGGAGGGCAAGACGGCTATCATAGGCAACGGTGTCGTAATAGACGCTGAAGGCCTGATGGAGGAGATGCGCATCGTGGAGGAATCCGGAAGGAGCCTCGACGGCCTCCGAATATCGGACCGTGCCCATATCATCCTCAATTACCACCGCAAACTGGACGGCGCCGAGGAGCGTCATCGCGGCGATAAGAGCGTGGGTACGACCAAACGGGGCATAGGGCCTTGCTACCAGGACAAGATAGCGAGAAGCGGTTTCCGGGCCTGTGACCTCCTGGAGGAGGATACCCTGCGCGAGAAGGCCCCCGCCGTTCTCAGAATGAAGAAGGAGCTCCTGGAATTGATGGGGGACTCCTGCGAGTGCACCGACGACATGCTCATCGAGAGGCTTCTGGGATGGGGCGACACCCTGGGCAAATACATCTGTGACTCCTCGGTCCTGGTCAATGAATCCATCGACAAAGGGGAGAAGGTCCTTTTTGAAGGGGCACAGGGTATCATGCTGGACATCGATCACGGCACTTATCCGTTCGTAACATCATCCAACACCATCGGCGGTGCCATATGCACCGGCGCCGGTGTCGGTCCCAACCGCGTTTCCACCGTACTCGGCTGCCTGAAGGCCTACACCACCCGTGTGGGGGAGGGGCCTATGCCCACTGAACTCTGCAACGACCTGGGCAAGTACATAATGAAGAAAGGAGGGGAGTTCGGGACCACCACCGGCCGCGGGCGCCGCTGCGGATGGCTTGACCTTGTCATCGCCAAGCATGCGGTGCGCATCGGCGGCATAACATCCTGGGCAATCACCAAGCTGGACGTCCTGAACGGGATGGAGACACTCAATGTCTGCACACACTACGAAGTTGACGGGGAGCGTATCGATTATTTCCCCGCATCCCTGAGCAAACTCTCACGTCTGGAACCGGTTTACGTCGAGCTCTCGGGTTGGGAGGACTGGGGTGACTGCTCCGAGGACGTGGCCGCCAACGGTTACGATGGTCTGCCCAAGGAACTCAAGGACTACGTCTCATTCATAGAGAAGGAGACCGGGAGACCCGACGATATGATCAGCATCGGCAAACGCCGGTCGGAGACCATCGACCGCCGTGGCGATTGGTGGGCCTAGTCCAAGGTGGCGCGTCGGAACAGATGCTCCTTGCCCAGGGGCATCGTCGCATCCACACCCACCTTGTAGGTGGTACCGTCAGCACTGGGGTCCAGCGATGACCCGGCGGAATCCGGTATCACAAGAAGGCGGTTGCCTTGGAAACGGGTGGCCATGGCCCATTCGACCTGACGGTCGTCGAAAATGTCGATGTCCTGGTCAACGATGATGACGTGCTTCATGGACGGGTGACCGCTGAAAGCGGCCATGATGGCATTCACACCATCACCCTCCTTGTTCTTGCTGATCGACACCACACCGTTCAGCCAGCAGCATCCGCCCTCGGTGAGACGCACTGCATGGGTACGGGGTACGGTCTGACGCACGGTGCGGAATATGACCGGTTCGCGGGGCATTCCCATGAGCAGGAAATGCTCGTTGCCCCCGGGCTGCAGAAGATGGAACACCGGGTCGTCCACATGCATCATGCGGTCTATCTTGATGATCGGTTGCTTGCGCACATGGTCGTATGTTCCGGTTATGTCCACGAAAGGCCCCTCATCGGTCTCATCGAGAGTGATGCGACCCTCGAACACATAATCGCAGCTGGCAGGGACGAGGAGTCCGTTCCCGCCTTCGGCCAGCACCATCGGCTCACCCAGGGCGGACATTCTCAGGGCCGATGCCACCTCCAGCTCGTCGACCTCGTAATCCAATGAACTGGCCGCGGCAAGTAATGCACAGGGGCACAGACCTACGCAGATCGATATCTTGAGTTCCTCACCGGCCGCCTTGGCGGCCTTGTGCATAGTGAATAAGTGACGGGGGACCAACCTGACCGCCAGGGCGTCCTTTCCTATCACCATCATCCGATGGAAGGACATGTTCCTCTTACCCTCGTACTCGGCGATTATGACGCCGGATGTTATGTAACGGCCGCCATCCTCGGGGAAGTAACGCGGGATGGGCAGTTTCGTGAGGTCGAAGTCGTCGGTCACGTTGGCCATCCAATCGCCCTTCTCCACAACCTCGAAGGGCTTGGGCTCGGACATGGCGGACATCAGGTGACCCATGAGGTCATCGGTCCCGATGCCCAGGAATCTCGCCATCTTGTCCCGTGTTGAGAACAGGTTACCGACGGCCGTACCGCCGTTAAGGTCGTTGAACATCACGGTGCGGTCCTGATCCTCGAGAAGTAGAGCGCTGACGTCGCAGGAGTCGGGGTCGACCGCCCTAGCGACGTCAAAGGTCTCCTCGTTCATACGGGTAAGAAAGGCCCTGATTGCCATGGGCGGATAATCCCGTTCGTAGCTATAATATTGATGGCATTTCCCAAGCAACGCTATTATACGGAAGCGTTCTTCACTTCTTTCAATGCTCGGAGAGGACGTCGAGAGGACCGTGAGGAAGTACGCGCTGCAGAACGCCATATTCTATAAAGGCCAGGCCAACCCCAAAGCGGTGGTCGGCAAGGTCATGGGCGAATGTCCTGACCTGCGCAAGGAGTCCAAGGAGCTCATTCCCCTTATCGAGTCTATCGTGGCCGACGTGAACACCCTGTCCTTTGAGAGGCAGACCTCCCTATTGCAGGAGATGGACTCCTCCCTGATGACCAGGGAGAAGAAGGAGAAGAGGACGGACCTCCCCGAACTGAGCATATCCAGCATCGAAGGCCCGGTGGTCATGAGGATCGCCCCCGGACCTTCGGGGCCATTGCACCTCGGCCACTCCCGCGTCGCCGTCCTGAACGATGAGTACGTCCGCCGTTATGAGGGCAGGCTGATAAACAGGTTCGAGGACACCAATCCCGAGAAGATAGACCCCGAGGCCTATCGCATGATCCCTGAGGACCTGGATTGGCTGGGTGTGGAGATACACGACACAATCATCCAGAGCGACCGTTTCGAGCGTTATTACGAGGTGATAAGACAGCTCACCGGCATGGGCCATGCCTATGTGTGCATCTGCGACAGCGATGATTGGAGGAATGCCAAATCCGCCTGTCGATGCTGCCCCTGCCGTGACCAACCCGTGGATGTGCAGTTGGAGAGGTTGGACCGCCTGATGTCCTCACAATACGCCGCCGGGAAAGCGGCAGCGGTGATCAAGACCGCCATAGACCATCCCAACCCCGCCCTGCGGGACTTCATCGCCCTGCGCCAGGTCGACCATCCCCATCCCCGCACCGGTGACCGTTACAACATATACCCCATGATGAACCTCTCGGTGGCCGTCGATGACCACGACCTCGGACTGACGCATGTCCTCCGTGGCAAGGACCATCTGAACAACACCTTCCGTCAGGAGTACATATACGATTATCTCGGCTGGAGGAGGCCGACCTTCATGCATTACGGACTGGTGTCCATACCCGATACGGTGCTCAAGACCTCGGTGATCGGCCGTGGCATCAAGGAGGGGCAGTTCACCGGTTGGGACGACGTCCGCACCGGAACATTGAGGGCATTGGCCCGTAGAGGCATCAGACCGGAGGCCATCAGACGTTTCTGGATGGATGTGGGCATCAAACAGGTGGATGTCCAGGTCTCATGGGACAACCTGTTCGCCATGAACCGTGACATCATCGACCCCCAGGCACAGAGGTACTTCTTCGTCCCCGACCCGGTGGCGGTGGACGTTCGTTTCGACGGAGATGCCGAGTCACATTGCCCACTGCACCCCGACCGTCCCGAGCTGGGTCAGAGGAGGCACAGCTTCAGCGGTGACTTCCGGGTCCACATATGCCCGGATGACATGCAGGAGTTGCAGGAACGGGGCATGATACGCCTCAAAGGACTCTGCAACATAAGCCATGGGGAGATATGCCGTCACGCCGGTGATGACATGGAGGTCACCCGGCAGGGTGTGAAGGTCATACAATGGGCACCGCCGGGTTCAGTACCGGCAGAGGTCCTGATGCCCGACGGCAGGGTCGTAAAGGGTTTGGTGGAACCGGTTTCCGCCGCGGCCGGCGACATGGTCCAGTTCGAGCGTTTCGGCTTCGTCAGACTGGAGCAGGTCGATACCATGGTCAGGGCCGTCTATGCTCACCGTTAAATCACGGTGAGCACCAGATTTACCGCCCCTCCGATTATTATCGCCGTGGTTATCGAAGCGAATCCGACCATTAGTGCGTTCTTGGCACCGAGTTCTTTCATGAGTACGGCCCAGGCAGCTAGACACGGCATGTATATGGCCATAACGACACCGAACACGATGAACTGCTGCGGAGTCATGTACAACGACAGTTCGGATATGGTCATGGCCGGCAGCAGAGTCACCAGCCGTCTCAACACTCCACCTCCGGCGCCGCGATGGTGCTCGACACAACCCACCGGTCGTCGGCAAGTCGCTTGAACCGGTACAGCGCCAGGTGACGTTCCGGAAACGCCTCGATGTCCGCAGCGTCACTTCGGAGCCGGTCAACAAGACCGCGGGCAAGCACCTCACCGGTGTCGATGTCGACCTGC
>PWNH01000122.1 GCA_003557905.1 Methanomassiliicoccaceae archaeon | reverse complement strand
TGGGCATAGGCGAGAGGACGGGCAACACCCCCTTGGAGGAGATCGTCATGGCCTGTAAGCATCTTCTCAAGATCCATACCGGCGTGGAGACAGAGCGTCTAAAGGAAGTGGCGGAGTTCGTGGCCAAGGCCTCTGCCCGGGACATTCCTCCCTGGAAGCCGATAGTGGGTGAGAACTGTTTCGCCCATGAGGCAGGGATACACACCGATGGTGTGATCAAGTACCTCAGCAACTACGAGCCATACGCTCCCGAGGAGGTAGGCCAGACTCGGAAGATCATAATTGGGAAGCACTCCGGAAAGAGCACGATAGTCTCTACCCTTTCGGACAAGGGCATCAAAGTGGATGAGAACACGGCATCCATACTTTTAGCCCGGGTCAGATCAGCTTCAGTCAGTCTGAAGAGGTCCCTATCGCCGAACGAGCTCCTATATCTTTATCAGGATTACAAGGACGGTACAAACGTGGTAGAAGGTGCGGAGGATTGAACGATGAAAAGCGTTGTTTTGGTCCCCGGAGATGGGATAGGCCCTGAGATAACCGAGGCGACCACCAAGGTCATTGAGGCCTTGGGGGTCGAAATAGATTGGCAGGTCGTCGATGCGGGAGCGAAGACGATGGAGGAGTACGGGCGCCCCCTGTCGCCCAAGTTCTTCCCCTTGGCCTGGGAGTGCGGTGTGGTCCTCAAAGGACCGATAACCACGCCAATAGGTAAAGGCTACCGCAGTGTGAACATGATCATCAGGGAGCGTCTGAACCTGTATGCGAATGTCCGTTTCGCCCGTTCGATACCCGGTGTGAAAGGATTGCACGACGGAGTCGACATGGTCATCGTCCGTGAGAACACCGAAGGCCTTTACATCGGGTTCGAGCGGGAGGCGGCGCAAGGCGTCGTGGAGAGCATCAAACTGACAACCGAGAGCGCCTGTCGCCGCATCGGGCGTTACGCTTTCGAGCTGGCCGCCAAGGAGGGTCGTTCCAAGGTCACCGCATTGCACAAGGCCAACATCCTCAAGATGGGTGACGGCCTGTTCCTGCGTACCGTGGAGAGCGTAGCCAAAGGGTATAACGGACTTGAATTCCAGCAGATGCTGATCGACAGCGCCTGCTATCAGATGGTCGTGAACCCGCAGCAGTTCGATGTCATAGTGACACAGAACCTGTACGGGGACATAATCACCGACCTGGTGGCTGGGCTCGTCGGCGGATTGGCGATGATGCCCGGAGCCAACATCGGTGAGAACATCGCGGTGTTCGAGGCCGCCCATGGTTCAGCACCCGACATAGCCGGAAAAGGGATAGCCAATCCCTCGGGCATGATGCTGTCGGCAGCTTTGATGCTCGATTACCTGGGCTTCAGGGAGGAAGGGGCCCGCATGAGAGAGGCGGTCTACGCCGCCCTGGCGGACAATTCGGTACTGACGCCCGACATGGGCGGCAAGGGTGATACCGAGAAGTTCACAGCCGCGGTCATAGCGGCACTTTGAAACCCCTTCTTCATTCCTTTTTCTTCTCCTCGCTCACGGTGACCTTCTTCCGCTGGCGGCCGCCGGTCTTCTTTAGCTTGTTGTTGTCGAAAGCCCATTGGAAGGTATCCAACTCCGCCGGGGCTATGAGCACCTTCTCGCCCATGGAGTAACGGCGCTGACTCGACCAGTTGGTGAAAGATGAGACCACACGGTACTCATCCGCATCCTGGACCAATTCCTCCACAGGGTGCCGCCCCCTCATCTCGGAGAAGGTTCCGTTGAAGGTCTTGACCCTTCCGCCCTTCACCTCGGCCACCCTGGTGCAGACGGTGTCCAGCAGGTAACGGTCATGGGTCACTATCAGTATGCTGCCCTCATAGTCGTTCAGTGCCATCTCGACGGCGTGGCGGGATGGTATGTCGAGGTAGTTCGTCGGTTCGTCGAGGACCAGCAGGTTACTCTCTTTGAGGAGCAGCAATGAAAGGGCCACCCTCACCCTCTCCCCTCCTGACAGGCTGCCGATGGGTCTCTCCACCGACTCGCCTGTCAGCAGCATGCGCGCCAGCATGGCGCGGGCGTCTCCTTTGCGGTCCTGTCCCAAAACCTTGAGCAACTGTTCTTCAGCGCTCAATTGGTGATCCAGACCCTCATGGGTCTGGGAGAAATGCACAATCTTGGCCCCCGGGGCTCTCCATATCTCGCCCTTGCAGGGTATGTCCCCGATCAGTGCCTTGACCATGGTTGTCTTCCCCTCGCCGTTGGCACCGAAGACACCAATCTTATCGCCCTTCTGGATATCCAGGTCGAGATCAGACAATATGAGGCGACCTCCCAGCTCGACACTCACTCCGTCGGCTGTTATGACGTTCTTACCGGATTTTCTGGCGGACTGGATCTTGACCTTGATGTCCTGCACCTTATCCGGTTCATCCGGCACCTCGATCCGGTCCGCCATCTTCTTCCTGGTCTTATGGATTGAGGAATATGGGTTGTCGCGGTGCTGCTCCTCAGATATCCGCTCTTGGCGTCTCTTCTCGTTCGCAAGCTTATGCCTCTCCTTCTCCAGACGCTCCAGGTCGGCAAGTTTCTTCTTCACGAACGAGGTGTAGTTGCCACGGTACTCCCTTGTCCTGCCCGCCTCTATCTCCACCACTCTGGTGGCGACCTTGTCGAGGAAGTAACGGTCATGACTTATGACCACCACTGCGCATTTGCTGCGCAACAGGTAATCCTCCAACCACTCCACCGTGTCAACATCAAGGTGGGACGTGGGCTCGTCAAGGAAAAGGAGGTCACACCCCTCCGCCTGTATGATCACCCGGGCCAATGCAACCTTGGTCCTCTCACCTCCGCTGAGCGTACCCATCTCCCGGTCCATCAGACCGACGTCCAGACCGACCTCCCGTATGGCATCGATCTGCTTCTGCAGATCCTCATTGCCGCTACGGGAGACCTCTCCTTCCAGGGCCGCATACTCAGCTGTAACCTCGTTCCAGTCGATATCCGCACCGGACGACATCAACGCTTCCAGCTCACCCATTCTACGGAGCATGGAATCAACGACACCATACGGTCTGCCCAGGACATCCCTGACAGTGTCTGTTCCTCCTTCCGGGAACTGTGACAGGTAACCGATGCGTTCGGTGTTCCTCTTCAACTCCCCGGTGTCAGGTGTCACCACACCCATGAGGATTTTTGTGAACGTGCTCTTGCCGGCCCCATTGACGCCGATGAGGCCGATACTATCACCGCGGTTGATCTGGAGGTCGGCTTTTACGAGGACCTTCAAAGGACCGAAGGATTTGGTGATAGACTCCGCCCTGATGAGCATTCTTATGCGATATGAAGGGTCTTATTTCAAATTGCCCTATAAAGCGAGACCGTTTCTCACTTTCAGGTCCTGAAAGTTATCAAGGGATGTCTCAAGGACGAATCTCGCTCCTCGGCCCGGCTCACCATCCTCATGTATCGATATCCCTGTCATGGACAGAATCTCCCTGGCGAGGAACATCCCTAAGCCGGTGTTGACTCCCATGTCGCGGTCGAATATTCTCTTCTTAAGGGATGTTGCGATGCCCACGCCATCATCCTCCACGACCACGGTACCGGGACAAGGACTGTGCACGCGTATCGATTTCACATGTCCTCCATGGCGGATGGAATTCTCGAAGAGGTTGTAAAGGACCTTCTTGAACAACGGATCTGCGAAGAGCAATACCCCGCCGGCATCGTTCTTAATGTCAATATGGGAGAAGGAGGGGTTCTCCTGTAACTGTTCCACCTTCTTACCCACATCCATCCAACGGGGTTTCTCCACTCCCAGGCCCTGATAGTCATGGGCGAATTCCAATTGCTCCTCGATGTTCTCCATGGATACAATCATCTTCCGTAATATCTCACGGTCCTTCGCCCTATCATCCATTTCCAGTCTGTTCAGGAGGATCTCACCGTAACCGGAGAGGGCGGTCAGCTGATTCCTGATGTCGTGACCAGTTATCTCCGTTAAAAGGTTGAGTTTCCTATTGGCGGACTCCAGTGACACTTGGCTGGCACGGAGTTCATGGACATCGAAGACCGCTCCGCTGAGATACGGTCCGTCCCCATGGTCCAACTTAGTCACCAATAGACGATACCAGCGGAAAGGGCCGCGTCTGAACATGGCCCGGAATGTGAGGTCGGTCATCTCTCCCGTCTGGATGGTCTCAGGCTTAAGGATCTCTAAGACCGATGGGATGTCATCGTTGTGGATCACATCACCGAGGACCCTTATCGACACCCTGCCCTGTTCATCAGGAATGATGACTTCACGCGGCATATTGTCGATCACAATGTGTGCGCTTCCATATTCATACACCACATTGGAGAATCCCAGTGCCTTGGACGCAGTGGCAAGTCGCTCCTGGGCGATCATTGCGGCTTTAGCGGTCTCCAGTTGTTCTGTTATGTCCCGCATGTCGTGGACTATGCCGCTGAACTCCCCCCGATCGAAAACCGCCTGCTCTGTTACACGATAATGCCTACCATCGCGCAGGAGTACGTTATCGAGAACCTTCTCCCCCTCTTCCTCAACACCTTTCCAGAAGGTCTTGGTATCAAAGGATTCCCCCGGAGCCAACAGCTGATGGCATTCAACGTCATGATCGTCTATGTTCAATTTTTTCCGGGCGGAGACATTGGACCAAACCAACTCCCCATCAGGAGAGCTGAGGATGACGGGATTGGGAAAACTGTTCAGTATGGAGCGTTTCAAACGCTCCTCCTCCTTCAACCTCTCCTCAACGCATATGTAATCACTGACATCATCCAGTATGACCAATGCAGCGGCACTTCCCTTCCATTCAATGATGTTGGAATTTATACGTGCGTGTTTGGTCCCGCCCCCTCCATCTATCCTTATGGAATATTCAGATGGGGGTTTTCCTCCCGCGATCCGCGAACGATACCGTTCCAACACCTTGGCCCGGTCGTCGGGATGCACCAATCTAAAGAACGTCTTCCCCAGGATATCCTCACGGTCCATCTGCAAGAAGGACGACATCCGACCGTTGATGTAGACGACATTCTCATCCTGAATTATGCATAATGCCGAAGGAATCATTTCCATCAGGTTGTTGTAGTCAGACACCGTCCGCATCGCCTTGATGCCATCCGTGAAACCTTTCGGCACCTGTCTGATAAGTCCCTTGGCCCAGCCCTTATCATCCAGGGTCAAGGAGACCTCGAAGCATGTGGGCTGACCCTCTACAGATCCAGTGAAGAACTCATCGAAACCTGAGGTGATATCTCCAGTGTGCATCCCCAACCAATTTAGGAGCGAATGTTCCTCGGACTGAACGAACAAGGCCTCGAACTCCTTCAAAACCCCGTCATCGAGGGTCGCAACATCCTGGTCCGAGCCCGTGATGGAAAGCAACCCACTCGCAGTATCAATATCGATCCCGATCCAGCCCTGCGACGGATGATCGACCTGCAGGTTCTCCACAACCATATCGTCTGTCCCGATCCTCCATCGGATGCATCCGATCCCAAGACGTTCCCACAGGACATCAGCGACAGGTTCGTCAGGATCAAGGCAGCCCCCGATATCGAATATGATGCATCTTCTGGAGGTGCCGTCGTCATACGAATACGAACGTGTATCGACCTCCTTTCCGCCGAGAATCAATCCGCCCTCCCCCTCCTCTATGACCGAGGACCAGGAATCCTCATCACAGCCCAGGACCTTGGTTGCCTTTTCCCCTATGATGGAATCTGACTCGACATCCAGGTATGATTCAAGAGTACGGTTGATATGAATTATGCGGGACAGTCCGTCGACTATCAAGGATCCTATCCAAGGTATATCCAAGACCCTCTTCAATAGAGACGCATTGCCTGTACCATCTACCGACTCGACGTTCATTCGTGATGTGAACTAGTGTTTACAGGTATAATATTCAATCTCCCTGGTTATCCAGAAACATATCCTGACAGAAGATGTATCCAAGGAATGGGAAAGATTATCGTCTACCTGCCTCATAATCACCTGATGTCAGGACGGCGGGCTTGGGATGTGGGCTGCATGCCCCGTATGGATGGGAAGATCGCCATCGTGACCGGAGGTAGTTCCGGTATCGGCAGGGTCATAGTCCGTACCCTTGCGGCCATGGGTGCGGAGGTGGTCATGGCGGTGCGGGATGTGCACAAGGGTGACGAAATCGCCGAGGGGATACGTTCCGAGTTGAAGGACGCCACCGTCGGTGTCATGAAACTCGACCTTTCCGACCTGGGCTCGGTGGGGGATTTCATAACGTCATTCAAAATCGAGCATGACAGTCTTGATCTATTGATAAACAATGCTGGGGTGATGGTGCCTCCTTACAGCCTCACCTCACAGGGATATGAATTGCAATGGGGCGTCAACCATCTAGGGCATTTTGCTTTGACGGGATTGCTCATAGACCATCTCATAGGTACGCCCGGTTCCCGGATAGTAACCCAGACCAGTATGGCCCATTGGAGTGGGGACATAAATTTCGACGACATAAATTCCGAGGTCAGATACAAACCCTGGAAGGCCTATCAGCAGAGTAAACTGGCAAACCTCCTGTTCACATTGGAGCTTCAGAGGAGGTTGGATGATTTGGGTCTGAGGGACCCCATAAGTCTGGCATCCCACCCCGGGATATCGAAGACGCCTCTATTCCGCCACGAGAGTCTGCTCACATACCTTGCCCTCAGACCTTTGATGCAGAATGCAGGACGCGGAGCCTTGACCGCGCTGAGGGCTGCGACCGATCCCGATGTTAGAGGCGGTGAACTCTACGGTCCGTCCGGTATTACGGAATTCAAAGGCTTCCCTGTAAAGGTGAACCCTCGTAACAGAGGTAATGACAAGGAACTTGCCGGAAGGGTATGGGCCCTTTCCGAGGAGATGACCGGCGTGAGGTTCGAAAAACATCTACGGGCTGGGCTATGTTCAGACTGCGGATGCCTGAAGGAGTGATATCATGGAGACCCGTATCAAAGTGAAGGGGATGGCATGCGGAGGTTGCTCCGCCAATCTGGAGAGGGCAATCAATGAAGTGAAAGGCGTGGATGAGGTGAAGGCCAGCCACAAGGACGGTGTCGTTGTAGTGGTGCACGATGGGACGGTGGACGTCGACATCCTGCGTAAGGCCATCAAGGATGCCGGCTACGAGACGGTCTGAACCTGATAATCTTTTTTTAGTTGCAAACCAACAACACAACGGTGATCATATGAAGAGGTTATTGGAAGAGTACAGGGAGAGGACGGTCTCCGATGAATCCCTTGATGATTATGCCCGAGGGGTTATCATGGACATCATAAATGATTTTGAGTCCATGGTCAACAGTGAGATAAAAGGAAGCATCGCATTGATCAAGAGGCCTTTATCGGAACAGCTGGATTGGTACTTCACATACGGCGACAACCGTGTTCTGCCGATCAAAGAGCCCGATGAGTTCAGGGATCGGGACGCAGTCACCTTGGCAGTCATACTGACCGCAGAGAAGGATTGATTTCGGAAGTGTATGGTGGGGCCGCCCGGATTTGAACCGGAGTCTATGGCTCCCGAAGCCACAAGTATGCCAAGCTAACCCACGGCCCCGTGGGTGAATCGGGTGATTCCATCGGTAAATAAAAGACTATTGGTCTCCAGTGGTTCACATGAGGGTCTTCAGAACGGTCTGCAGTATACCGCCGTTCCTTATGTAGTCCATCTCCACATCGGCATCTATGCGCGACAGCGTATCGAACCTAACCTCTTCACCATCCGGTTTGACAGCAACCACCGTGACCGTTCCGCGCGGGCTCAACTTGGACAAACCCACATGATACTCCTCTTTGCCGCCAAGGCCCAGAGAATCAGCGCCCTGTCCCGGCAGGAACTGAAGAGGGACGATCCCCATGCCTATGAGGTTGGAGCGGTGTATGCGTTCAAAGGATTCGGCTATGACCGCCCTGATGCCGAGCATGTACGGACCTTTGGCGGCCCAGTCCCTCGAACTCCCGGTTCCGTACTCCTTCCCGGCCAGAACGATCAGGGGAGTGCCGTCGTCCTCGTAGAGTCGCGAGGTCTCGAACATGGTCGCCACCTCATCCTCTGGGATGTAGAGGGACCATCCCCCTTCGGTACCCGGCGCAATCCTGTTGCGCAGACGGATGTTTGCAAATGTACCGCGCATCATCACCTCATGGTTGCCACGACGGGAACCGTATGAGTTGAAGTCCTCCTCGGACACACCCTTGGATATTAGGTATCGACCCGCATCACTGCTTGCCTTGAATGAACCGGCAGGGGATATGTGGTCCGTGGTTACGGAGTCACCGAGCAAGGCTATGGCCCTGGCACCCTCTATATCATCAATCGAATCCCGGCTCTCCTTCAAATCCCTGAAGAACGGCGGGTTCCGTATGTATGTGGATTCATCGTCCCATTCGAACAGGTCTCCGGAGGGTATCTCTATCGATTCCCATAGCTCAGAACCCTCGAAGACCTTGGCGTATTCCTCCTTGAAAAGCCCCGCTTCGAGGTTGCGTGATATGTATTCCTGTATCTCCCTGTCGCTTGGCCATATGTCACGAAGGTAGACCTCTTCGCCCTCATGGCCAATTCCCAGTGGTTCATCATCAAGGTCTATGTCCACACGCCCAGCTAGGGCGAAGGCGACCACCAGGGGCGGTGATGCCAGATAGTTCGCTTTCACATGAGGGGATACCCGGCCTTCGAAGTTACGGTTGGCGGAAACGACGGCGGCGGCCACCAGGTCGTTCTTCTCGATGGCCTCGCGAACATCATCCCTGAGGGGTCCGCTGTTCCCGATGCAGGTCATGCACCCATATCCGGTGTTGTGGAAACCCAGCTGGTCCAGGAAAGGAGTCAAGCCCCCATCATCCAGATACCTTGTCACGACCTTAGATCCCGGTGACAACGAGGTCTTTACCCAGTCCTTGGAACTCAATCCTTTCAAAACCGCGTTCTTCGCCAGGAGCCCCGCTCCGATCATGACGGATGGGTTTGCGGTGTTGGTGCATGAGGTTATCGATGCGATCACGACGGAGCCGTCAGCAATGCCGCCGGCCTCACGCCTCTCGATACCCATCTCCCTCAATGTGTCATGGAAGCTTTCCTTGATCCCACTTAGTAGAACCCTGTCCTGTGGTCTCTTGGGCCCTGCCAGACATGGTTCGACAGTGTCGAGGTCGAGTTCCATGACATCAGTGTATATGGGATCCTCATCGTACCATAGCAAGTTCGCCTTGGCATAGGCCTCGACCAATTTCACGGAACCTTCATCCCTGCCACTGAGGCGTAGGTACTCTATCGTCCTCTCGTCGATGGGGCAGTAGCCCATCGTGGCACCGTATTCAGGGCCCATGTTGGCAAGTGTGGATCTGTCAGCCAGGTCCAGATTCCTGTAGCCCGGCCCGAAGTATTCAACGAATTTGCCCACTACGCCCTTCTTTCTCAACATCTCAACTGCGGTCAGTACAAGGTCGGTGGCGTTGACGCCCTCCCTCAACCTTCCGGTCAATTTGAAGCCGACCACGTCTGGTACGGCCATGTAATATGGCTGTCCGAGCATGACCGCCTCGGCCTCTATGCCCCCGACACCCCATCCTATCACACCAAGACCGTTTATCTGTGTGGTGTGTGAGTCGGTACCGAAGCATGAGTCTGGAAATGCAATCTTAACCCCATCACGTTCAACGACATGGACCAAGGGTGCCAGGTACTCCAGGTTTACTTGGTGGATTATACCGTTCCCCGGTGGCACGGCCCGGAAATTCCGGAATGCGTACTGTGCCCATTTCAGGAGTGAATAGCGCTCTTGGTTGCGTTCCATCTCCCTTTTCTCGTTATTCTCCCGGGCGGCGCAATGTCCGTACTCATCGACCTGTATGGAATGGTCTATCACCAGGTCGACCGGTATTATCGGGTTGATGCGTGAGGGGTCCCCGCCTATCCCAGCCACCGCCGTGCGCATTGCTGCCAGGTCCACCACCGCCGGAACGCCGGTGAAATCCTGCAGGATCACCCTGGCGGGTATGAAGGGGATGTCCGCGTCACCATTGCCTTCGGGCGACCAGTGGACTATCCTCTCCAGGTCGGAATCGTTGATGAGCCTGCCATCCTTCTGCCGTAACAACGATTCAACCAGGACTCTGATGGAGTAAGGAAGGCGTTTGACGTCCACGCCCAGTTCCTCTCCCAATCTACGAATGCTGTAGATTCGAATCTCTTCGTTATCAGTGCTGATCGATTCGGTACGACTGTTCCCTGAAGGCATAAGCTCACCCGGCCGCTAATGCGGCCAGGTTATCAAGAGAAATAGGTATTTTAAGGTTTAGGGACTCATTCGTCCCATTCGCTGAACAGCTTCTCGATACCGTGCTTGGCGACAGACCATGTTGGCACTCCGCCGGTAAGGACAGCAACATTCATCGCTTCAATGATCTCTTCCTTCGTTGCACCGAAGTTCTTAGCGACCTTTGCCTGGGGATAAACACAGTCATCGCACATCCTCACAGCAACGCAGGCCATTGCGATGAGTCTCTTGGTCTTCTTGTCCAGGGCGCCATCACGTACCATCACCTGGTCCATGTCCCTTATGAGCGAGGCAAGGCCTGGGTGGTGCTTCTTGATGCAGTTCAAAGTCTCAGGAACATAACCGCCCATGTCACATCCCAACTGCTTAACGTCCTCTTCGGCTTTTTTGCGGATTTCTTCCATGTTTAATACAATGAACTGCTGGTTTATATAACGTTAATCGGTTAACAACGAGAACATCATCAATCAAATTCTCAATATCGTACAATGTCGAATTCGGACTTCGACAAATTTATATATGCTCATAAAACTAGCCTCGAATCATGCGAGAGGAGCTCAGGGAGAAGATTGCTGGTGAGATCACCCTATCCAACGACCCCGGCAAGACGATAAGGAAATGGCGGGAGGAATTCGATCTTTCACAACAGGAACTCGCCATGACCATGAATGTCTCGCCATCGGTGATCTCGGACTACGAGTCCGGGCGTAGGAAATCCCCCGGAATCGTCATAGTTCGCCGCATCGTCGATAGCTTCCTGAACCTCGATGAGAAGAACGGCTCGCCAACCATCAAGCGTTATCAGCTCGGTGCGCGCAGCGATTGCATAATATCAATCTCCGAGTTCCGCGGAGGTATGAAGATGGATGAGTTCATATCCATCATTGAGGGTGACAACGTCACGCCCTCGATAGAGACTAACAAACAGATCCATGGTTACACGGTGGTCAACTCTCTGAAGGCCATAACCTCTCTGAGTTCCGCCGATTACCTCAAGATATACGGATGGAGTTCGGAGAGGGCCTTGGTTTTCACAGATGTGCATTACGGCAGATCGCCTATGATAGCCATCAGGGCACATCCGCTGACACCTGCCATGGTCGTTTACCATCGACCTGAGAACGTAGACCCGCTGGCCAAGAAACTTGCTCAGCTTGAGGGTATTCCATTGGTAACGACGGAACTCGACCTCGATGAACTCGTAGCCAGGATGGAGTCCTTAGAATAGGAGGAATTCAATTGGATGTAGGAATAGTAAGTTATGGGGCGTATGTCCCCAGATTCAGGATCACGCCGACGGAGATCGGAAGGGTGTGGGGCCAGGACGGTAAGGCCATGGGTAAGGGTCTTTTCATCAACGGAAAATCCGTCCCCTCTCCCGATGAGGATGTTATAACCATAGCCACATCGGCCGCCAGATCCATGTTGAAGAGGGTGGATGTGGACCCTGCCGACATCGGCGCATTGTATGTAGGTTCAGAGTCGCATCCGTATGCGGTCAAACCCACCGGTACGGTCGTCGCTGAGGCCATCGAGGCCTCCCCCGAACTTTGCGTCGCCGACCTGGAATTCGCTTGTAAAGCAGGCACAGCCGGTATCCAGATGGTAATGGGGATGGTAGGCTCAGGAATGATACGCTACGGCGTTGCCATCGGCGCAGATACCTCGCAAGGGGCTCCCGGGGATGCACTTGAGTATTCGGCATCCGCCGGAGGTGCCGCGTTCATGATAGGAAGGGAGGATATAATCGCCAGATTCAACGGAACGTTGAGTTTCACCACCGACACTCCCGATTTCTGGAGGAGGGAAGGTCAACCCTACCCCTCACACGGCGGCAGGTTCACAGGCGAGCCAGCCTACTTCAAGCATGTCGGTGAGGCTGCCCGCAGGATGATGGACCGCATGGGGACATCCCCTGGCGACTACAACCATATCGTATTGCACCAGCCCAACGGGAAGTTCCCACAGAGGATGGCGAGTATGCTGGGTTTCAGCAACGAACAGGTCAGTCGGGGATTGCTTACACCGATGATAGGAAACACCTACAGCGGTGCGGTCCCGTTGGGCCTGGCAGCGGTTTTGGATGTAGCCACTCCCGGGGAGAGGATATTGGTCGTAGCTTACGGTTCCGGAGCGGGAAGTGACGCTTTCGACATCACGGTAACCGATGCGATAAAGGAGTTCAACCGTGCTGCTGCGCCCACCATAGACGGATTGATGGAGAACACCTGCGAACTTGATTATGCCACATATGCCAAGTACCGCGGCAAGATATTGATGAAGGGGTGATTTTGTGAGGGATGTTGCAGTAATAGGTATTGGAGTCACCCAATTCGGTGAACTATGGGACCACTCCTTCCGTCAGGTCGGTATACAGGCCGGTCTGGAGGCGGTCTATGATGCCAATCTTTCCGGTTCTGAGATAGATGCCATGTACATAGGGAACATGTCCTCAGGTCGTTTCATCGACCAGCATCACATCGGAGCCCTGATAGCCGACTATTCTGGTCTGGCCTCTCATAACGTACCGTCGACAAGGATAGAAGCGGCGGGGGCGTCAGGATCGCTGGCCTTCCGTCAGGGAGTGATGGCCGTTGCCTCGGGAATGCATGATGTGGTGGTCGTGGGCGGAGCGGAGAAGATGACGGATGTTTCCGATGAAGCCTCCAATTTCATCCTCAATTCCGCCGCCGATCAGCAGTGGGAGTCCATGATGGGCGCCACATTCGCATCATTGCACGCCATGATCGCACGCCGTTTCATCCATGAGGGGTATGCGACCCGTGAACAGATAGCTTCCGTGGCCGTAAAGAACCATCTTCACGGCGCTTTGAACCCCAAGGCCCAGTTCCAGAGGCCTATCAAACTCGATACGGTTCTGAGGTCTCCGATGGTCGCCGACCCCTTGACCATGTTCGATTGTTCACCCATATCAGACGGTGCGGCGGCGGTCGTCCTCTGCCCGTTGGATAAGGCCTACGAATACACGGACAACCCTGTCAAGGTTTTGGGCACTGGACAGGCGAGTGACACCCTGGCTCTGTACCAGAGGGGGGATATATGTTCATTCAACGCCACAAAGGTCGCAACCCGGATGGCATTGGAGATCGCCGACCTGACAGTTAAGGATGTGGATCTGGTGGAGGTCCATGATGACTACACCATCTCGGAGCTGTTGGCATTGGAGGACATGGGCTTCTTCGCCCGCGGTGAGGCCGGAAAAGCGGTGGAGTCGGGTGAGACCGAGCTGACCGGAAGCATCCCTGTGAACACCTCCGGTGGTCTGAAAGCGAGGGGCAACCCGATCGGCGCCACCGGTGTGGCTCAGATAGTGGAGCTGGTAGCCCAACTGAGAGGCGATGCCGACAAGCGCCAGGTCAAGGGCGCCCAGGTGGGTATGGCTCAAAGTATAGGCGGAACCGGTTCAACCGCCGTGATAAGTATACTGGGGGCGATCTGATGACAGTCGCTAGATTCTGGAGGGACATTTCCAGCCGTTACAATCTCTACGGCACCAAATGCGCGGCCTGTGACCGAATATACTTCCCTGTGCGTCAGATATGTCCCGAATGCCGTCGGTCCAGCATAGGAAAGATGGAGAGATACAAGCTCAGCGGTAAGGGAAAGGTCCACTCCTTCTCAGTGGTCCATGACGCCCCGTCGCAGATGTCGGTCATAAGACCTTACGCCGTTGCGATAGTGGAGATGGAGGGAGGGGTGAAGGTCACCGGGCAGTTGGTGGATGTGGACCTTGATGATATCGACATAGGGATGAGCGTCGAGGCCGTGCTCCGTAAGATAGGCGAGGAGGGTCCGGACGGCGTGATCAATTACGGGTTCAAGTTCGCGCCGAGATTGGAATAGGTCAGATGACCAGGCGTTTGGTGCGTACACTTCCTGACAGCAAGGGACGGAAACTCACCAGCGCCACACCCCTCCCCACTGCCGCTGGGTATCGGACGGATTCGTTCATCCCCAGCCTTTCGGCCAAGGGTCTGCCGTCCAGTCTTATGTCCATGGCGATGACCGGACGGTTGTTGCGGACCGTGAGGTATCCCTTTTCGAAACTGACGTCGAGATCGGGTGTCTGTTCCTTGCGTGCTTTTTTAAGTAACCACAGGGCATGCCGACAATCGGCCTTGACCTCCCTCGCCCCGTATAGGGTCCAGAACCTCTGCAGATAATCCCCTATGATTATCCCCTCATCTTCTGCCTGTAGGAGTTGTGACCTACAGTCGTCCAAGGTCGTTATGAGGTCCTCGGCATCCTCCTCGTCCAATCCTTGCGCATGTGATGCCAGGTTCAAGGTCCATACGGCCTCGTCGAAATCGCCGTCATCACATTGCCGTCTGTAACGTTCCATCAGCCCATCGATAACGGTAGCGCCCGTTTCCGAGGACGTCTTTGTGGGATCAACACTGATGATATGGATCCTGTCCTCCAATGGTTTTAGAATGTCTCTGGCGCGGTTTTCCAGGGTATGCAGGGTCGAGATCAGTTCATGGTCACTCTCGATCACGGGAATAACGATGGGCACATACCTTTCCACATGCGGCTGTCCTTTTTGGACCGACTTACAATCCGCCATTGTCACCAATCCGCGCCTGGCAGCCTCTGTGCCCTCAGCGCAGTAGCGCGAAGTGGTCATCCCCATCCTCTGCGCAACCTCACAGTCCCCGCATATGCATCCCCTGAGGTCTGATATGCAACCGCTGCCGGAAATGATGCAGAACACCCTCTCTCCCTTGTCACGTGCACAGATGTTGTATGACGGACAGTCCATGCAACGGCACAGCTCGCAGTTCTCTCTCATCACATCCATCTGTTCATCGACTTCCATCTTGGCGTACATCCTCTGTATCTCGGCCCATTTGTCATTGAGCATTGCTGGGATGACCGCACCGCCCATGACGGACGACATCTCGATATCCGCTTCCGGACTCTCCCTCTTGGCCAGGAATATCGTAAGGCCTGTGAGTCTGTCCCTCGCATCCGCACGCAGGGTGTCCAAGCGTCTGAGGGCCTCGTCCTCTATCTCCAGAATCCTTCTCAGACCATCCTCGCTATCTCCCTTGGATATCATGAGGATCGCCTTATCCAGACTTTCCTTGAATTCCGACATCCTCCATTCCCGGGGCGAATCGTCGACCATCTGACGGAACAGTTCTATGCGAGGTCGATACCTGCGATATGTATCCAATGACGCCTCGATGTTTATGAGATGGCTCTTGGCAAGCACATAGGCGGAGATGAAAGTCCCGCGGGCGGTCCATTCCTCCACCTGCTTTAAAGCGGTATCGACCCTAATCCTGCTCATCCCCTCCGATACCAGTTCGGTACCTAGATTTTTGAGTTCAGAAACCGCCTCCTTGACCTTGGACATTTTCAAATCGGTCCTTTCAACAACGCTCCTGACCTCTCCCGGAATGTCAGCGGCAGCGCGGAATCTCCTTTTTCCGACCAATCTGTGCATGGTATTCAGGCTTTCAAGGTCCCGTTCCAGGTCCGGCCCTGAAAGGCCTGCGGCCTTGACGTCATCCACGTGGCTTTGAATTATGAATCGTATCGTCTCCGATATCTGGCCGACCGCCCTTTCCGACAATCCACGTGACAAACAGAACTCACCCTGACGGAACAAATCCTGGGCATCATCTTGGACACTCAGCTGCAGGGTGACGTCGAAACCGGTTCTGTCAGCGTCCCGCACCAATATCCTATTCCTACGCAGACGTTCCTCGGAGCCCTTTATCAGAGTCCTCCTTGCCGCGGCCTCACGTTTGAGTGCGGTTAAGATGTCCAGAGCCCTTTCCGGTTCTGCACCGGATGCAAGACTCTCAGCGCGGGCCAACATCTCCATCACCGCCTCCTCGTCCCGGCCCCGGAACTGTGTACCCTCAACCACACTTCTGAGTCTTGGGACCATTTCCTTGAACTCAGAAACTATCTCAGACCGTCCGGCACTGACAGCCTTCTCCATCAAAGAGGATGCCAGACGGTAGTCCTCATTTTCAATGAAGAACTCCGCCTGGGGTTTGGACTCTTTGAGGCTGGTGACGTTGAGCCCGAGTTCCTCCGCAGCATCCTGGATCCTCTCCGAGATCCTCATTATTTCTGCCGCAAAGGCCTGACTGCCTCTGTCGACGATCTTCCTCATGAGTTTCTTGACTGTGATATCGGCCTCGCGATAGCTACCATCGTGGAATAGCGATAGTGCTTTCTCCAGGGTCTGGACGTCCTCGTCGGTCTCGACTATCCGCTCGATGCTCACCATCGAGTTGTAGACCTCGTCATGGAGGATGCGGGCCATCTCGTATTCGGTCTTCGCCTCTCTGCTGAGTTCGAAACCACGACGCAGGTCACCACCGGCAAGGGCTTTTCTGGCCTGTTTGAGTTTCTCCAACTGCTTATCAAGTCTGATGCCACCCACGGCGTTCTTACCGATCTCGATGTGGAGGTTTTCAACCCTCTCGCTCAACTCCTCTGAGATACGTTTCATGAGGCGTTGCTCGAGGTCCTTGGCATTGGTGGCGTCCTCGATCATGACCTGTCTGCCGACACGGGCGAGTCCGTACATCTCCCTCCGCAGCGGAGCGACATCCACGTTGACGTACTCCGCGTTGGTAATCAGTTCCTTGATCTTCCGTTTGGACCTCTCCACTGTATCGATCAGCTGACCGCTGACCTTCTTACCTGCTGTCCAGACCGTGACATAGCATTCCTCATAATCGCCCTTCTGGAACTGTCCTCTGGCCTGTTCCAATAGTTCGCGGTGGGGCCGTACGTCGATGTGATTGGAATGTGAGTCGATGACTCCCACCAAATCATCCAGAACCTCTTCAGCCCTGGCCTTCAGGCGGTCATTTATGTCATCTGATAGCTCATCGATATCATCCAGCTTGTCGTTGTACTTGTTGTTGGCTATGTCGATGAAAATCTTTTCGAGTCTTTCCGCCTCCTCCTCCATCTCCGCTTCCATGCGGAATCCGGAAAGCAGGCCTATCTGACAATTCAAGATTTTATCGGCGAGGATCTCCTTGGCCTGACCTCCAAGAATCGAGATACCTTCTTGGATCATCTCATGGGCGCCTTCGAAATTTCCTCTCAGCGCCATCTCGCGGCCCCATTCAGAACGTTTTTCTACCTCCGTGTAGTCAAGATCGTATTGATCCAGTTCCTTGGTGAGGAACTCCAAGTTCTGAAATGACTCCCTCATATCGATGAAGCCAGGTAGGATGTCGAGCAGTATCTCCTCGACCTCCTTGATCTTCTCCAAGGAGCCATCGAGATCCCCGTCGGCGAGTATCTGTCTAGCCTCATCCAGTCCGACTATCACGGGTCCGAGGTCGTGACCTACCCTTTTCCCGACCATTATCATCTCGGACATGGATTCGATCATACGGGACACGATGTCCCCTTCATAACTGGCAACGATCCCGTCCAGTTTCAGGTAAATTTCCAGAGCCCTATGCGGGTCTTCATCCTTGATGTGCCGCATATCCTCTATCAGAGCGTTGACGGTCTCATCATCTATGTCGTGCTTGTGAAGGATCTTCTGACGATATGATATGAAATCGAAGGCATCGTTTATCCCCTGGCGCAAAAGGTTGTCCAGTTCTTCGTATATGCGATACTGGGTGTCGAACGCCTGACGATAGTCCCCTCGGCGTTTTGATGCGTTGGCCTGATCCCACATTCCTGCGATCGGGCCAATGTCCCGGACGGCCTTCTCGACCATGTTCTGCTCATCCATTATCTTGGATGTGAGTCCGTCAAAAGTCAGATCGAGCTCATGCAGAGTCCTGTTCAAAGCGCTAATGACCTCATCCAAGTCACCTTCCGTCCCATCCAGGTCATCCATGGATTCCCGAAGGGACGGTGAACGATCCTCCTCCCTGACATTCTCCTCAATAATCCTTCTGAGGATAGGGCGGTTTTCAAGAATAAATGCCTTCACATCCTCTCTCAGACTCTCTGCGGCAAGGGCTGACTCCGATATGTCGGTGGACATGGCCAGCTCGCCCTGCCGGATCGCATCGAGTATCTCCTGAGGCGGATAGGTGAATCCTAAATCAACCATTTTGCGCAATTCGATGAACCGGTTTCCCATGACCAACTGCGCTTCGAGATCCAATGAGTCCCGGCCCGCAATGGCAAATTTCAGAGAATCATTGTACCGGCCATCGGAGAAAGCATCGATGGCCATCTCTAGGTTCCGCACAGCCTCTTCGGAATCCATCTCCTCGAAGTGAATGTTGGAAAGGTCGTACTCTAGCCTTCTTATCGTCTCTTCCGCATCATCCTTGGTCCGAACAGCCCTCCTCCCTCTCTCCTGCAATGAGCGTGTAAGACGGATTTGGGGGGTTAGAGTCAAACGTTCACCTCGATCGCGTTTAGATAATATTGTGCTAACGTTTTATAATATCTACTAGAGCCACCCTTTCCAGGGCGTCCTTCTTCTCATCCTCGGAGACGATGGCGATCACAGAGTCGTCCCTCTCCATCCCCAATTCCCTCAACACCTTTTCTGGTTCCAGGCCTTCAAGGATGAATATCACATCTTCGGAACCGCTTTTCACACCCATTTTGGATATTGCCAATGATATCTGCCTCTCGCCTGAGGCATAGAGAAGTGTCTCCATCAACATCCTCGTGGAGACGTTGTCCCCTCTCTCAAAAGCCCTCTGGGAATGCATGATGGCCGACTGGATATGCTCAATGCCTTTGACCTCCTCACTATCAAGGGCTATACCGTCGCCCTCCGCAGCGCGGAAGTAGTCAACAAGACTCTCCCTGTCGTCTACACGGCCCCGGGCGCCTATGATGGAAAAGCCTTTCATCAGTCGCTGATTGGCAGGTCGCTTAATTAAATTGCTGATTGAAACGCGATGCGGAATAGTTTTATCAACTAAACCCCTCTTATCGAGCTGGAACAAATGGAATCTGGTGTTCAAATGACAGAGGAATGGATCAAGGTGGCCGCCCCGGCAACCATCTCCAACCTGGGTCCGGGCTTCGATGTTTTCGGTATGGCCCTTAAGGACCCCTACGACATCGTGTACGCCCGAAAGAACGATGGCGGTGTAAAAATCGTTTCCATCGAAGGACCTGGTGCCGAGGAACTGCCCGTGGATCCCATGAGGAACTCTGCGGCGATAGCGGCCGAGGAGGTTCTGAGGAGATGTGAGGCGGATTTTGGTATGGACATCAAGATAATCAAGGGCATCCGTCCCTGTAGCGGTATCGGCTCCTCAGGTGCCTCAGCCGCCGGAGGGGCATATGCCGCCCACATCCTGACCGGCAAACAACTCAGTGACACTGAGCTCGTGCTATGCGCCGCCCATGCTGAGGAGGTGACCTCCGGAGGTCTGCATGCTGACAATGTCGCCCCGTCACTGCTGGGAGGATTCACGGTCATACGCTCATACATGCCTTTCGAGGTCATCAAGATCCAACCACCTCGGAACCTGGGCGTGGTCGTGGCCATGCCGGACGTTATCGTTTCCACCAAGGAGGCCCGCAAGGTCCTTCCCTCCGAGGTTTCCGTCAAGGACCTCATATTCCATGTCGGCAACGCATCCTGTCTTGTTCATGCGATGGTGTCCAATGACCTGGACCTGTTAGGCCGTTCGGTCAAGGATGCGGTCTTCGAACCTGCCCGGAACCATCTGATACCTCATCTCAACGAGGCAAAGAACGCCGCCCTCTCCCACGGTGCCAAAGCATCCTTCCTGGGAGGTTCAGGGCCGTGTGTGATATCGTTCTTCGATTCTGAACAGGTGTCCGGCAAGGACATAGCCGAGGCAGTATGCGCGGTGTTCAGGGAGTACGGTATCGATTGTCAGTCCTGGATAACAGAGCCGGGTTCCGGATGTCAGGAGGTCTGATGATGGAACGAAGCGTGCGTTGCTGGGACTGCCATCGTGAGATCGAGGACCCTTATGTGGACAGCTGCCCATCCTGCAACGGGCTTCTGGAGGTCAAACTGGATCTGGAGCCCGTCAAGGAGCTCAGGCCATCAGACCTCTCATCCCGTCCGTTGGGTGTGTGGAGGTATCAACCCTTCCTTCCTGTGGACCCGTCGTTGGCGGTGTCATTGCAGGAGGGCGGTACGCCACTGTACCGCTGTTTGAACCTGGCCAATGACATGGGTATACGCGAGCTCAATGTGAAGTACGAGGGCGCCAACCCCACCGGGTCCTTCAAGGACCGCGGCATGACGGTAGGCATCACCCGTGCCAGGGAGATAGGGGCGGAGAGGGTCGGATGCGCATCCACCGGTAACACATCCGCTAGCCTCGCAGCCTATGCCGCCAAGGCGGGCATGGGGTGTGTGGTCCTACTGCCTGAGGGCAAGGTCGCCCTCGGCAAATTGGCACAGGCCATATTCTACGGCGCCAAAGTGGTGTCCATAGAGGGCAATTTCGATGATGCGCTGGGGACCGTGAGGGACCTGGCGGAGCAACGGTACCTCTATCTTCTCAATTCCATCAACCCATTCCGCCCGGAAGGTCAGAAGTCGGTCCTGTTCGAGATAATGGACCAGTTGTACTATGATGTGCCTGACCGTATCGTGCTGCCTGTCGGGAACGCCGGGAACATATCGGCGGTGCACAAGGCGCTCAAGGAACTGGTCGAGGTGGGATGGATAGACGAGATGCCGATGCTGACCGGCATCCAGGCCAGTGGATCCATGCCATTGGTGGACGCGTTCAACCGTAAGGCCAAGGATTTCAATGCCGAGAAGATGCCGGAGACGGTGGCAACAGCCATACGGATAGGTAACCCGGTAAGTGGCCGCAAGGCCCTGGAGGCCATATACTCCACCGGCGGTCATGCGACAGAGGTCACGGACGAGGAGATCCTCGCCGCTCAGATGCTTCTCGGCAGACGCGAAGGAGTAGGGGTGGAACCGGCCAGCGCCGCATCCATAGCCGGCCTGAAGAAACTAATGGATGAGGGCATAGTGGACCGTGACGAGAGGGTCGTATGCATATGCACCGGTAACGCCCTCAAGGACCCCGAGGTGATGATATCCCAATGCCACCCTCCCCTCAAGTCCAAGGCGACCGCTGAGGCGGTAATGCGCGCTATCAGCTGAAATCAAAAAGGCTGGATTGTCCGCTGGGCTCTTCGGGGGTCTCCTCCTTCCTTGTCACGGTCGTGACCGTGGCATCGATGCCCAGCTGCGACTTGATGGATTTCGCCAGTTTGGGGCCTATTCCCTTGAGGGACGACAACCTGTTGGGATCCACCTCACGCAGGGAATCGAGGTCCCGGAGTCCGTTGTCGTACAGTATGCGGGCCCGTGAGCGTCCCACACCACGCAATCTCACGAGCGCGAGCAGCTCATCGGAAATGCCGTAGCTCACCCTCACCCGCATACGTCCTATCCGATCCTTGGCCTCAGGTCTGAACATACCTGCCAGCTCACCCATCGCATAGAGCATCCATTCCACGGAATCAACGCGGTTGCGGAGGTCACCGGGGCCTACCGAGAACGTGTCCAATATGGTCTCCTCATCCTTCTCTCCGATCCAATCACGCAGCATGGAGGCCGCCTTCAGGTCGGCGTAGAAGAACTCCAGCTCACCATAGTCATCGGGAATGGGAAGGAGCAGCTTTGTGGACGGGTCGTTCAAAGAATCCTCCATGGACGCATAGTCCCCCTTTCTAAGGTATAAGGAGAGGACATCAGTGGTAGAGCAGGCGGCATGAAGGATGCCCAGGTCGCCCACATCATCGGTCCAGGACTCCAAGGCCTTGCGCATGGTGACCGCGGACAGGGGGTCGATGTACATGTCGGATACCCTCTTGCCATAGAACGTGGTCTCAAGCAAACCATCCCTTTCCCGCAACATCTCCTCGGAGAGGAAGAAGTCAACAACGCTGTCGACGGCCTCCCTGAGGCCGAGGAGTTCCGAGTGCTGCGCCATGAAGGTCGCCCTGAGGAAATCCATTATCCCCTCCCGTGATGACGCTGTCGCAGTGGACAACAGCCCGAGCGCATGGCTGCGCAGAACCGGTTCACTGCCCAGTTTCGAATAGACCATCTCGCTGTCCGCCAGCAGATAACTCATGATGATGTGGTCGCGCTCAGGGTCGTTGCGGGCGATGAGGACGGCCTCACCGTAAGGGTCGAAACGTGGTCTGCCGGCACGTCCGCACATCTGTTTCACCTCCATCACGGAGAGCGGGACGTTTCCGTTGTTGCTGTCATACCTTTTGATGTCCCTTACGATAACGCGACGGGCGGGAAGGTTTATGCCGGCGGCCAATGTGGGTGTGGCCACGATGCATTTCACGTTGCCGTTGCGGAAACCCCGTTCCACGGTACGACGCTGGTCGGAGCTGAGGCCGGCATGATGGAACGCCACTCCCGCCTCAACACAGGTTGCTAGCTTACGGCCAACGCTGGTAGACTCATCCTCCCCTTCGAGGATGCTGCGGTCGTCATCCGTGAGGGACCCCCCGATCAGTTTCCTCATCTTGGGAACCATCTTCGTTGCCAAGGACTCGGTGGAACGGCGCGTGTTCACGAAAACCAGGCACTGCCCTCCCTCTTTTATGGTACCTTCGACAAGAGGCCATACCGGTTCCTTGCCACCATCGACCGCCAGCCGTCCGTTGTCAGAGAACCAGAGTTCACCGTCATAATAGACGCCCTCGCGTAACGGGACAGGCCTCCATTCGCTGCTAACCAACTCTGCCTTGAGCCATTCAGCGACCATTGAGGCGTTGGAGATGGTGGCTGACAAAGCGATGACCTGCATCTCAGGGTTCATCAGCATCAGCTTGGTGAGGGCGACCTCCAACGTCGGCCCCCTTCCCGGGTCGTGGATCAGATGCACCTCGTCGGCTATCGTCAGGGTGACGGAAGACATCCACGATCCCCCATGGCGCAATATGGAATCGGCCTTCTCGGATGTGGCAACGATGATGTCCGCCTCCCCTAGCTTCCGATCCTCGGAATCAAGGTCCCCGGTGGCAACGGAGACCTTCACACCAAGGGATGCGAACTCCCTGAGCTCGTCACCTTTCTCAGATGCCAAAGCTTTCAGCGGCACTATGTAGAGGACCTTTCCACCCTTTTCATAAACATGCTTCAGGGCTGCCAGGTATCCGATGAGGGATTTGCCGCTGGCGGTAGGTATGGCAACCACCAGGCTCCTGCCCTCCAAAGCCAGAGGCGCGGCCTCCTCCTGCGGCGGATGGAGGTTTATATAGCCCATGGACTGGAAACGTTCCTTGAGCGCAGGTGCGATATCCAGTTCATCGACCCTCATAATGGCACCTCTTCAGCATCCTCAGTAACCGTAACATGTCTTTAAATCATGTGCAACGTAGAAAGCAAATACTTAATTAGAAGTCCTATTATCATATTGGTTCGAGCTCATGTCAGATAAAGAAAAAAAGGATGTCTCGTCGGCTTCCGCCCTCGACCAATGGATTGAGGAGCAGGAATTCGAGACTACGGCGGACATCGAGATACCAGAGAGTATGGCCGACCGCGTGATCGGTCAGGACAAGGCAGTCCACGTCATTAAGAAGGCGGCCGCTCAGAAGAGGCACGTCATGCTCATCGGCGAGCCGGGCACTGGTAAGTCAATGCTCGCCAATTCCATGGTGGAGTATCTCCCGCAGAGTGAGATGCAGGATGTTATCGCTTATCACAACCCCGATGATGCCAACGAGCCCCGGATAAGGACCGTGCCCGCTGGTAAGGGGAAGCCGATCGTCACCGAGCAGAAGCAGGCGGCGATGGCCCAAAGGCAGCAGAGGACCTCCTTCCTGACCGCCATAGCAGTGATGATAATAGTCCTGACTGTGGGCCTGTTCATACTGGGAGGAATGCGCGAACCGACGATACTACTCATCGGACTGATAGCGGTTGCGATACTGTACTTCATCACCCGTTCACCGAACAACAGGCAAGAGGTCATGATAGTCCCCAAGCTCCTCATAACCCATAGCGAGGATGACTTGCCGCCATTCATAGACGCCACCGGCTCCCATGCCGGCTCACTGTTGGGGGACGTTAGGCACGACCCGTTCCAGAGCGGAGGACTGGAGACTCCGTCTCACGACCGTCTGGATGTCGGTGCCATACACAAGGCTTCGAAGGGAGTTCTGTTCATAGATGAGATAAACGTCCTGCGGATGGAATCCCAGCAGTCCCTGCTCACTGCGATGCAGGAGGGGCGTTTCTCCATCACCGGCCAGAGCGAGAGGAGCTCCGGCGCCATGGTGAAGAGTGAGCCTGTGCCATGCGACTTCATCCTGGTCTGCGCTGGAAACATGGATGCGATCGAGGGTATGCACCCCGCTCTCCGTTCCCGTATCCGCGGATATGGCTACGAGATCTACATGCGCAACTCCATGGAGGACACTGACGAGAACCGTCGCAAACTCATTCGTTTCGTTGCTCAAGAGGTCAGCAAGGACAAGAAGATCCCCCATTTCGACCGTTACGCAGTGGCCGAGATACTGAGGGAGGCCCAGAGGCGCTCGGGTCACCGTGGCGAGCTGACCCTCCGTCTTCGTGAACTGGGCGGATTGATACGTGTGGCCGGGGACGTCGCCCGTGAGAACGGTTCACCGGTCGTCTCCCGTGCCGATGTCATGGAGGCGAAGAAGGTCGCCCGGTCCCTGGAGCAGCAGATCGCCGACCGTTATATCGAGCACCGCAAGATATACAAGAGCTTCGACACCGAAGGCTCCGCGGTCGGTATGGTCAACGGACTGGCGGCATTGAACGCGTCCTCGAACATGTCAGAGTACTCAGGCATAGTGCTCCCTATAGTCGCTGAGGTAACACCCGCCCAGACCAAGAACGGTGGCAAGATAATCGCCACCGGTCAGCTGGGGGACATCGCCAAGGAGGCGGTGGAGAACGTGTCCGCAGTGATCAAGAAGTACACCTCCTCGGACATAAGCAACTATGACATCCACATCCAGTTCGTGGGCACCTATGACGGTGTCGAAGGTGATTCGGCATCGATATCCATCGCGACCGCCGTCATATCGGCCCTTGAGGACCTGCCCGTC
>PWNH01000052.1 GCA_003557905.1 Methanomassiliicoccaceae archaeon | reverse complement strand
ATATAATCCGATCAATCATAGAACATCACAGGTGAAGCAAATGGTCAAGATCTATCACGATTCAGACGTCGACCTCGGCGTCCTAGACGGCAAGAAGATAGCGGTCATCGGATACGGTGCCCAGGGAAGAGCACAGGCCCTCTGCCTGCATGACTCGGGATTGGACCTCGTGATCGGCGGCCGCAAGGACGGACCCTCCTGGATAAAAGCCCAGGAGGATGGTCTCGTGGTCGCCGAGATACCGGATGCGGTCAAAGGCGCCGACGTGGTCATGGTCCTCACCCCTGATGAGGTGCAGCCCGACCTCTATGTGGAGCAGATCGCTCCTAACATGAAGAAGGGCGCCGCCCTGGAGTTCGCCCATGGCTTCTCCATCGTCTACGACCTCATCAAACCCCCGGCGGACATCGACGTCATAATGATGGCTCCCAAGTCGCCCGGCGACATGGAGAGGGTGGCATACCTGGAGGGCTTCGGCGTCCCGGCGCTCATAGCCGTCCATCAGGACGCTACCGGCAACGCCCGCAACCTCGCCCTGGCCCTTGCCAAGGGGATCGGTTCCACCCGCGCCGGTGTCTTCGAGACAACCTTCGAGTTCGAGTGCAAGAGCGACCTCTTCGGCGAGCAGGCCGTCCTCTGCGGCGGCGTCACCGCTCTGATAAAGGCGGGCTTCGACACCCTCCGCGAGGGAGGATACCCGGCGGAGATCGCCTACTTCGAGGTTCTGCATGAGCTCAAACTGATCGTCGACCTCATCCAGGACGGCGGACTGATGAGGATGTGGCAGGTCGTCTCCAACACCGCCGAGTTCGGCGGTCTGACGCAGAGGGACAAGGTCATCACCGAGGAGTCCAAGAAGGGCATGAAGGAGATCCTGCAGAACATCGAGTCCGGAAAGTTCAAGGACGACTGGCGTGCCGAGTGGCGCAACGGCCTCAAGAACCTAAAGGCCATGGAGCTGGCCGAGGGTGACGAGGAGATCGAGAAGGTGGGCGAGGAGATACGCGCCCTCTTCGAGAGAAGGCGCTGATCCATGAGCAGGATCGAGGTCCGCACCCGCAGCGGCGTGTACCAGGCGGAGCTGGATGACAGTGAGTTCAGCAACGTCCTGTGGATGTCGCTCCCCCGTGAGGGAACGGTGAACGTCTGGGGCAACGAGATCTATTTCGAGATGCCCGTTGATGTGACCGTGAAGGGTGACACCACCGTCCTCGATAGCGGTGACGTGGCCTACTGGCCGCAGGGGAAGGCCATATGCCTCTTCTTCGGCCCCACGCCTCTCAGCGCTGAGGACGGGCGGCCGGTATCCGCCTACCCCGTCAGGAGGATCGGTCGCCTTCTGGGCGACTACTCCGGGCTGGAGGGTGTGGGCGACCGTACCCGCGTGGTTCTGGAGCGGACCTTCTAAACCCCAACCAACCTCGCTCCCGCGAAACTTACCGGCGGGACATCGGTTCGTGCCCCGCGCACATTCTCGGACCCCACCGCCTTCACATCCTTCCAGGCATTGAACATCTCACCGGCCAGGAGGGCGTTCTTCACCGTCGCCACCACCTCGCCGCCGCGTATCAGGTGTCCGCAGCGCAGTTCCAGTCCGAAACGGCCGGTGAGCGGGTCGACCTCGGGCCAGGCGAGGCGCTCGACCAGAATGCCGTTCTCCGTCTCTGCGACCATGTCATCCAGGGACAGTCTGCCGGGAATGATCCTCAGGTTGGCCGGTCCGATGCGCACCGGCATGCGGTACGAGCCCTGGGGGTCGTTGGGCTCACGCCTCCAGCCGTTGCCGGTGGAGATTCCGTTGAATGTGTCGAACATGAAACCCTGCAACTCACCGTCCGCGACGAGGGTCCTGACCTCCGTGGGGCTGCCCTCGTCATCATAGCAACCGGCGAGCAGGGACGGCGAACCGGGGTCGTCGACGATGCTCAGGCACCCGCTGGTGACCTGTTCCCCCTCCAATCCCTTCCAGGGGCTGCGTCCGAGGACCATGTTCTCACCGTTGAGGGCGGAACCTATGGAGGACAGTGTCATGTCCTCCAGTTCGCTGGGCGGCAGTATCATGTCCAACTCCTCCTGCCCCCTGAATGATACCGCATCGGCATGTGCCCGAGCACTCACCAGGAGCCGGGAGCCTATGGTGTCAGCATCCATGTCCAAATGGTTGGAGTGGATGGACTGCACCCCCTCGCCGGGGGATGTCCCCATGACCATCGATGTGAAATGACCGTAGACCATCGTGCTCCTCTGGGACACCTCTACGCCGTTGCTGTTGCTCACGGCGGTCTCCACCAGGGCGGCGCGCAGAAGTCCCCGCGGCACCTTGGCGGGGGAGGCAGCCGACACTATCGCTTCCGCCAGCTCCACCAGTCCTTCCGGTCCGTTCTCGGAGATGCGCCTGTCGAGTACGTCGGGACGGGGGACTTTCGCGTTACGGGGTACGCTGAAATCGCGCAGCGTGGCATCGACCGGCGACATCGATGCCGCCTGCATGGCCCTCCGTGCACACTTTGCCGGCGTGTCATCGCCGAGGGTGGATGCCGCCGAACCCATCCGTCCGCCGTCCATCACCCTGACGGACATTCCGGCGTCATCCTTGAACTCGATGTTGCTCACCCTGCCGTCGTCAACGTATATCGCGTAGGTGCGGCTGCGCACCGCATAGGCCTCCGCTTGTTCGGACCTCTGCAGGGAACGCAAAGCAGCCTCATTCAACCGTAGGAGGTCCATTCATCCACCTCCGACTATGATGCGGGAACGTAGATACGGCCCTCCGGAGGAGACGTTCACCCAATCCTCGATGCCTTTGCCGCACATTCCGCCGTCAAGTTCGAGGCGGTCGCCGACCATGTCCACAGTGCGCAGTATCTCCAGCGCCTGCCCGGTCAGGGTGAATGACCTGACCTGTCCCTTGACCTCGCCGTCCTTGATGATGAAACCGCGCAGCACCTTGGCCTCGAAGCCGCCTCCCACCGGGTCCTCCATCCCGTTCACCATCTTGTCGCAGAGGATGCCGTCCTTCGTCTCGGCGACGATCTCATCCAAAGAGGAGCCGCCGGGCTCGATGAAGGTGTTTGTCATACGCACCCAGGTCCTTCTTCCGAAATCCTGGGCCCGACCGTTGCCGCTGGGAGTAACGCCCATGGCGTTAGCCGTCACCAGGTCGTTTATGTATCCTGAATATACCCCGTCACGGATTATGTCCGTCCTTCCCGATGGGCTGCCCTCGTCGTCGAAAGGGACCGAGCCGTGCGCATAGGGGACCGACCCATCGTCCGCCAGGGAAACCAATGGGCTGGCAACGGTCTTGCCGACCTTGCCGCTGAGGAAGGACCGCCCCTTGACCACCTCGTCGGCCTCGGCGGCATGGCCTATGACCTCGTGGGCCAGAAGCCCGGTCACCATGGGGTCGGATATCACGGTGAGGTGACCCGAGGGGGCGGCGGTGGCCTTCAAGGCGGCCAGCGCCTCCTTGGCGGTCCTTCTACCCAACGCCTCGATGTCAGTGTCTTTTACGAGTTCGAAACCGCGGCATCCGTCCGGTCCGTCGTAATACCTCTCGACGCGGGGACCGTCCGCAGCCACGCTCATGGCGCGGAATCGCGTCCTGACCTCGTTCCAACTGACATCGGTACCGGCCGAGTTCAGGAGGATGTTGCTTTTGGTCTCCTCGCTGTAGGATGCGATGCGGTTCAGAACGCCGTCCATCCTCTGTGCGCCGTCAAGGTCCAACACCGCAGCGACCTTCTCATCCAGTGGGACTTTGGATGGATCCAATCCCACCCGGACACGGTGATCGCCCACATTCACGGGGGCGTTCATACTGACGGATGGGCGGTCACCACGGACGTTGCGCATCGCCTCATCGCAACATCTGCGCAGGGATGCCTTGTCGACCTGGACGGATGAGGCGTAACCCCAACGACCGCCTTTCCAAACCCTTATCCTGAGGCCTTCGGCCGAGCGGTCCTCCAGATCACGCAGACGGCCGTTTATGGAACGGACCGTCAGGCCTTCAATTGATTGCAATTGGATGTCGCAGAAATCCGCCCCCGCATCAACCAGCACCCCTATCGATACCGCCATCTCATCGCGCATCATATCACCGTCAGGGCACGGTCGAACCCGGTGAGCCTCTCCGCGCCATCCGCCTTTATGTGTACGGTGTCCTCAACCCGGATACCGAACCTACCGGGAACATAGATTCCAGGCTCCGCCGACATCACCATGCCCTCCAGGAGCACGTGGTGGGCACGTTGGCTCATAACGCCGCCCTCATGTACGGAGAGTCCGATCTCATGGCCGAAGGAGTGTATGAAACGTCCTTTGTGACCGGCGGCGTCTATGATCTCCCGCGCCGCCCTGTCCGGTTCACAGGCCTTGGCCTCCGCGACCATGGCCCGGACGCCGGCATCCTGTGCTTCGACCACCGCATCATAGGCTTTCACGAAGTCGTCATCTGGATTGCCGCAGAACATCGTGCGGGTGAGGTCCGAGCAGTACCGGCCGTAAATGGCACCGAAGTCGCAGAGCACCGTCATTCCGTCACCCAGAACACGGTGACCGGGACGGTGGTGGGGATGGGCGGCGTTGTCGCCGAATGCCACTATGGTTGCGAACGGTTCGCCTTCCGAGCCCCTCTCACGCAACAGGGAGTCTATCCTCGCAGCGACCTGCTGCTCGGTCATTCCCCGGCATATGATCGCAGGGAGTTCCTCAGCGACTTTGGATGCTATCGCCGCCGCCCGCCTTATGTTGTCTATCTCCCCGCGGTCTTTGATGCTGCGGCAACGCTTGATCGATTCAGCGACATCCTTGAACTCCACATCCTTTAACAACTGTCTCAACTTCTCGGCGGAATGCAGGGTTATCGAATCGTAATTCAGGCCTATTCGTTCGGAATCCCCCAGACACCTGATGGTGAGCTCGTCCCTCTCCTGCGCCGTCTTGTAAACATGCACCGAAGCGCCGCCATCACGGGCGCTCCCCGCCTCCATCTCCGAGACTATGGCATCCACCCGGTCTTCCTTAAGGACCACCAGGCTTGACTCGAACAACCCTCCCATGGCGCCGGTGACGTACCAGAAGTTCGGGTCCAGGAACGGTTCGCGGGAGTTGGATATGATGATTGCATCGACATCTTCGGCATCAGCTAGGATGCGTTGGGATCGTCCGGTCATGTCACTACATCCAGGGACGATGAGAAATAACTATCGCGTTAGATGCCGACCCACTCGTTGTTTACAGCACGGCGCAGAGCCGCCACCGCCGACAGTGCGGCAAGGTAGCTGGTGGCGGGGTTGTCGGGGAAGGGGACGTTGCGGGTCTCGGCGAGCAGACTGCCGAAGTCGCCCTCCGCCTCCAATATGTGACGGTTCTCCTCGGTGTCGGGGTCGACGACTATGGTGACTATGGTCTCGTCGAAACCGAGGCCCAAGAGGCTGATCGTCGCGGAGACGTTGACGTTGCGGGGGAAGTTGCGCACCGCCTCCCGGGCGCTGCCGCGGAACAACACCGTGACCTCATCGAACGTCTCCACGTCCAAGCCCCTCTCTTCGAGATATGGTATGTTCATCAGGCTGCGCGGACCCTTGATGGTCGTCAGCTCCACCTTCCTCAGATTCCCGGCGGCGGCCGAATGCAGTCCGTCCGCACCGCTTATGGCCCCGGAAGGCACCATGATGCGGCCGCCGTGTTCCATGGCCAAATCACGGCATCTGTCGCGGAAGGCATCGTCGACGAAGGCGCCCACGCTCATGACCATGACGTCCTTCCCCATGCAAAGTGCCATGGGGACCGCCGAGAATGCGGCCTCCTGACTGGCGGCCTCCACCACCAGGTCGGCCTCCGCCATGTGGTCCAGGGAATCGGTGACACAGGCCTTGGTCAATGATGAGACGAAGTCCATCACCCTCTCCGGATACTTGTCGAAAATTATGGTCTCCTCCACCCTGTCCATCCCTTCGGCAGCTTGGGCCAAGGTCCGGCCGATGGTTCCGCATCCCAGTAGGAAGACCTTCATATCAATCGGTTAAGGCAACGACAATATATTAATGATGTATCCATGGCCTGAGGTTACCATGGCCGAAGGATATGAGACCATAGAGCACACCGCCGACGTGTTGGTCAAATGCCACGGTGCCACACTCGAGGAGTGTTTCGAGACCGCCGCCACGGCGCTGTTCGATCAGATAGTGGACCTGGACGGCGTCAACGCTGTGAGGTCCTGCATCTTCCGTGTCGAGGGTGGCGATCGGGAGGAGCTCCTCTACGCCTTCCTGTCGGAGATGCTGTTCCTCTTCGATGCCTACGGGATGGTCTTCAAGGAGTTCGTTGTGGAATTCGAGGACGGGTCGCTGCGCTGTGAGGCCAGGGGAGAACAGTTGGACCTGGATAGGCACAGCGCCCTCGGTGCTGTCAAAGCGATAACGTACCACATGTTGAATGTCGACCCTCAGGAACCGTCCGTCACGGTCCTGTTCGACGTCTGAAAACACTATATCCTAGGAGAAGGTTATTCGCCACAGGTGTCCTGAATGTTACGGATAGGATGGTTCTCAACTGGTCGCGGACAGGGGTCGAGGGACTTGCTGCGCACGGTCATCGAGCGTAAGCTGGATGGGACGCTGGACATCGACATACCGTTCGTTTTCTGCAATTGGGACAACACCGAGGAGGAGAACCCGCGCCGGGAGCAGAGGGAGATGTTCTTCGACCTGGTTCGCGGCTTCGGGATCCCTCTGATAACCCTCTCTTGGAAGAATTACCGTCCCGACCTGAGGGAAGAGGACGAAACCGTCTGGCGCATCGAATATGGACGGGAGATGCGACGCCTTTTGGGCGACCGGCTCTTCGACGTCGGGATGCTGGCCGGGTATATGCTGTGGGTGGATGATGAGACCTGTCGGAACTACCGCCTTCTGAATCTCCACCCCGCCCTGCCCCACGGGCCCAAAGGCACCTGGCAGGAGGTCATATGGAAATTGATGGAGGACGGTGCCGATGAGCAGGGGTCCATGATCCATGTGTGCACCGAGGAGTGGGACCGCGGACCGGCACTCAGCTACTGCCGTTTCTCCCTGCGGGATGGTGACTATCCCCGGCTGTGGGAGGCGTTTGAGGCGAAGATCGAGGAAAGGGGCCTGGACGCCGTGCGTCGGGAGGAAGGCGTGGAAGAACCACTGTTCCAGCGTATACGCAGGGACGGTGCGAAGAGGGAGCTTCCTCTGATAGTCCACACCTTGAAGTCCATTGCCGACGGCGACCTGGACCTTGACATCCTGGACGACCCTGTGGACCTGTCCGGCAGGATCGACGACGAGTTGGAAGAGGAGGTTATTTGAATGGAGTTCGCAGCCATAGACGACCTGGGGTTCACGGAGAACAAACAGTTGATATGCAACTGCCGCGGACTGGTCTGCAAGGAGGACAACGCCGAACGTCTCTGCGCCCATTACGTGCCTGACGGTGCCCGCCTCTTCGCCGTGATATCAGCCTACGATGACGTTCAATCATATGTTCTCAACCGTGAGAACTACAAGACCGGTGACTCCCTGCGCCT
>PWNH01000042.1 GCA_003557905.1 Methanomassiliicoccaceae archaeon | reverse complement strand
GTGGCCTTGTGGAACTCCCTCGGGGGTCTATCCCTGTCAAAAGACATCTTTTCTCATCTCCTTTTCTTATAAGATCGATTTCCGTATTCTACGCCCAACTTAACTACTGTCTTGTTCTTGGGGATATGACCAGGCTATAGTCTTCGTACGACCAATCTATATGGTCACTAAGCGTTCTACTATAAGAACGGTCGTATGGAACACAGTGATGTGGATATGGATGGAATGGCATTCATGACACATTCGAGAAATGTCATATCGGATGGAACATCTGTCAACGAGCTCACAGACGGTCTATGAGAATTGATAAGTGAATGAAAATTGATTAAAAAGTTTGGTCACTGCGGAAGCAGTACAGTCCTAGAACCTGTCACGTCGCGGGGGGGCGTGCTTCTTGTAGCAGTCCCTGCAATAGACTGGCCTGCCCTGGGTAGGCTTAAAGGGGACTTCGCATTCCTGACCGCAGTCAGAGCATGTCGCCTTGTGGAATTCCCGGGGTGGTCCATCCCTGTCAAAAGACATCCTTTCTCAACTCCTTTTCCTATAAGATCGATCGCCGTACTTTCTACGCCCAACTTAACTACTGTCTTGTTCTTAGGGATATGACCAGGCTATAGTCTTCCGTTGAACCAATCTAAACCGAAATAAATCGTTATATTATTTATAGTTTGACAAATAACCCCCTGCTGACAGACTGTCCACATCCGATTCAGACTATCGAATCGAACCTTGATCCCGACCCGTTCACATCCTTTCCTGCCTTGGAGGTGCATGAATAGGATAGCACTCACGACAGTATACGGGCCGGTCCCCTTTCGGTTTGAAGGGCACCTCGCAATCCTTTCCGCAATCCGCACAAACCGCCTTGTGGAACTGGCGTGGTTGACGGTCTCTTTCGTATCTCATATTGGAAACTCTCCTTACCTGATTACCGGGCATGTCCATATTTGGCTCTATCCAGGTGTTAGTTGGAAATCGTGATAAGGACTATAATAGGATTTAGTCAAACAACAATCACATATCCAAACAAACATAGTAAAAAATGAATAACCAACAGGTTCATCCTCCATCATGGAGGAAAGATGGTATGTAAGCTTCAGGAAGTCCGTTGTCAGAGGCTTCTTGATAACATTGACTGCAGCGGTTTTAGTCCCCGTCCTGGTGGACCTCCTCCTGGTTCCTTTGTTGGAGGATGTTCTGTTGGACAGGAGTCTACTGATCCTCTCCGGTCCTGTACTGGTGACATTGGCCCTCTGGTCCATCGTGCTCATCCTCATGACCCGGATGAGCGGAACCCAGATCCTGAGAAAATACGGAGCCTCAGGGATATTGGGGTTGACCCTGGCATACTGGTATCTAGGCAACATATGGGGCGCCGCCGTCCCCATCCTCTCGATAATCGCCGTCTTGCTGATCAGCAACCGCAAAAAGGTTATCGCATGGTTCAAAGTTTGACAAGGGGGCAATCTTTTCTATCGGCTACATCGATACATGGTCCATGGTTACCTGCAAGATGAATGCATTCCATGCGTTCAGGAAGGACGTCAGGACATGTAGCCTGGTACAGGACCTCATCTGCTCCGATGGTGACTGTCGCACATGCAACCTCCCCCTATGGTTCATCCCCCACGATTTCGATGATGAGGCCAGAAAGGAAAAGCTGCACTCGATGCTGACGGATTACCACAAGAGCGAATAGTCCAATCGAAACGGTTAAATGGTCACACCTTCAAACCAAGAACGGAGGTGGAACATATGGGACATTATGTAGTCCTATCCCGACTCACCAGCGATGGAAGGAAGACCCTCAAGTCAAACCCGCAGAGGTTGAAGGAGGTCAACAAGGAGATCGAGGCGATGGGCGCCAAGGTCGTGGTGCAGTACGCGCTGTTGGGGAAGTACGATTTCCTCAACATCCTGGATGCCCCCGATGAGGCCACGGTCGCCAAGGTGCTGGTGGAGTTGGGTTCGAGAGGGACCCTGAGCACTGCGACGATGCAGGCCATACCCATAGATGAATTCCTGGCGTCGTTGTGATGGGAAGTCTACACAAAACCCTGCCCGGTCATCCGGGCGGGCACTTCATAAGGAGCTTAATTGAAAGAAGAAACCAAGCAGAAGATAATCGCCCTGGTCATTGGGATGTTGTTTCTTACCGCGGTGATAACCGGTTCGCTCTCATTCATATTCCAATTCCTTGCGGTGGGAATTCCATAAGGATATAGACAAATGTATATCCGTTTCACGACCTTTGT
Organism: Methanomassiliicoccaceae archaeon; assembly: GCA_003557905.1. Classification (GTDB taxonomy): domain Archaea; phylum Thermoplasmatota; class Thermoplasmata; order Methanomassiliicoccales; family Methanomethylophilaceae; genus PWHV01. Next base: position 5,471 of record PWNH01000042.1, on the reverse strand, counting down.
CATAGGATGAACCTATCGGTCGCAGAAGCGGTGGAAAGGAGACGGGCTCTGAGGGTATTGTCCCCTGAGCCTCTGACGGATGAGGAGGTGTTTTCCATGGCAGGCGCGGCCAGACTGGCTCCTTCATGCAACAACAACCAGCCCTGGAATCTGATAGCTGTGCGTGGCAAGGAACGCTTGGATGCTTTGAAAGGTTGCCTCCCCCGTGGTAACTCATGGGCCCTCAGTTCACCGTTGGTATTCGCTGTTTGTTCACAGTCCAGTGATGATTGCGAATTGTCCGACCGTCGGGATTACCACCTTTTCGATTGCGGACTGGCAATCGGTGAGTTGTTGTTGTGTGCCACAGGCATGGGCATAATCGCCCATCCCATCGCCGGATACGATCCCAAAAAGGCCAAGGAGGTTCTCGGCATACCCCCGAGTCATATACTCATAACCCTGGTGATATGTGGCAGACCCGGTACGGATGATTCCATGCTCTCTGAGAAGCAATTGTTGCAACAGAGGGAGAGGCCGCCACGAAGACCTGCGGAAGAGAACTTCTTCGCGGATGAGTGGGGCAAGCCTTTGGGATTGTGAGGTATCAGCGGACCTCGAACATCACACCGGCAAGGAAAGAATCCAATTTTTCCTCCCAACCCTCCTCCAGAGGCCCGCGCATGTCCTCACTGAGCAACTCCAGCTTCCCGACGACTCTGCCACCGGAACCATCGAGCGACTCCTCCATCATGTCCAGCGTCCTCGCCCTTGGCAAACGGGGGGTGTCTGGCAACCGGGTGGCGACCAAGGCGAAATCCCCATAGAAACCATTTTTCGCCAACTTCCTGAGGAAGGAACGTATCTTACGCGGTGCTCTTTGGATGTGCGTCGGAGCGCAGAACACCAAAAGGTCCGATCCCGCCACCTCCTGAGGGGTCACATCATGCACGTTGTGTGCTTCCACGTCATGTCCCAAAAGCACCATGGCATTACGAATGTGATTTGCTATCGAACGATTATTGCCATGTGTTGACTGGAAGACTATCGATACCCTCATAAGAACACTTGCAACAATGATGTTGCCGATTAATAAATCAATCCGAATGCTATCCCATCTCCATACACAAGGACCTAAAACACAAACCTTTACTATGGTCCCGTGGATTCAATGAGGTCCCGGGGACGAAGGGGTGATGGAAATAGCCGTCAGTTTGCAGGAGATAAGGCAGAGACTCAGATTGGAGAATGAGCCCAAGGAGAGGATAGATCCACGGGCCTGGAAGGTCTGGACCATAAACGGGTCCTTTAACTTCCTGATATTGATGGGACTCGCTCTGGCCTTCAACAACTATGCCGTGGGTATTCTTTTCATTACAGAGTTCCATGGTATGTTGGCGTATGCGGTGGCTCTTCTTTACGCACCTTACGGCATGGCTGTGGCACCTTGGTTGGCCATGCGTTTCTGGCGCTACGAGGTCAGGGAGGAGGAGCTTGAGACCCAACACGGGATTTTCATAATCCGAAGGCATCTCATCCCCATGATAAGGGTGCAGCATGTGGACACCGAGCACGGCCCGTTGATGAGGTATTTCGGACTGGCCACCCTCTATGTGACCACCGCTGCCACACGTTTTCCGATACCCGCCCTTCCCAAGGAAAGGGCGGAGGAGCTGAGAGGCGAGATATCCGCCCTGGCCAGAGTGAGTGATGAAGATGTCTGAATATGTGCGACAGCATCCTCTGCTCATCGTCATAGAGGCGCTACGCGGTCTGCCGTCCTATCTGGGTGTGGCTTTAGTCGTATCCTTGACACAGGGAGGGGGCTCCATGGGGCAGATGGCGGGGGTGTTCCTTGCCGCATTCGGGGCGTTGCTGCTGATGAACATGTTATTCAGCGCCCTCGGTTGGTTGTATTTCTATTACCGTTACGACTACGGGCACATCCATATCCGAAAGGGTATAGTGTTCAAATCGGAGAGGTCGATAAAAAGGGAGCGGGTGCAGTCGATAAACGTCTACACCAACATACTGCAGAGGGCCGTCGGTCTGGCCACGATGCAGATTAAGACCGCAGGTACTGAGGAGACCGAGGTCAACCTACGCGCACTATCCTTGGCGGAGGTCGAGAGTATCCGTATACACCTGAAAGGCGGAGCCGAAAACTGGGAGGACGGCGAACCGGAGGAGAACGTTCTTGCGATTGAGAAACTGGAGGGGAGGAACCTTTGGCTCGCAGGTGCGACCTCAGGAAGGTTCCTCATACTGTTCTCGGTCATCGCCTTCCTGGCATCGCAGATATTCGCCTACATGCCCGACACATTCCTCAACATCGTCTTCGCGGAACTGGTCGAGATCCCGTTGGAGTTCCTGGCCATCACACTTGTGGCACTTCTCATCCTCTCTTATGTGGTTTCCGTAGTCCTTTTCGTCATCCAGTACGCCCGTTTCCGTGTCGAACGCTACCAGGACCGGCTGGAGATAAGCTGGGGCATACTGAAGCAGAACCACGTTTCGATAGGACTGCATCGCATACAGGCCTTGACGGTGCAGGAGGGTTTGATAAGGCAGCCCCTGGGCCTAAGCTCCCTTTTCCTGGAGGTCGCCGGCGGAGGCTCCGAGGGTCAGGAACAGATATCGATGCTCCACCCTCTTTTGCGCTTCAAGGACATAAACCGTTTCCTGGGCAATGTGTTGCCGGAATATGAGATCCCGGGCAAACTGGCCTTCCTGCCGAGCAGGGCAAGGATACGCTACATCATCCGGGCGACGGTACCCACGGCGATAGTTGCAGGGGCCTTATGGCACACCGCCAATGATGCCGGCATCGGATTCGGCTACGTGTCCCTGTTACTTCTGGTCCCTGCATTGGTGTTGGCATTATCTCGGCACGCCAACGGCGCGACCTCATTGGACGATCGTCAGCTGACTCTGCGTTTCCGCGACATCAATCGCTACCATGTGCTCATAAAGAGAACGCACCTGCAATCCTTCACATTGAACGCTGACCCCATCCAGCGTTATAAGGACCTGAGGACTGTCAACGCCCCTGTCCTCTCCTCACCTTCAGCCAAATATTTCCAGCTCAAGGACGTGGATGCGACCGAGGCATTGAGGATATGGCGCTGGTATTCGAAGACCTCATGACGACGTCCGATGTGTTGAGCTGCATCCGTGAGGGTCCATCTCTCCTTTGAGATAGGTATATCATCATCCTTCACAGATAGGAGGGGTGAGGTCGATAGTGATGGAAGTTGTAGTATCCGTGATTCTATTCGTAGCTGTTCTGGCAATGCTGTTCAGCCGTAGGGCCAATGATTGGAATTTCTAAGGCCAGGACCAAACCGTATTGATTGTTTCAGAGACCTGAGATAAGGTTAAATGTTTTTCTGACTTTAAGATGAGAATGGACAAGAACAGGGCCTGCCAGGAGATAGAGGACAGATTTCGGAAGCTAGTCTCAAAGGATCGGGACATCCATGTGGCCCATCTCCTAGTGCACTCCGGGAGCAAGGACATCCATCTCAAGGTGGCGGATGGTGACGAAGGCGTTTACGCCCATCCCGATCAGCCCCAGTTCACGGCCAGCGTGGGAAAGATGTTCGCCTCGACCATCATCGCCATGATGGAGGAGAAAGGGGAACTGAGTTACGACGACCCCGTCACCGACCATCTCGATGATGAGATCGCCGAATCACTCCATGTAATGGACGGTGTCGACCATACTAAGGATATAAGGCTCAAGCATCTTCTCAATCACACATCCGGTCTGAACGACTATTTTGACGAGGGGACCTCCATAAAGGACATGGACGTATCGATAATAACCGATGACCCTGACCGTTTCTGGACCCCGCAGGACCTGATAAGGTTGACGAAGGATACGACCAAACCGAAGTTCGCTCCCGGTAAAGGGTTCTCTTACTCCAGTACCGGATATCAGATATTGGGCTTGGTGATTGAGAATCTGACGTCAATGCCCTATCATGACGCTCTGTCGAGATTCTTCTTCCGTCCCTTGGGCATGCAGAGTTCCTATCTCATACAACGAAGTGAACCCATCGTCAAGTCGGAGCATCCGGTCGCGGGTGTGTACCTCGGCGATCAGAATCTGATAGACCACCGTACCCTGAGCGAGGAGTATGCCGCCGGCGGCATAGTGTCATCGGCCGAGGACATGCTGAAATTCATAAGGGCTTTCGCGGAAATGGAACTCATAAATGCTGATTCCTACGCCAAGATGCAGGATTGGGCCAAATTCGGATTGGGCTTGGACTACGGTTACGGTCTGATGCGTTTCAAGAAGACCCCTCTGATCATGCCGTTCGAGTTCATCGGCCATGCCGGATCCACCGGAACCTTCATGATCCACAATTTCGAGACTGACACATCCTTGGTGGGTGGACTACACCAGCACTGCAAACACGGTAAGGCGTTGAGAATGGCGTTCATGTCCCAGATGATAGTGAACAAGATACGGTAGACTCCTACTCCACAACGTTCCTGCAGGAACGGTAATAAAATAAATATCAAACTGCAGATAGCCATCCACGGTTTGAGGGGCGATCGCCAGCATCTTGTTAGGCCATGTGGTTCCCAAACGGAGGTTGATAACAATGACGAGTTCGGAAGCATCCCGTTTGTTCGAGGAATTGAGGAACAGAAGACCTTTGGTCCACCACATAACCAACTATGTGACCGTCAACGACTGCTCCAACATCGCCATATGCACCGGTGCGGCACCGGTGATGGCCGACGCCATCGAGGAGATGGATGACATGGTCGCGATAGCCAGCGCACTGGTCCTGAACATCGGCACCCTCAATGATCGTCTAGTCACATCGATGTTGGTAGCGGGAAGGAGGGCAAATGAGCTGGGGATACCTGTCATTGTCGACCCTGTCGGGGCAGGTGCCACACCTTATCGGACTGAGACCGTCAATCAACTGCTCAATGAACTGGAGGTCGCCGTCCTCAAGGGCAATGCCGGAGAGATAGGTGTCATGGCCGGATCGGATGCCAAAGTGGTCGGCGTGGACTCCCACGGCGTCAAGGGCGATCCCGTGGAGATCTGCCGTGAGTACGCTGAACGTCTCGGCCTGACAGTCGTGATGACCGCTCCCGAGGACATCATCAGTGATGGTAAGGACACCTATGTGGTCAGCAACGGCCATCCGATGATGGAACTGGTCTCTGGCACGGGATGCATGGCATCAACCGTCGTCGGTGCCTTCAACGCCGTGTCCCAGGACCGGGCATTGGCCAGCGCCTCCGCCTTGGTGGCCATGGGTCTTGCAGGTGAGAAGGCGGCCTTGGAGGCCAAGGGCCCGATGTCCTTCCGTACCAAGCTGTTCGACAGCATGTACAACATGACCCCTGCCGATGTGGCATCCGGTGCCAAGGTCAGGAAGATATGAGAGCACAGTACCTGGTTTATGTGGTCACCGACGAGAAGGTCTCCGGCGGCAGGAGTCACGTGGAGATCGCAGCCG
>PWNH01000099.1 GCA_003557905.1 Methanomassiliicoccaceae archaeon | reverse complement strand
GGAAGGGATTTGAACCCTCGGACCACTAAGGACAGGATCCTAAGTCCTGCGCCGTTGGCCAGGCTTGGCTACCCCCGCTTATCGTCGCACAAAGCATTCTGATTAATCAAGTTTATCATTGTGTACTAGGTCGTTAAGAAAGGTCCGCATCTTGATCAGGGCCGCATCCCTGTCCACGGGATGCGTCTCGACCTTACCGTTGACCATGAAGACGTCGCCGTGGCGTACCAGCTCCCAAACACCCTGCACCGCTTTCTGCTTATCGAAGCGAAGATAGAAGGCGTTATCCTCATCCATCCTTTCATCCAATTCTGCAAGTATGGATTTCATGGCTTCGATCCCAATAGTGTTGAACAGCCTTTTGTGGTCCTTCCCACTCTTGAGATCGGCCTCGAACATCAGAAGTCTGTTGCCGTGATGGCCCTCGCCCTCGCTGACCTCTATCCTCTCAGGGTCGCAGAGAAGTTCCATGGTCTGTGCCAAAAGGTCCTCGTCCTCGGTGGCGTTGCACATTACTCTGACACGAATGTAATGGAAAGTCTTGGCCATGGTTCTCGAACCTCCTTAGAGCTTGACCTCTCATAAAACTTGCCCACGGTAGCCTAGTAAACGCTTTAATCAGGAAGTTGCTTATCCGTTAGAATGCGAAAGGTTGACACGGTCATATTTTTTAGTACCGGCTTCCCACCCGCATGGAGGAATTGATTATGGAAAGATTACTGGACGATTCCGGCAAACTCCTGGTCCTGGGCAATGAGGCCATAGTCAGAGGTTGCATAGAGGCAGGAGTGGCTTTCGCTTCCACATACCCTGGGACGCCCTCCTCTGAGATAGGTAACACCTTGCAGAAGATTGGTCAGAAGGCAGGCGTCTACTTCGAGTTCTCCACCAATGAGAAGGTGGCCTTGGAGGCTGCCGCTGCGGCGGCCATATCCGGTGTCAGGTCGTTCGCCTTCATGAAACATGTGGGTGTCAACGTTGCCGCCGACCCCTTGATGACCTTGGCGTACTCGGGAGTGGATGGCGGGATGGTCATCCTGACTGCTGACGATCCTTCATGCCACAGCTCACAGAATGAGCAGGACAACCGTTACTACTCGATGTTGTCGCTCCTGCCGATGTTCGAACCCGCAACACCGGCCGAGGCCAAGGAGATGATCAAGGAGGCATTCAAGGTCTCCGAGGAACTGAAGTCGCCGGTGCTCTTCCGGACCACCACCCGTGTCAACCACGCCCGTGGTGTGATAGAGCTGAGCAAACCCGAGCAGGAGCCTGCCAAGGGCAAGTTCGTGAAGGACGCCTGCCGATTCGTCAATATACCGGCCTTCGCACGCATGAACCGCTTGAAGCTCCTGGAGAGGAGCGAGGCAGCCCGCAGGGTCTCGGAATCATCGCCCTACAACACCATTGAGGGCGAGGGTCAGGTGGGCATCATCACCTCCGGCGTGTCCTACACCTATGCCAAGGAATGGATGGAGGATGTCTCCATATTGAAACTGGGGATGTCAAGCCCCCTGCCCGAGGACCTCGTGGCCCGATTCATCCGCGACAAGGACATGGTTATCATAGTTGAGGAGTTGGAGCCTTACCTTGAGGACCAGGTCCTCCGCGTGGCTCGCCAGAATGGTATAAGCACTCCGATATTCGGAAAGCGCACCGGACACTTGCCCCGGGCATTCGAGTACAACCCGGATGTGATATCCAACATCGGGATAGTCCCGGTGAGGGAGGGAAGGGAGCCTTTGAGCCCTCCTCCTATGACCTTGCCCACCAGGCCTCCTATGCTTTGTGCCGGTTGCCCCCATCGGGCCACCTTCTACGCCTTGAAGAAAGCAGTGGGTAAGGAGGGGGCGATATACTCCTCGGACATCGGCTGTTACACCCTGGGCATCCAACCTCCGTTCGAGACTGCCGACCTGGTCATGTGCATGGGCGGTTCGGTCGGGGCCGCCGGAGGGTTCTCGGCCGTGACCGACCAAAGGGTCGTGGCCATAATCGGAGATTCAACATTCTTCCATACCGGTGTACCGCCACTGATGAACGCGACATTCAACGGTCATAAGTTCGTGTTGGTGATCGTGGACAACAGGGCCACAGCCATGACTGGCCATCAGCCGCATCCCGGGACGGGCCGCAGCCACGGTGGCAGGGACACACCGGCCCTGGCGATCGAGCCGCTGGTAAAGGCCTGTGGAGTGGAGCATGTCGTCACCGTCGACCCCCTGGACGTCAAATCGACCCAGAAGGCCATTAAGGGTGCTTTGGAGCATGACGGCATATCCGTCGTCGTATCCCAGAGCCCCTGTCCTCTGGAGTTGAAGAAGCGTAGGGTGTTGCAGGTCAGCACCTACGCCGTCGACCAGGACAAGTGCGTTAAGTGCTATCACTGCGTCGAGGCCTTGGCCTGCACCGCGTTCTATCGTGATGGTGAGGATGTCATGATCGACCCGGACCTCTGTATCGGTTGTGGGGTCTGTGCCAAGATTTGCCCCAGAGGGGCCATGGGGGTGGTGGAATGAGATACTGTGTGCAGATAGCCGGCGTCGGTGGTCAAGGTGTACTGTTGGCATCAAGTGTTTTGGGACATGCAGCGATGGCCGCCGGTCACAAATTGGCGATGAGCGAGGTCCACGGGATGGCTCAGAGAGGCGGTAGTGTCCTATCGACCCTGCGCTTCGGGGATGAGGCCTTGAGCCCATTGGAGGCCACGGGTCAGGCCGACCTCCTGTTGGGATTCGAACCGGTGGAGACATATCGGATGTTGAACCTGGCCAACAAGGACACATACATAGTGATGAACCTGCAGCCGACAGTGCCCGTGAAGGTCTCGATGGGAGCGGAGTCCTATCCCGCCATCGATGACATCGTGGCCAACATCCGCAGCGTCACGGACCGGCTAATCACCCTGAACGCCACCGAGTTGGCGACCCAGGCTGGTAAAGCGGTTGCCGCCAATGCGGCATTGATAGGTGCGACGGCCGGTGTCAAGGACTTCCCACTGGAGCGCAGTCTTCTGGAGGAGACGCTTCTGGAGACGGTGCCGGAGAGGTTCAAGGAGATAAACGCCAAGGCCTTCCAGCTGGGATACGAGACCGTCCGTTCAGCGGTCTGAATCAAACCACTTTCACAACCCTTTCCCTCCCATAACCGATGACCGCCCGGCGCATGCCGCGCAACTCATCGTCCAGGGAGGGGTCCCCACTGTCCACCCTCAAGACTTTGAGCCGGGAGAGTTTGGAGGGGGTGCAAAGAACCATCAGATTGTCCACCCCCACCCTCCTCAAGATGTCCGGGGTGAACTGTTGATTCCCGCGGCCCAGTATGAATCCCTGCCCGCCGATCACCCCGAGTACGATGCGGGCCTCTCCAGACCCTTCCAGAATCCCGATGATATCATCGGATGATAGATCTGACGCCACGAGCCTACGGTCCCGGACCGCGTCCACTCCGAGTATGGAGTGTTGAAGTCTCAAGACATCCATGCATGCTTTGGCGGTGGACCCCGGGCCTATCAGATACAAGACCTCTGGCCGCATGGATTCCGCCACGCTCTGTCCGATGTCATCCCTCTGGTCCTGGTCGCTGCCATCGGAGGGCCCTTTGGAGCCCGGCATCGACACGGCGTCCGTAAGGGACCTCATATATCCATGGAGTTCCACTTTAAGAATCCCCGAACGGAATGCCTCCTCGTCGATGTCCATGACCTCGGCCATGTCCATATCAGTCCTTCCTTCCAAGAAGGCCTGGAGCATATCACCGGCAGCCTCGGGCGTGGCTGCGAAAATTCCAGAGTGCATCTTGACCCCGGCAGGTATCCCAAGGACCGTCAGTTCGGGGGCGGTATCGAGAATGTCACGGGCGGTGCCGTCACCGCCGCAGAATATCAGAATGTCAACATCACCCATTGCGGTCACGGCGTCAACGGTGTCCTGTCTTGAACCGCTGAGTTCCAGGGGCATGATTCCGTGGGGAACACCCAAACGGGTCAGCACATCGGAGCCCATGTCGCCGGGGGGTGCGATCACATCCGTCTTGGAAAGATCCACTCTCATCAAGGCCCTCCTCGCCTTTTCATTCGAATTTGGAACGGCCCCCATCTCCTGGGCCTTCGCCAGAGCATAACCGTCCGTTCCCTTGAGCCCGACCGATCCCCCCATGCCGGCGATGGGATTGACGATCACCCCTAATCTCATAATCAGTCAATCAGCGGGCGTGCCTAAAAACCCTATGTGAAAAAAGACGGGGGTGGAGGCCCCCTGAATGGCCGAATCTCTAAACTACGGAGGTCACGGGAAGAGAATGCGGATAGTGTCCCTATCCATGGCGGGCCATTCACCGTAAGGTTCGCCCAGATCCATCTCCAACAGGGCGATTTGTTCCAGGAAGGCGTTGATAACCTTTCTTGTGCTCTTTGATATGTAATCGTTTATCCCGGCGCTCGCCATGGTGAACGCCTCCTCCATGGTAGCATCGGGAGCCTGTTCCAATAACAGGTCGTTCTCCATCACCATGGTCATAGGGGCCATGGTCTTTAGGCGTCTGACACCTTCACGGGCGACGCGGCATCTCCCGTTCTCGAAGCTGAAAGGGTTGATAGCTATGCCGAACGTGATCATCTCCAGGCGTTGGGATAACTCGGCAATGACAGGCGCTGCACCGGTGCCAGTACCTCCGCCCATTCCGGCGATGATGAACACCATGTCATGTCCGCGCAGAGCATCGGATATCTCTTCGGAATGAGTCATCGCGCAGGACCTGCCGAGTTCGTGATCCCCCTTGGCACCTTCGCCCTTGGTGACACTGTCGCAGAGCAGGACCTTACGGTCAGCTCCGATTTTCTTAAGGGAGTGCCGGTCGGTGTTTATGGCGATCGTCTCGACGTTCGCACCTGAATAGTAGATATGGTCTATGACCGAGCATCCAGCGCCCCCGACGCCGACAACGGCCACCCTGGGCTCTATGTTCAGCGCATAGGTCTGTATGCTACTCTCCATTGTATCGTCCATTGCATCCCCTCTTTTTGCCGTATGGGGGCTCAGGGCCGAAGCCCTGGTGCATCCATAGCCCCCTTTCGCCATCGCAGGCGATCATTCTTTGGACTGGTCCATCCCGGACTCCATCAGTTTCTTGGAGGCCAAAGTCAGCTCTATGATGCGTTGGTCTATCACCGGATCTTCGTACATCTCGGCACAGTTCCTCAACGCCTCAAGGGCCTTCTGGTGTCTCTCCAGGTCTTCCTTGTCCATTTTTCCCCGCTCCTAGGCCAGTAAGGGTGGGGCCGAGGCCCCTGCATCCCTTTCCCTTTGCCAGCCCGTATATGTCCGTCTCGATTATTTCTCTATGAGCCCCGGATACATGTCATAGGCGGCGAAGGCCTTCTTGGCAGCATCCTCCAAGGTCTCGCGGGGAACCAATGTCCTTTCGACAATGCGTTCCACGACCCCGGCCTCAGTATCGGCAAAACCGTTCTCCTTCAGAGCGGCTAAAGCCCTGATGTAACGGTCTCCGAGCTGGATCTTCAGCCCTCCAGTCTCCTCCTCCTGTGCATCCCTTCGCATGTAGTTCCGGAGCGCGATGCGGATCAGTTGTGACCGGTTTGCAAACTCTGGATTCTCGTCCAGGAAGACATCCATCTCGAAGACGTCCTCCGGCTCCATCCTGAGCGTAATCCTTTCAACATCCATCCACATCACATCCTTGACGGAAAGGAGCCCCCTTCTGCGGCTCCTGATATGACATTTCAATACAGTGTATTTAAGAATTGTCATACATTGTCTGCCGATGTATGACATCTAACCAGTTGAGAAAAACCAATGGTTACCACTCAGTTTAGAGAATAAAAATGTTGTCCTGTCATGCGTTGTGACAGGTGATTGACGCCCATCCCGGTTTACACAAATATCTAATAAAGAATTCCCGTTGCAGAACAACAAACCTCCAGGGGATTGAAAATGGCATCCGGTTACAAGCAAATTGAGGAGAAGTGGCAGAAAAGGTGGCAGGCCGAAAATCTCCACGTCTCAGAGGCGGACGACCGCCCAAAATTCATGATCATATTCGCCTATCCTGGTGTAACCGGTTACCTACACGTCGGCCATATGAGGGGATACACATATGTGGATGCCATCTCCCGTTTCAAGCGTATGGACGGCCACAATGTACTATTCCCGGTAGGTACACATGCCACTGGTAACGGTGCCATCAGCCTGGCATCAAGGGTCGCCTCCCGGGACCCCGATACTGTGGATTACCTATTGAGGAACGGCTGCCCCGAGGAATCGTTGAAAATTTTGGAAACGCCGGAGGGGGTCGTTGATTTCTTCAACGACGTCTACGTCAACGATTACTGGAAACGATTCGGTTTCCTCTGTGACTGGAGGAGATTCACATCATCTATACGTCCTGATTACAACCGTTTCATCCAATGGCAGTTCAGAAAATTGATGGACGAGGGTCTGTTGATCCAGAAACCGTACTACGCCCCGGCATGTGTCGAGTGTGGACCTGTAGCCGTGGATCCATCGGAGACGGACCTCTCCAGAGGCGGTAACGCCGAGATAAACGAGTACACACTGCTCAAGTTCAGATGTGGTGACGAGTACCTGATAGCAGCTACGTTGAGACCTGAGACCGTCTTCGGTCAGACGAATTTCTGGGTGAACCCTGAGGTTGAATATGTACGGGTGAAAGTGGACGGGGAGGTATGGGTGCTTTCCGAGCCCGCATCACGAAAACTCGTACACCAGATAGATGATGTGGAGGTTCTGGACCGGATTCCTGGACGGGATCTTCTAGGGCGTATGTGCGAGGCGCCGATGATCCATCGCGAGATACCGGTCCTTCCGGCCCTGTTCTGTGACCCCAACGTCGGAACCGGTCTTGTGACATCCGTCCCCTCGGATGCCCCTGATGACCTCATTGCACTGCGTCAGCTCCAGCGTGACCCCGAATGGATGAGGTCGCTGGGGATGGACCCTTCAATTGCGGATATCGAGGTGATACCGATAATCGACATCGACGGATATGGCCCCTGTGCCGCAGTCGATATCGTGGACCGTCTCGGCATCGCGGATGGTAGTGACGCGCGACTGCTGGAGGCCAAGAAGCAGGTCTACAAGGATGGGCATCACCAAGGGAGGATGAACTCCAACTGCGGAGAATACGCGGGTCTTAAGGTGGAGGATGCCAAACTCCGCATGCGCGATGACATGCTCCGATCCGGGGAGGCGCGATTGTTCTACGACCTCTCGGAGGAGGTCGTATGCCGTTGCGGTAAGCCGGTAATGATACGCCGTGTCGACGATCAATGGTTCATCGATTATGGTGATGCCGATCTCACCTCACGCACCAAAGAACACTGCCGCAGCATGGACATATTCCCATCGGAGTACTACAACAACGTACAAGGGGTACTGGACTGGTTCCGTGAGCGCGCCTGTGTCAGACAAGGTAACTGGTTAGGCACAAGATTCCCATTCGATGATAACTGGATAATCGAGGCCATATCGGATTCCACGCTGTACCCCGTCTATTACCTGATATCCCCCTATGCCAACGACGGTACCATAGTCCCGGAGCAGATGACTGAGTCTTTCTTCGACTTCGTAATACTGGGCAATGGCGCTGCAAAGGATGTCTCCGAGGGGACAGGTGTCCCCGCGGATGTGCTGGAGAGGATCAGGGCGGATATCTCATACTGGTATCCTCTGGACCTCAACCTCGGTGGCAAGGAGCATATGACAGTTCATTTCCCCGCCTTCCTGTTCAACCACCAGGCCATCATGCCTGACAAAGGTCTGCCGCGAGGCATATTCGTAAACTGGTACATCACCGGTAAGAAGGGTAAGATATCCAAATCTAAAGGTGGTGCCCAACCCATCCCCGGTGCCGCAGAGAAGTTCGGTGTCG